>CAZNNH010000053.1:3587-35150 GCA_964574335.1 uncultured Acidobacteriota bacterium | reverse complement strand
TACAACCGCGAGCCGGAGATGTGCTGGGAGTGCTACAACTGCGTGAAGATCTGCCCGGTCCAGGCCATTGACGTCCGTGGCTACGCCGACTTCGTGCCCCTCGGCGCTTCCGTCGTGCCGCTGCGGTCCACCGACAACATCATGTGGACCGTCAAGTTCCGCAACGGGACGCTGAAGCGCTTCAAGTTCCCGATCCGCACCACGCCCGAGGGCAAGGCCGACCCGCAGGGCGGCTTCAAGGCGGCTTCCGACCTCGAGGGTCCGACGCTGTCCGCCGAGCCCGAGTCGCTGGGGCTTCCCAGCGTCTGGACCAAGTAGGAGGGGAGAGGGAACATGCAAGACTTCGAGAACGTCATCGTCGAAACTGATTTCCTCATCCTGGGCGGCGGGATGGCCGCTTGCGGCGCCGCCGTCGAGGCCGCCTACTGGGCCAAGAAGAACAACCTGAAGGTCACCGTCGTCGACAAGGCGGCCATGGACCGCTCCGGCGCGGTGGCGATGGGCCTCTCCGCCATCAACCAGTACGTCGGGCTCAAGGACGGTCAGAACACCGTCAAGAGCTACGTCGATTACGTCCGCAACGACCTGATGGGCGTCACCCGTGAGGACCTGGTGGCCGACATCGCCCGCCACGTCGACTCCTCGGTCCACCTCTTCGAGAAGTGGGGCCTGCCGATCTGGAAGGACGACAAGGGCGCCTACGTCCACGAGGGCCGCTGGCAGCTCATGATCAACGGCGAGTCCTACAAGGTGGTGGTGGCCGAGGCCGCCAAGAACGCCCTCGGCGCCGAGAACATCTACGAGCGCGTCTTCATCGTGGGCCCGATCATGGACGGCGACGTGTGCAAAGGCGCCTACGGCTTCTCGGTCCGCGAGAACAAGTTCTACATCTTCAAGGCACGTGCGGTGCTGGTGTCGATGGGCGGCGCCGTCCACGTGTTCAAGCCCCGGTCCTCCGGTGAGGGCCTGGGCCGCGCCTGGTATCCGCCGTGGAACGCCGGAGCATCCGCGTACTTCACCCTGGCCGCCGGCGCCGAGATGACCTGTCAAGAGGTCCGCTTCATCCCGGTCCGCTTCAAGGATGCCTACGGCCCGGTCGGGGCCTGGTTCCTGCTCTTCAAGTCGCGGGCGACCAACGCCTTCGGCGGCGAGTACATGGTGGAGCGGCGTCCCGAGCTGAGCAACTGGGGTCCCTACGGCCAGGTCAAGCCGATCCCGGCCAACCTGCGCAACTACCTCGGCATGCTCGACGTGATGGCGGGCAAGGGCCCGATCTACATGCGTACCGAGGAGGCGATCAAGAAGATCGCCGACCAGTCTCCGGACGAGAAGACCTACAAGAAGAAGATGAAGGAGCTGGAGTCCGAGGCGTGGGAGGACTTCCTCGACATGACCATCTCGCAGGCGATCCTGTGGGCGGCCACCAACACCGCCCCCGAGGAGAAGTCCTCCGAGATCGCCGCCGCCGAGCCCTACTTCATCGGCTCCCACTCCGGCGCCTCGGGCGCCTGGGTGAGCGGTCCCAAGGACCTGGCCCCCGACGAGTACTTCTGGGGCTACGAGAGCATGTCGACCATCAAGGGGATCTTCTGCGCCGGCGACGCCACGGGCGCCTCGTCGCACAAGTTCTCCTCGGGGTCGCATGCCGAGGGACGCATCGCGGGCAAGTCCGCGATCCGCTACCTGGTCAACGAGAAGCCGGCCAAGCCCGACGTGTCCGACGACGAGGTCGCCAAGCTGAAGGAGCTGACGCTGCGGCCGATGGCCACCTTCGACAAGCACAAGGGCGCGACCACCCAGACCGACGTCAACCCCAACTACATCGTCCCCAAGATGTTCATGTTCCGTCTCCAGAAGATCATGGACGAGTACGCGGGCGGCGTGTCGTCGCAGTTCACCACCTCTAAGCCGCTGCTCGACCGGGGTCTGGAGCTGCTGGTCCTGCTCAAGGAGGACTCCGAGAAGCTCGGCGCCTCCGACCTGCACGAGCTGATGCGGGCCTGGGAGAACTACCACCGGATGTTCCAGGCCGAGGCCCACGTCCGCACCGTGCTGTTCCGCGAGGAGACGCGGTGGCCGGGCTACTACTTCCGTGCCGACTTCCCCAAGATCGACGAGAAGGACTGGCACTGCTTCGTCAACTGCAAGTACGACGCGAACACCAACAAGTGGGACGTGATGAAGCGGCCGATCATCCCGATGTTCAAGCCTGCTGCCGACACCGAGCTGCTCGGCGGCTAGTCGCCTTCGTTCTCGCCCCGGGCGCCTCCGCGGCGCCTGGGGCGAGCCCCCTCGCCCTTTGCCCCGGAAGGGGACGTCATGACGAAACCCCGCTGCCCCCATTGTGATCAACCGCTCAAGCCCTTCTCCCTTCCGGAGGCGGGCGGGTGGGAGTCGCCGTTCCACGTCGCCTGCTTCAATGACGATTGCCCCTACTACCGCCACGGCTGGGAGCACATGGAGAAGCAGTACGGGGTCAAGTCGTCCTACCGGTTCCGGATCGACCCGGCCACCAACCAGGCCTCGCCGCTGCCGGTCTGGTCACCCGACGCGCTCAAGTCCCAGATCCTCGATGCCGAGGTGACCGCGGAGGAGACCGCCGAGGACGCCCAGGGAGGAGGATCCCAGCCATGAGCTCAACCGCCACGATCTCCAACGTCCCCCCCGACCTCGAGGGTAAGCGGCAGCTCCATGCCGACGAGCCGTTCTGCTTCGCCTGCCACCCCCAGGTGCCGTGCTTCACCAAGTGCTGCGCCGACGTCAACATCCTGATGACCCCGGTCGACGTGCTGCGCCTGTCGCGCCGGCTGGGGCTGACCACCACCGAGTTCCTGCACCGGCACTGCCTGATCCCGCTCACCAAGGAGCTGAAGCTCCCCACCGTCATGTTGCGGATGTCCGACACGCCCGAGAAACGCTGCAGCTTCGTGGGCGAGGGCGGCTGCACCGTGTACGAGGATCGGCCCTGGTCGTGCCGCATGTACCCGGTGGCGATGGCGCTGCCCCCGGCCCGAGCCGGCGTCGAGCCCCAGCCGCTGTACTTCCTTCTCGAGGACTCTTTCTGCGAAGGCCACGGCGGCGGGCGGAACTGGACCGTGGAGGAGTGGCGCTCCGACCAGGGCATCGCCCAGCGCGAGGACCTGGAGGTGGGCTTCCGTGAGATCGTCTCCCATCCCTGGTTCATCGGCGGGCGCCAGCTCGACCCGAAGCGGATGGAGATGTTCTTCACCGCCTGCTACGACCTCGACAAGTTCCGCTGCTTCGTCTTCGAGTCCAGCTTCCTGAGCCGCTTCGAGCTCGAGGAGGAGCTGGTCGAGAGGATGCGCGGGGACGACGACGAGCTGCTCCGCTTCGCCTTCCGCTGGCTCCGCTTCGCCCTGTTCGCCGAGCCCACGCTGAAGGCGAGGCAGCCCGTCGAGCCCCCCCGGAGGACCGAATGAACCAAGACAACCAGCTCCCCATCCTGGTGGTGGGCGCCGGCATCGCCGGCGTGACGGCGGCCCTGGAGGCCGCCGAGGCGGGACGCTCGGTGGTGCTGATCGAGCGTGAGCCCACGGTCGGCGGCCGGGTGCTGAAGAGCCACCAATACTTTCCCAAGCTCTGCCCCCCGTCGTGTGGCATGGAGATCAACATCCGCCGCCTCGAGCGCAACCCGCGCCTGCGCGTGCTGACGGGGACCGAGCTGACCGCCGCCCACAACGGAGGCCCCTCCCACAAGGTGACGCTCCGCCGGGCGCCGGCCTATGTCAACGAGCGCTGCACCGCCTGCGGTGCCTGCTCCGAGGCCTGCCCCAAGAGCGTCAAGGACCCCTTCAACCTGGGGATGGGTGAGGTTAAGGCGATCCGGCTGCCGCACCCGAACGCCTGGCCCCACCGCTTCGTCCTCGACCGCCAGGCCTGTCCCGACGGGTGCCGCGCCTGCGTCGATGCCTGCCAGTACCAGGCCATCGATCTCGAGGCCCAGGCCCGCGAGGAGACGCTGGAGGTCAGTGCGACGATCCTGGCCACCGGCTGGTCACCCTATCCCATCGAGCGGCTCCCCGAGCTCGGCGGTGGTCGCTTCCCGGACGTGATCGCCAACGTCCAGATGGAGCGGCTGGCGAGCAGGAGCGGCCCTACCCAGGGCCGGATCCTCCGCCCCTCCGACGGCCAGCCGCCGCGTCGGGTGGCCTTCGTGCAGTGCGCGGGCTCGCGCGACGTCAACCACCTCCCCTACTGCTCCGCGGTCTGCTGCCTGGCCTCGCTCAAGCAGGCGACCTACGTGCGCGAGCTGCTCCCGGAGAGCGAGGTCACCATCTACTACATCGACCGCCGGGCGCCGGGGCGCAACGAGGACATGCTGACCAAGGTGGCCGCGCTCCAGGGGGTGAAGCTGGTCAAGGGCAAGGTTGGGAAGGTGGAGCAGGCCGACGGCGGTCTCCGCCTCAAGGTCGAGGACGTCGAGTCGGGACGCATCGACGAGACCCGGGCCGACCTGGTGGTGCTGGCCACGGGGATGGTCCCGAGCCTGCGGGACGGCGGGCTGCCGATCGCGGTGACTCAGGACGAGGATGGGTTCGCGCTGGACCAGCCGGGCGCCGGCGTCCTGGTCGCCGGCGTGGCGCGGCGCCCCGAGGATGTCGCCTCCTCGGTACGGGATGCCACCGGGGCGGCCGCCAAGGCCATCACGGCTGCGGGAAGGAGGGCTTCCTAGGATGGAGCGCTTTGGGGTCTTCTGCTGCAGCGGCTGCGGGATCGGCGAGGCCGTCGATCTGGCCCAGCTCAAGTCGAGCGCCGAGGAGAGCAAGCCGGCAGTGTGTCTCGAGCACGCCTGCCTCTGCGCGCCGGAGGGGCGCAAGCTGATCGACGACGCCGTCGCCGAGCACCAGCTCGAGGGCGTGCTGCTGGCCGCCTGCTCCTCGCGCGCCAAGCAGGCCGAGCTCGCCTTCGATCCGCTGCAGCTCGCCGTGGAGCGTGTCAGCCTGCGCGAGCAGGTGGCCTGGTCGCACCCACCGAAGGACGAGGACACCCAGCTCCTGGCCGACGACCTCGTCCGGATGGGCCTGGCGCGCCTCTCCAAGGCCACACCCACCAAGTCTGTCGAGGAGTCGATCGAGGCGATGGTGCTGGTGGTGGGCGGCGGGGTGGCCGGTCTGGAGGCGGCCCGGGCCGCCTCTGGGATGGGGCACCCGGTGGTGATCGTCGAGAAGTCGGACCGGCTCGGCGGCCCCACCGCCTCCCTGGAGCAGGTGGTGCCGGAGGCGCCCCCGTACGAAAGGCTGCAGACCAACCCGCTGCCGGCACGGATCGCCGAGGTCGAGGCCGATCCCCGGATCCGGGTCCTGAAGAGCGCAAGCATCAAGGCCATCTCCGGGCAGCCCGGCCAGCTCAAGGTCGAGGTCGAAAGCCAGGGCAAGGCCGAGAGCTTCACCGCCGGCGCCATCGTCCAGGCCACCGGAGCGCGGCCCTACGACGCCAACCGCCTCGGCCACCTCGGCTACGGCGGCTCGCCGAACGTGGTCACCTCCGACGAGCTGGACCGGATTCTGGCCCAGGGCGACCTGAAGCGGCCGTCCGACGGCCAGCTCCCGAAGCGGGTCCTGTTCGTGCAGTGCGCGGGCTCGCGTGACCCCGAGCACCTCCCCTACTGCTCGGCCGAGTGCTGCGGCCGAACGCTCCGGCAGATCGCGGTCATCCACGCCCGGCATTCCCAGGTCGAGACCGCCACCGTCTACAAGGACATGCGGACCCCCGGCCAGCTCGAGCGGTTCTACGCCGCGGTTCAGGCACAGCCGGGGACCCTCTTCGCGCGGGGCGAGGTGGAGTCGGTCAAGGGCAACGGCCGGCTCACCATCCACGTCAAGGACAGCCTGCTCGGCGAGGCGGTCGACCTCGAGGCCGACCTGGTGGTGCTGGCGGTGGGGATGGTCCCCAACTCCGCCGACGGCGAGGCCATCCGTAGCCTCCGGGACGCCCAGCGCCGGGCCGAGACCGGCGAGTCCGAGACCCAGAAGGCGGAGGCCCGCAAGAAGGTCGAGGAGCTCAAGCGCCACGACGGCACCGAGATCCTCAACCTCGACTATCGTCAGGGACCCGACCTGCCGGTGCTCCGCTACGGCTTCCCCGACTCGCACTTCATCTGCTTCCCGTACGAGTCGCGCCGGACCGGCATCTACGCTGCCGGCGCCCTGCGCGCCCCGATGGACGTCTCGCAGGCGGTGGAGGACGGCTGGGGCGCCGCCATGAAGGCGGTGCAGTGCATCGAGGCGGCCCGGCGCTCGGAGGCCGTCCACCCCCGTTCCGGCGAGATCGCCATCCCCGACTTCTTCCTGCAGCGCTGCACCCAGTGCAAGCGCTGCACCGAGGAGTGCCCGTTCGGCACCCTCAACGAAGACCAGAAGGGAACCCCCCAGCTCAACCCGCTCCGCTGCCGCCGCTGCGGCATCTGCATGGGCGCCTGCCCGGAGCGCATCATCAGCTTCCCCACCTACTCGGTCGACGGCGTCGCCAGCATGATCAAGGCGATGTCGGTCCCCGAGGAGTTCGACGAGAAGCCGCGCATCGTGGCCCTCTTGTGCGAGAACGATGCGCTGCCCGCCCTCGACGCGGCTGCGGCCGCGCGCCAGGGCTGGAACCCCTGGACCCGGGTGATCCCGATCCGCTGCCTGGGCTCGGTCAACCTGGTCTGGATCGCCGACTCGCTCTCGCGGGGGATCGACGGCGTGATCCTGATCGGCTGCAAGACCGGCGACGACTACCAGTGCCACTTCGTGCGGGGATCCGAGCTGGCCCACACCCGGCTGGGGAACATCCAGGAGACGCTCACCCGCCTGGCGCTCGAGCCGGAGCGGATCAAGTTCATCGAGCTGGCCCACGACGAGGCGTCTCGGATCCCCGAGCTGCTGGACGGCTTCGCCGCCGAGCTCGAGGAGCTGGGCGCCAACCCCATGAAGGGATTCTGAGGGAGGAGACATGGCATCGACGACGGCCCTCGCCCCCTCCGAGGACTTCCGCGCCGAGCTTTCAAGGCGGGGTGGCGCCTCGGCGGCAAAGTGCTATCAGTGCGCCACCTGCTCGGCGGTCTGCGAGCTGGCGCCGGCCGAGGCACCGTTCCCGCGGCGACAGATGCTGTGGGCACAGTGGGGGCTGGTCGACCGGCTGGCCGCCGACCCCTCGGTCTGGCTCTGCCACCAGTGCAACGACTGCAACCTGCGCTGCCCGCGTGACGCCCAGCCCGGCGACGTGCTGCAGGTGCTGCGCGGCCTGGTGGTCGAAAGGCTCGCCACCCCATCGTTCATGGGGAAGCTGGTCGGCAACGCCGGCAAGACCTGGCCCCTGCTGATCGGCCTGCCGATCCTCTTCTGGGTGCTGCTGCTTCTGGCCTACCCGGCGAGCCACATCCCCACGCCGGCCCACGGCTTCGCCGTCGAGGGGCAGTTCCACTGGGCGGAGCTGGTCCCCTACCCGCTCATCTACACCGTCTACACCCTGGCCGCCCTGTTCGCGGTGGTGACGGCGGCGATCGGCGGCCTACGCTTCTGGAGCCTGCTCGGCACCGGCGCCCAGCGGAGCGGCTCGTTCCTCGGCCAGCTCGTGCCGGTGCTCGGCGAGATCGCCACCCACAAGCGCTTCGCCAAGTGCAGCGGCTCCTCGCAGCGTCGCCTCGGCCACCTCTTCCTCTTCTGGGGCTTCGTCGGTGCGGCGGTGACCTCGGGCTTCGCGGTGATGTACCTCTACAAGGAGCATCTGCCGTTCTCCTGGCTCCCCCTCGGGGCCGCCACCTATCCGGTGCCGATCACCCACTGGGTCAAGTGGATCGGCAACCTCTCGGCGCTCTTCCTGGTCGTCGGAGGCGCGGTGCTGTACGCCTATCGCCTGCCCTCGGGTGACCGGCAGGTGGGGGACACCCACGCCTTCGACCGGTTCTTCCTCTGGACCTTGCTGGGCGTGATCGTGACCGGGGTCGCCACCGAGATCCTGCGTTTCGTGGCCCTCAGCCAGTGGGCCGTCTACCTCGGCTCTGCCGTGTACGTGGCGCACCTCGGTCTGGTCTTCACCCTGTTCGTCACCTTCCCCTACTCCAAGTTCGCTCACTTGCTCTATCGCACCCTGGCCATGGTGCACGAGCGCATGGCCCGGGGGAGCGGGCAGGCGTAGCCGATGGCCAGGGCGTCCTGCGCCAGGCGGTCGCTCGGCGCGCTGGCTCTCGTCCTGCTGGCGGCCGGACCGGCAGCCTCCGCGGCGCCGGTCGACCCTCCCCACGACTCGCTGGCCTGCGACGCCTGCCATCCCGACGCCGAGCGGACCTCGAGCGCCGTTACCTGTCTCGCCGGCGGCTGCCACCTCCCCCAGAAGGCCGCCTTCGACAGCGACCACCGCCGCCAGCACTGGCCCGATGCGCCGGAGGCCTGCGTCACCTGCCACGGCGGGCACTCGCTCGCGGTGGGGGAGTCGGCCCGCTCCCGGACCTGCCAGGCGAACGCGGACGCGGCCTGCCTCGAGTGCCACCCGGCCTCTCGCTACGACCCCGTCATTGAGGGGCCGGCCGGCCTGGCCAGCAGCGTTCATGCGGGATCGCGGGAAGGAGCCGGCTGTGCTCCCGAGACGCTGACCTGCTTCGACTGCCACGGCGCTCATGGCGTCGGCGCGACCGACGCCGCCGACTCGCCGACGGCGCGGGCCAACATCGCCTCGACCTGCGGCCGGTGCCACCCCCGAGCCCGCGACGCATACCGGGAGAGCGTCCACGCCAAGAGCCTGGCGGACGGCTCTGTCTTCGCGCCGACCTGCGTGAGCTGCCACGGGGCCCACGAGGTGCTCTCCTCCGGCACCCGTGGCGCGCGCACCTCGACCCGGCGGGTGGTCTTCACCTGCGCCGAGTGCCACGAAGACCCCGCCGTGACCCGCGGCAGCGGGCTTTCGGAGCAGGTGGTGGAGAGCTACGAGCGCACGTTTCACGGCCGCGCCCACGACATGGGCGTCAGCGACGTGGCCACCTGCGCCTCCTGCCACCGCGCCCACGACGTTCGGACGGTCAGCGACCCCAAGTCGCCCACTCACCCCGGCAACCTCGAGGCGACCTGCACCACCTGCCACCCGGCAGTGAACGCCGAGATGGTCAAGGCCGCGGTCCACCCCTCCGATTGGCCCGGCTTCGCGGGCGCGCTCAAGCGGCTCAGCCTCTACTTCCCCGTGGCGGGCACCGCCCTCAACCCGTTGCTGGTCTCCGGGTTGGGAGCGCTGGTCGGGTTCCTCTCCGGCCTGTTCGGGGTGGGGGGAGGCTTCCTGATGACGCCGCTTCTGATCTTCATCGGGATCCCGGCCGCGGTGGCCGCCGCCACCGACGCCGCCCAGATCACGGCCGGCGCCAGCTCCGGTGCCCTCTCCCACTCGCGCCTCGGCAACGTCGACTTCAAGATGGGTCTCACCATCGTGGTGGGCGGCTGGACCGGCGGCTACGCCGGCGTCCAACTGGTGGCGCTGCTGCGCCACCTGGGCAACTTCGACTTCTTCCTGAAGCTCGTCTACGTGGTGGTGCTCGGCCTCATCGGCTCCGCCATGCTGGTCGAGGGCGTGAGCACCCTCCGCGGCAAGGCATCCGGCGAGCCGAGGCCGAGCCGCCTGGCGCTGGCCTTCAGGCGGCTGCCGCTCCAGATGGACTTCCCGAAGTCGGGGCTGCGCACCTCGGCGCTCTTGCCGGTGGGTGCGGGCTTCCTGGTGGGGGTGCTGGCCGCGTTCCTGGGGGTGGGCGGAGGCTTCATCATGCTGCCCACCATGATCTACGTCATCGGCATCCCCACCCGGGTGGCGGTGGGCACCGACCTCTTCCAGATCGTGCTCACCTCCTCGAACGTCGCCCTCCAACAGGCGATCATCAACCACACCGTGGACATCCTGCTGGCGGTGGCGCTGTTCGCGGGCTCCACCATCGGGGCACAGTTCGGCGTGATGGCCTCCCGCCATCTCCGGGGCGAGCAGATCCGGGTCTTCCTGGCGGTGATCGTGATTGCGGTGATGGGGGTGCTGCTGTATCAGCTCCTGGCCACTCCCGCGCTCCTGATCGGCTTCGCGCGTTCGGGAGGAGGTCACTGATGCTGGGCCTGGCCCTCTCCCTGCTGCTTCTGGCCGCGCCGGAGCCGCCGGTGGAGCCCGTCGCGCACCCGGCGGTGCGGCGGGTGGCGATCTCGTTCTCGTTCTCCGGACAGGAGGTCTTCCTCCACGGGCAGCTGCCGGCCGGATGCGACAGCGCCTTTGCGGTGATGGAAGGACCCTCGGCCGCGCCGGTGCGGCTGATGAAGAAGGGACGGGTGGTGGCGTTCTGGATGGGTGTCCGCCAGTACCGGCTCAGCCACGCCCCCGGCCTGTACCTGGTCAACCTGCACAGCCCGGCCTGCAACGGCTTCTTTCCCTGTGCGGAGCCCACCGCCGTGTCGTCGCTCAACGAGAGGCTGGCCGAGTCGGGACACGCGGTCGGCCTGAGCGCCATCTCGGCGCGGGCCACCGTCGAGAGCCTCTCCGGCGAGCTCCAGCCGGGCGAGCGGGACGAGGTGGTGGAGGGCTACTTCGAGCTCCAGGAGGAGCGCAAGCTGTACGGCGTCTTTGGCAACGCGATTCGGATCGGGCCCGACGGCATGCTGTACCACGTGTTTCGGCTGCCGCCAGAGGCCCCGGAAGGGAAGTACAGAATCACGACCCACTTCCTGCGGGAGGGGTCTCCGGTGGCGATGGCGAGGAGTGACCTGTTCGTACGCCAGTCGGGCCTCGTGAACTGGCTCAGCCGCTTGGCGGAGCGCCACGCCTTCACCTACGGGGCATTCACGGTGGCGATCGCGCTGGCCGCCGGCTTTCTGGCCGGCAGCCTGTTCAAGCGCGGCGCCAAGCACTGATACTGAAGAAGGAGGACGTCATGTCTAAGCTCGTTCCCCCCCATGGCAGCAAGCAGCTCAAGCCGCTGCTTCTGGACGGACAGGCCCTGGCCGACGAGAAGAAGAAGGCGGCGGGCCTGAAGAAGGTGCCGATGACCACCCGGGAGACCTCGGACCTGATCATGATGGGGATCGGGGCCTTCACGCCGCTCGACGGCTTCATGGGCAAGGACGACTGGAAGGGCGTCTGTGACGAGTTCCGCATGCCCAGCATGAACGGGACCTTCTGGCCGATCCCGATCAGCCTGTCCGCCGAGCAGGCGTTGGCCGACTCGATCAAGGCGGGCGAGGAAGTCGCCCTCTGGGACACCGAGACCGACGCCCTGATGGGCACCATGAAGGTCACCGAGAAGTACACCATCGACAAGGCCCACGAGTGCAAGGCGATCTTCACCACCGACGACGACAAGCACCCGGGCGTCCAGAAGGTCATGGCCCAGGGACCCGTCAACCTGGCCGGCCCGGTGAAGGTGCTGTCCGAGTCGTACTACCCCGAGATGTTCAAGGACATCTACCAGCGGCCGGCCGACGCCCGCAAGCTCTTCGAGGAGCGGGGCTGGAGCACGGTGGCGGCCCTGCAGCTCCGCAACCCGATGCACGGCTCTCACGCCTACCTGGCCTGGGTCGCCATCGAGGTCTGCGACGGCGTCTACATCCACCAGTTGGTCGGCAAGCTGAAGCCGGGGGACATCCCCGCCGAGGTGCGGGTCAAGGCGATCGACGCCCTGGTCAACAAGTACTTCCGCAAGGAGCGGGTGATCCAGGGCGGCTACCCGATGGAGATGCGCTACGGCGGCCCGCGCGAGGCCTTGCTCCACGCCGTGTTCCGGCAGAACTACGGCTGCTCCCACCTGATCGTGGGTCGCGACCACGCCGGGGTCGGCGACTACTACGGTCCGTTCGACGCCCAGAAGATCTTCAATGAGATCCCGCCCGACGCGCTGGTGCTGCGCCCGCTGGCGATGGACTGGACCTTCTACTGCTACGAGTGCGGCACCATGGCTTCGATGAAGACCTGCCCGCACGAGAGCAAGGCCGTGATCGACGACAACGGCCAGTACAAGGGCGGCGCGCGCCTGCTCCTCTCGGGGACCATGCTGCGCAAGCTGATGAGCGAGGGGAAGCCGGTGCCTTCCGAGTTCTCCAAGCCCGAGGTGATCGCCGTCCTCAAGCAGTACTACGACACCCTCGAGGAGAAGGTGGAGGTCAAGCTGCACGGGGCCGCCACCGGTGAGGCCGCCAAGAAGCGCTGACGCCTCAGTAGCCAGACCAGACCGGGGCGGGGGGTTCCCTCGCCCCGGCGTTACCTCCGCGACCCCCGGCTCGAGAGTCTCGGCGGGTCGGGGGCGATCGCCGGTCGCCGAGTCCAAGCCGATTCCTCGGGAGCCCATGAAGCTGTCCACGCGAGCCCGCTACGCCCTCCGGCTGGTCCTCGACATCGCCAAGGAAGGTGGCGAGTCGCGCCCGATCAGCCTGGCCGGTGCGGCCGAGCGGTCCGGGCTCTCCCGCGGCTATCTCGAGCAGCTCGCGCTCTCGTTGCGGGCGGCCCGCCTGCTGGTGGGGGTGTCGGGGCGCAAGGGGGGCTACCGGCTGGCCCGCCCCGCCGCCGAGATCACGGTGGGGGACGTGGTGAAGGCGACCATCGGGGAGATCTCGATCGTGGCGTGCCTGGCCGATCCGACCGTCTGCGGGAGGGAGGAGTCCTGCGAGACGCGGCCCGTGTACGACCTGATCAACACCCGCGTCAACCAGGTCCTGAGCGAGTACACGATCGGCGACCTGATGGACCCGGCCCGGCTCCGGGACCTCTCCCGCCAGGTCACCGATCGCCAGTAGGATGTCCTGAGAGGCCGCCGTTTCTCCTGGGCCTTGGCCCCAAGCAGAGAGAGCCTCGTGGATCAGCAACCGGAGCAGCCGAGCTCCCGAAGCACCTTCGCCATCCCGAGGATGGATTGCCCCGCGGAAGAGCGTCTGGTCCGGATGGCCCTCCACGGCGAGGAGAGCGTCCTGGCCCTCTCCTTCGACCTGGCGGAACGGCGTCTCGATGTCTGGCATTCCGGAGGGCCCGAGGTCCTCCTCGGCAAGCTCGAGGCGCTCCGCCTGGGCGCCCGGTTGACGGAGACCACCCCCGCTACCGCGCTGCCGGAGGGCTGTCCTTCGCCCGAGGCGGGGACGCTCTGGGTGGTGCTCGCCATCAACGCCACCTTGTTCGTCGTCGAGCTGGTCGCCGGCTGGCTCGCGGAATCCACCGGGCTGCTGGCCGATTCGCTGGACATGCTGGCGGACGCCGCCGTCTACGGCCTCAGCCTCTACGCTGTCGGGCGGCCTGCCGCTCACCGCGAACGCGCGGCGCGCTTCGCCGGCGTGGTGCAGCTCACCCTGGCGCTGGGGGCGTTCGGCGAGGTGACGCGACGGGCTCTGCTCGGGAGCTCGCCCGAGCCCGGCACGATGATGGGCATCGCGTTGCTCGCGTTGGTCGCCAACGTCACCTGCCTGCTGCTGCTGGGACGACACCGCCATCGGGGCGTCCACATGAAGGCGAGCTGGATCTTCTCTACCAACGACGTCGTCGCCAACCTGGGCGTGATCGCCGGCGGTGCGCTGGTGGCGTGGAGCGGATCGCCGCTCCCGGACCTCATGGTGGGTGCGGCGGTGGCCGCCGTCGTCCTCGCCGGCGCCATCCGGATCCTTCGCCTGCGCTGAGCCGCCTGCCCAGACCAGGGCGGGCCGTCGCTATAATCCGGCATGGCCCGCGCCCAGGAACGATCCCGGACCCTCTATCTGGTCGATGGAAGCGCCCAGGTCCACCGCGCCTACCACGCCATCCGCGACCTGCGCACCAGCCAGGGGCTGCCCACCAACGCCACCTACGGCTTCACTACCATGCTCAAGAAGCTGTGCGAGGACGAGGACCCGCAGTGGATGGGCATCTGCTTCGACGTCAAGGGGCCCACCTTCCGGCACCAGCAGTACCCCGCCTACAAGGCCAACCGCCCGAAGATGGCGGACGACCTGGCGGTCCAGCTCCCCTACGTGCGCCGGGTGTGCGACGTCTTCAGGATCCCCGTCATCGAGGTGGCCGGGGTCGAGGCCGACGACGTCATCGCCACCCTGGCGCGGCAGGCGGTGGCGCAGGGGCTGCGGGTGACGGTGGTGAGCGGCGACAAGGATCTTCTCCAACTGGTCTGCGGAGAGGTCCACGTGCTCAACCCGGGTCGCGAGGGGAGCGGCGCCACCCTCTACGCCGCCGCCGAGGTCCGGACCAAGCTGGGGGTCCCGCCGGAGCGGGTGACCGACCTGCTGGCCTTGCTGGGGGACGCCGTCGACAACGTCCCCGGCGTGCCGGGGATCGGGGAGAAAGGGGCGCGGGATCTGCTGCAAGAGCACGGCAGCCTCGAGGCGGTGATCGAGAATGCCGCCCAGGTGAAGCGCAAGTCGTATCGTGAAGGGCTGCTGGCGCACGCCGACGCCGCCCGCCTGTCCAAGGAGCTGGTGACGCTCCGGACTGACGTGCCGGTGGCCCTCGACCTCGAGACGTTGCGTCGGCGGGAGCCGGACCGGGACGCCGCCCAGGCGCTGTTCCGGGAGCTCGAGTTCACCAGCCTGGCCCGCGAGCTGGCCCCGGCACCGACCCCTTCCCACACCGAGCACGAGAGGCTCGACTCGCAGACCGCGGTGTCGGCAGCCGTGTCGGCGGCGCGCCAGGCGGGGCGGGTGGCGGTCTCGCTCCTGACCAGCGCCTCTGACCCGATGCGGGCGGAGCCGCTGGGGGCGGCGCTCTGCTGGCGGCCGCATCACGCCGCCTACCTGCCCCTGGGCCCCGGCTCACCCGGAGGTCGAGACCGGGAGCCGTGGCTTGCGGCGCTCGGCACGCTGCTCTCCGACCCCGCCGTCGAGAAGCTCAGCGCCAACGCCAAGCACGACCGGATCGTGCTGGCGCGGCAGGGTCTCGCCTGGCGAGGCCTGGCCTTCGACGTGCCAGTGGCCTCGTATTTGCTCGACCCGGGACGGCGGCAGCACGGCCTGTCGGGGATGGCCCAGGACTTCCTCGGGGAGAGCATCCCGGAAGGCCTGCCCTCCCACCCGGACGAGGGGGAGGGGATGTTCGGGGACGCAGTGGCCGCGTCGGCGTCCCAGCAGGCCGACCTGACCTTCCGCCTGGCCGAGGTGGTCGGAGGGCGCCTCGGAGAGGAGGGGCTGGCCGAGATCTTCGAGTCGACCGAGCTCCCGCTGGTCGAGGTGCTAGCCGACATGCAGCTCGCCGGCGTCAAGGTCGACGCCGCGCTGCTGCGCCGGATGAGCCAGGAGCTGGAGACCCGGATCCAGGCGCTGACCACCGAGATCCATGCCCTGGCCGGCGGCCCCTTCAACCTCAACTCGCCCCCCCAGCTCCGCGAGGTGCTGTTCGACCGGCTGGGCCTGCGCCCCGGCAAGAAGACTGCCAAGACACGGGCCGCCTCGACCCGCGAGGAGGTGCTCGAGGAGCTGGCCGCCCACCACGAGCTGCCCCGCAAGATCCTGGACTACCGGGGCCTGCAGAAGCTGAAGTCGACCTACGTCGACGCGCTGCCGCTGCTGATCCACCCCGAGACCGGCCGCATCCACGCCTCGTTCAACCAGACCGTCGCCGCCACCGGACGGATCTCGTCCTCGGACCCGAACCTCCAGAACATCCCGATCCGCACCCCCGACGGACGGCGGATCCGCGAGGCCTTCGTGGCCGAGCCGGGGCATTTGCTGTTGTCGGCCGACTACAGCCAGATCGAGCTTCGGATCCTGGCCCACCTGAGCCAGGACCAGACCCTGATCGAGACCTTCCGGCGTGGCGACGACGTCCACGACCGGACCGCCAGGGAGGTCTTCGGGCCCTTCTCCCCGCTTTCCCCGGACGAGCAGCGCCGCCGCTCCAAGATGATCAACTACGCCCTCATCTACGGAAAGACCGCCTACACCCTGGCCACCGACATCGGCGTCAGCCGACGGGAGGCGGAGGAGTTCATCCGCGCCTACTTCGCCCGCTACCCGGGGGTGGAGACCTTCCTGGAGCGCACCGTCGAAGAGGCGCGTCAGGCGGGCTCGGTGCGGACCCTGCTGGGTCGTCTGAGGCGGCTGCCCGAGATTCGGTCCAAGAAGCCCCAGGTCCGCATGGAGGCGGAGCGGCAGGCGCGCAACACCCCGGTTCAGGGGTCGGCGGCGGACCTGATCAAGAAGGCCATGATCGACCTCCACCGCGAGCTCAGAAGCCGCCGCATGGGCTCACGCCTGATCCTCCAGATCCACGACGAGCTGCTGCTCGAGGTGAAGGAAGCCGAGGCCGAGGCGGCGCTTGGGCTGGTGCGGGAGGTGATGGAACAGGCCCTGAGCCTGGCGGTGCCGCTGCTGGTCGACGCTCGCCTGGGCCACAACTGGAGCGAGGCTCACTGAGTCGGCGGCCGGCCGGGTTGACGACCACCGCCGTCTGCGGTAACATGCAGACTCTCAGGGACTTTTGAGCCGATGCCTCTTTACGAATACGAGTGTGAGGACTGTGGACGCTTCGAGCTGCTCCAGAGGTTCTCCGACCCGGCGCTCACCGCGTGCCCGAGGTGTGGAAGCCGGGTGGAGAAGCTGCTCTCGGCGCCGGCCATCCAGTTCAAGGGGACTGGCTGGTACGTCACCGACTACGCCCGCAAGTCCTCCGGCAACGGGAAGACCAAGGACGAGGGCTCGGCCAAGTCCGACACCAGCTCTCCTACACCATCCACATCCAAAGATAGCTCTGCCTCTGGCAGTAGCCCCACGAAGTAGCTTTATACCCTCGTAACCCTGCCTCACACGTCCCCCGGGCTCCACGGAGCCCGGGGGCCCACCTTCGGGTGTGAGCGCCCTGCCGGGTCAGAGGGTGAGCGACTTGAGGTACTCGCGGAAGGCAGCGCCGAGGTCGTCGCGCTTCAAGGCGAACTCGACGGTCGCCTTCAGGAAGCCGAGCTTGTTGCCGGCGTCGTGGCGCACGCCGTCGAACTCGTAGCCGAACAGCGGCCGTGTCTTCCGCAGCGAGCGCAGGGCGTTGGTGAGCTGGATCTCGCCGCCGGCGTCACGCGGGGTCTTCTCCAGGGCCTCGAAGACGTCGGGGGTCAGGATGTAGCGCCCGATGATGGCCAGGTTGCTGGGCGCCTCCTCGACCCGCGGCTTCTCCACCAGATCGTGGACCCGATAGACCTTGCCGCTCGTCCCTTCCGGCACGCCCGCGATCACGCCGTAGGACGAGAGCTCCTCCCGGGGCACGCGGTGGACCGCCACCACCGGCCCGCCGTGGGCCTCGTAGACGTCGACCATCTGCTTCATGCACGGGACCGGGCTGTCGATGATGTCGTCGCCGAGCATCACCGCGAACGGCTCGTCGCCCACCAGGTCGCGGGCCATCAGCACGGCGTGGCCCAGCCCGAGGGCCTCGCCCTGGCGAACGTAGCTGACGTTGATCATGTTGGAGATCGCCCGCACCTGCTCCAGCAGGTCCAGCTTGCCCCGCGCCTCGAGCAGCCGTTCCAGCTCGCTGGAGACGTCGAAGTGGTCCTCGATGGCGTTCTTGCCCCGGCCGGTCACGATGATGATGTTGGTCAGCCCAGACGCCACCGCCTCCTCGATGGCGTACTGGATGATCGGCTTGTCGACCAGCGGCAGCATCTCCTTGGGCTGGGCCTTGGTGGCGGGGAGGAAGCGCGTGCCCAGGCCGGCGGCCGGGAAGATGGCCTTGCGCAGCTTCTTCGTCGGGGGCATGGAGTGCGTGATCCTACCACAGGCCAGATAGGCCCGCTGCTCGTGCTATCCTCGCGCTCCCAAGCGGAGGAGGCCCGGTGCTGGACCCCAAGTACGTCGTCTCGAACAAGGAACGGATCGCCGAGATGCTGGCCCAGCGCGGCTCCAGCCTCTCCGGGGCCGGGCTCGACCAGAACGACCCCTGGGCCCTCGACACCGAGCGCCGGGCGCTGATCCAGGAGGTCGAGGAGCTGCGCCACCGGCGCCGCGTCTGCGGAGAGGAGATCGCCCGCCGCTCCAAGGCTCGAGAAGACGCGGCGGCGCTCAAGGAGGAGATGAAGGGTGTCTCCGAGCGCGTCAAGTCCCTCGAGCAACACCTGCGGCAGGTGGAGACGGGGCTCCACGAGACGCTGCTGCAGATCCCCAACCTCCCTGACGAGAGCGTCCCTGCGGGCGCCGACGCCTCGGCGAACCGCGAGGAGCGAAGGGTGGGCGAGCCGGCGAGCTTCTCCTTCCCGCCCAAGCCCCACTTCGAGCTGGGGCCAGAGCTCGGGATCCTGGACTTCGAGCGAGCGGCCAAGATCTCGGGGGCCCGCTTCGTCGTCCAGTGGGACGTGGGCGCCCGGCTGGAGCGGGCCCTGGTCCAGCTCATGCTCGACCTGCACACCCGCGAGCGAGGCTACCTGGAGGTGGTGCCCCCCTACCTGGTCACCGCCGAGACGCTGCTCGGCACCGGCCAGCTCCCCAAGTTCGAGAGCGACCTGTTCAAGACCCGGGCCGGGGACCGCGAGCTGTATCTGATCCCGACCGCCGAGGTCCCGCTCACCAACCTCCACCGGGACGAGATCCTCGAAGCAACGCTGCTCCCGCTCAAGTACGTGGCCTTCACGCCCTGCTTCCGCTCCGAGGCCGGCTCCTACGGCAAGGACGTGCGGGGCCTCTTCCGCCAGCACCAGTTCCACAAGGTCGAGCTGGTCAAGCTGACCACGCCGGACTCCTCGATGGCCGAGCTGGAGGCGATGGTGACCGACGCCGAGGAGGTGCTGAAGCGGCTCGAGCTCCCCTACCGGGTGGTCAGCCTGTGCACCGGCGACCTGGGCTTCTCCGCCGTCAAGACCTACGACCTGGAGGTCTGGCTGCCCGGCCAGTCCGCCTACCGCGAGATCTCGTCGTGCTCGAGCTGCGGCGACTTCCAGGCCCGACGGGCCAGCCTGCGCTACCGTCCCGAGCCCGGCGCCAAGCCCCGCTTCGTCCACACCCTCAACGGCAGCGGGTTGGCGGTGGGGCGGACCCTGATTGCCATCCTGGAGAACCACCAGCAACCGGACGGCTCGGTCCGGATCCCCGGGGCGCTTCGCCCCTATCTCGGCGTGGACCGGATCGTGAAGCGGGAGACCACACCCTCCTAGACGCGACGCCGGAAGGCCCCGCGTTCGGGTCCGGGGGATCGGGGGGCGGGAGCCCCCCGCTCAGCGATCTCGGAACGTGAACCGATGCTGCTGGCGGTAGCTGACCGCGACGCCCCCCGTCTTCGCCGGCTGATAGCGCCAGTCGCGCACCGCCTCGAGGCACACGACGTCGAGGGCCTCGCCGCCCGACTCGGCGACCCGCGCCTCGCCGACGGTCCCGTCCTCCCGCACCACGAACTCGACCAGCACGCTGGCCGGGAGCGGGGTCCCGCGGGGCAGCTTGGGCGATCGGCCGGAGAGCCTCTTGGGCGGGGTCACCTTCTCCGGCGGCGCCGGAACCGGAGCCGGGCGGGACGACGGCGGCGCCGTCCGGGTGACGCGGGCCGCGGGCGGGGCGTGGGGCGGGTGCTTGGGGGTCGGCTCGGGACGGACGGTCTCGGCCGGCGCTGTTGGCTCCGGTGTCGCCGGCTCGTCGGGAACGCTGACGTCCCGGGCGCCGGCCTCGTCCGCTGCGGGAGCCGCGGCCGGCGGCTCGGCCTCCTCGGTCGTTGCTGAGGAGTGGCCTGCGAAGAAGCGCCAGCCGATCACGCCGACCGCGCCCAGCCCGACCAGCAGCACGAGCACCACCAGCCCGGCCACCGCGAGAGGCATCCGGCCTCGCCGGCCGGTGGCGGGAGGCGTGGGTGTGGTCACCACGGGCTCGGGGACTCCGTCGACTCGCGTGGCCAGAGGCTCGTACGCGGCGGTGGCGTCCCCCGCCTGGGTTGGGGGCGGCGCCTCCGGCGCGGGCTCGCCGGCCAGGAGCGGGCTCTTCGCGAAGGCCAACGTCGAGGCGCCATCGTCGCGACCGGCGGCGTCCGCCTGGGATCGTTGCGGCGTCACCGGCTGGGCCGCCGGCTCGCCCGATAGGAGAGGGCTCTTTGCCAGGGCCAACGTCTTGGCGCCGTCGTTGCCCTTCGCGATCACGGCCGTGGCCTCGCCATCCCCGGCCGTGGCGCCCTCGGCCACCACCATCGTCTCCTTGCCCGCCGAGCTACCGAGGACCTCCTCGGCATCCACCAACAGGAGCGAGGCTTCCCCGGTCTCCTCTCCAACCTCCGCCTCCGGGCGGGGCGCGGTCCCCTGGGCGGCCCGGCGCAGCGCCGAGGCCAGCTCGACCGCCGACGCAAAGCGCTGGCCCGGCTCCTTGGCCAGGGCCTGGGCGAACACCTGGTCGAGGGGTCCCGCTCCGGCGTCGGCAGCGACCGGCTTGGGGGGCTCGCGGACGATGCAGGTCATGATCACGCTGATGGTCTTCCCGGTGAACGGGCGCCTGCCGGTCAGGGCCTCGTAGGCCAGCACGCCGAGGCTGAACACGTCGCTGCGCGTATCGGCCGGCTGGCCCAGGATCACCTCCGGCGCCATGTACGCGGCCGAGCCGAGCACCGCGCCGGCGGCGGTGAGGTTGGACGATTCGATCCGGGCCAGGCCGAAGTCCATCACCTTCACGGTGCCGTCGTCCTGGATCATCACGTTGGCGGGCTTCACGTCGCGGTGGGTGATGCCGAGGCCGTGCGCGTAGCTGAGGGCGTCGGCCACCGCCTCGACGACTCGCAACGCCTCGGCCTGCTCCAACCGGCCGGACTCGATCAGGGCGGCCAGCGTGCGGCCCCGCACCAGCTCCATCACGATGAAGTCGTCCCCCAGGTCGAACACCTTGACGATGTTCGGGTGGCTCATCCCGCCCGCGACCTGGGCCTCCCGCCGGAAGCGCTCCAGGAACTCCTGCGCGCCGGAGTCGACGGTGGCCAGGAACTCTTTGTTGATGGCCTTGATGGCGACGTCGCGGCCGATGACCGGGTCCTGGGCACGGTAGACCACGCCCATCGCCCCACGCCCCACTTCCTCGACGATCTCGTATCGCCCGAGCTTGTCCATGACCGGTCAGCGCCTCATCGATCCGCCTCTGGGCGCGGGCGCGGAAGCCCGAAGACCACGGGAGGGGTTAGCGACAGCCGACAGCATGCCGATAGGCGGTGGCGGCCCGCGAGGTGTAGGCCTCCATCAGCGTGTCGCGCGGGCCGTCGCCGCGAGCCTCCAGCAAGGCCAGCACGCCCACAGGGGCGTCCTCGGTGGCCAGCGGGAAGACCTCCATCTCGCCCGGGGGGAGCAAGACGCCCAGCGCGCGTCCCAGCGAGCCCACGGCCTCTCGGTCCAGCCGGACCAGGCCGGGCGCCGTCAGCTCGTCGGGCGCGACAGATCCCTGGGTGGCCTCCAGTGGCCCGCCGCTGGTGGCCGCGATCCGGGCGCCGTCCCGGCCGAAGAGCGCCAGCAGTCCATGCGAGTTGCCGCTGATCCGCAGCGCCCCGTCGAGGATGACCTGTGCCACCTCGGCCGCCGAGCGACCCTGGAAGACCGCCTGGTCGACCGCCACCACCCGCTCCATCAAGGCGGCGTAGCGACGCACGTGCTCGTGTAGCTGCGACTTGCGGATGGCCGCCGCCGCCGAGAAGGCCACCGCCTTGGCGCGGTGCAGGTCCTCCTCGTCGAAAGGGACGACCTGGTGCCGGTGCAGCGTCAAGAGCCCCAGGAGCTGCCCCTCCACCATCAACGGGAGGCCGGCCCACGACCGAATCCCCTCGAGCCCCTCGGGCGGCTCGAAGCGGTCGTCCTGCGAGACGTCACCCACGACCAGCGAAGCGCGCTCTTCGAGGATGGCCTCGGTCAACCGGTGGCGCATCACGGTCCCGATCGCCTTGCCGGGCTCCTGGAAGCCACGCACCGTCGTGATCCGGAACCCCTCGGCCCCGGCCAGCGCCACGCAGCACGAGTCGAAGACCAGCAGCCTCGAGAGCTGCTTGAGCACCTCGCTGATGGTGTCCTCGAGGTTGGCGTGTCGGTTGATGGCCTCGAGCACCTCGCGCAGCGTCTCCGCTTCCAGCCGGCGCTCCCGCTCGGCCTCCATGGTGGGCGCCGGATCGACGCGGCGGCGCTCGCGGGAGATCTCCTCCCGCACCGCGTCCAGGATCTCGTCGCGGTGCTGCTCGGGCAGACCGACCAGGCGACGCTCCACTTCCCGCAAGAGCCGCTCAGTGTTCATGATCCGGGGCCAAAACGTTGCTGGCATTGTAGCAGAGGGTGTCGGCCACGCGGCGCACGGGGACGGGGCCGTGAGGCGAGGCGCCGATCCTCCCTCGAGCACACCGCTTCGCCGAATCTGCTACGCTTCGAGAGGACTCGACGGAGGGCTAGCCTAACGGTAAGGCAGGAGCCTTGAAAGCTCCCGGGCGCAAGCCCTTGGGGGTTCGAATCCCTCGCCCTCCGCCAGCCGCGCCGAAACGTTTTCCCCCCCCAACCTCATTCGCGACACACGGGCGTCGTCCGCCCGGTCGGGCGCGCGTTGTCACCGAGGTGGGTGAGCCGAAGCACAGCGGGTGTGTAGGCGCTACGCCGACACGCGATCGGCGCGAATCCCTACAAGAAGTGCCGTAACCTTGTCACGAGGATGTAAGGCCGTGTCGAAATGAGCTATACGGACTATTGTCCGGCCGGCGACCCCCACGGTATATGGTGTCTTCGGCTTGCGCACACGGGAGGCGCAAGGGCACACGCCACCTCTGCCATCCCTGATCCGGTTGAGCTGCCGTCCGTCATGACGGCTCGTCGCGTCCAATCGTCGCGTCGTGGCTGGCCGATAGCCGCGTGGGAGGAAACGCAGTGATGCCAAGACCGGATGCAGACCGACGCTCGCCCAGGCTCCGCTTGGTCCCGTCGCTTCTTCTTGTATTGCTCGCCGGCGGCCTCCCTGCTGCAGCCGACAGCCTCGGCGGCGGGGCGTCTCACACCGTTCTCCTGAAGGCCGACGGCACCGTCTGGGCCTTCGGCTCGAACGACCACGGCCAGCTCGGCGACGGTACCACCACCGACCGCCTCACGCCGGTTCAGGTGACCGGGCTGACCGGCGTGCTCGCCGTCGCCGCCGGTGACCAGCACAGCCTGGCCCTGACCGCCGCCGGCTCCGTCTACGCCTGGGGCCTCAACGACCGGGGCCAGTTGGGCGACGGCACCACCACCGACTCGAGCGCGCCGGTCCTCGTCGGCGGCGGGTACGCCGGGATCGCGGCCGGAGGCTCCCACTCGCTCGCCCTCGAGACGGGCGGGACGGCGGTGGCCTTTGGAGCCAACGACCGGGGCCAGCTCGGCGACACCACCACCACCGACCGGACGACGCCCGTCGCCGTGGCGGGGCTGACCGGCATCACCGCCCTGGCCGCCGGCGGCGAGCATTCGCTGGCCCTGGTGGGCGACTCCGTGTACGCGTGGGGAGCCAACGACCACGGCCAAATCGGCGACGGCACCACCACCGACCAGCCCCAGGCGGTGCAGATCCCCGGCCTTTCGAGCGTGGCGGCGATCGCCGCGGGCGGCGCCCACAGCGTGGTGCTGAAGACGGACGCGACCGTGTGGTCGTGGGGGGCCAACGGCCAGGGCCAACTTGGCGACGGCACCCAGACCGACCGGCTCGCCCCGGTGGCCGCCCTCTCCCTGCCCCCCGCCATCCTGGTCGCCGCCGGCGAAAGCTACACCCTGGCCGTCTGCAGCGGCTCGGCCTACGCCTGGGGGGCGGGCGCGGCCGGCCAGCTCGGCGACGGCAACGGCACCCTGGCGACCACGCCGGTGCAGGCCACCGGGCTCGCCAACGTGACCGCGATCGGCGCCGGGGCGGCCCACGCCATCGCTGTCACCTCTAGCCAGGAGGTCTGGACGTGGGGCGCCAACGACGCCGGCCAGCTCGGCGACGGCACCACCCTGGGGAGCCTCTTGCCGATCCAGATCGCCGAGGCCGGGTGCGACTGGCGGGTGGCCACACCCCAGCTCGACACCCCCGCCGGCACCTATAGCGCGCCGCTAGACGTCGGCGTGACCAGCGCCACCTCGGGCGCCGCCGTCCACTACACGCTGGACGGTTCGACCCCCGACGAGGGCGATCCCGTCGTCTCCTCCGGCAGCGTGTCCGTCGACCAGCCGGCGACGCTTTCGGCGCGGGCCTACCTCGGCGGCAGCCCCCCGAGCTACGCGGTCGCCGCCGAGTACGACTTCGAGGTCGCCGACCCGGTGCTGGATCCCGCCGGCGGCAGCTACGAGTCGGCCCAGAGCGTCACCGTCACCACGGCCACGCCGGGCGCCAGCCTCCACTACACCCTGGACGGCTCCGAGCCGACCGAGCTCTCGCCCTGGATCGCCTCGGGGCAGAGCGTGCCGGTCGACGACGACCTGGTGCTCAAGGTGCGCGGCTACGCCCCCGACTTCGCCCCGAGCGGCGTGGTCACGGAGAGCTACGTCATTCTCTCCGAGCCGGTCGAGTGGACGAACGATGTCGGGGTGGTGGCCAGCCCGGGCCAGCTCGTCAGGGCCGTCGGCGCCGGCTGGAACGCCGGAGCCGTCTCCACCAAGGGGCTGTCGGCCGGGTCCGACGGCTACGTGGAGTTCACGGCTTCCCAGACGAACCGGTATCGCCTGGCCGGCCTGAGCCACGGCGACTCCAGCCAGAGCTACACCGACATCGACTACGCCATCTACCTCTACTCCACCGGGGCGGTATACGTGTACGAAGCCGGCGCCTCTCGAGGAGGCTTCGGAACCTACGCGATTGGCGACGTCTTCCGGGTATCCGTCGAGTCCGGCGTGGTCATCTATCGCAAGAACGGAACGCCCTTCTACACCAGCACCGTGGCGCCCAGCTACCCGCTGCTGGTCGACACGTCGCTGTACGACAACGGGGCTTCGCTGACCGACGTCATCCTCTCCGGTGACCTGGAAGCGGTGGCCGTCGACACGCCGACCCTGACGCCCGATGGCGGTACGTATTCCACGCCGCAGACGGTGGAGGTGGCCTGTCCCACGGCCGGGGCCGCCCTCTACTACACCCTCGACGGCAGTCAGCCGACCGAATCCTCGACGCCCATCGCCTCCGGTGGAACCGTCCAGGTGGACTCGAGCCTGGTGCTGAAGGTCCGGGCCTACAAGGCGGGTCTCTACCCGAGCGCGGTGAAGACGGGTGTCTACAACATCGGCACAGTGACGACGGAGACGGTGGAGTGGAGGGACGCCGTCAACGTCACCGCCACCCCCGGTGAGCTGGTGAAGACCGGCATCACGTCCTGGAACGGCGGAGCCGCGTCGACCGAGGTCATCGTCTCGAGGGACGGGTACGTGGAGTTCCGCGCCGAGGAGACGAACAAGGCCCGCATGGCGGGCCTCAGCTTCGAAGACACCGGCCAGAGCTACACCGACGTCGACTACGCCCTCTACCCCTACGCGGGGGGCGTCATCTACATCTACGAGGGCGGTGTCAGCCGCGGCGCTTTCGGCTCGTACGCGGCCAACGACCTGTTCCGCGTGTCGCTGGAGGGCGGCGTGGTGACTTACCGGAAGAACGGCGAGCTGCTGTACACCAGCTCCGTCTCGCCGACCTTCCCGCTGTTGGTCGATACCTCGCTATACCACGTCGGCGCGACGCTGAAGGACGTGACGATCTCGGGCATCCTCGAGTCCCGCCAGCTCGACGCGCCGGCTCTCAGCCACCCGACCGGGACCTACCACGAGCCGCTGGACGTCACCCTCACCGCCGCCACGGCGGGGGCGACCATCCACTACACCCTGACCGGCGCCGACCCGACGACGTCGGACCCCGGCGTACCGTCGGGCGGCACGGTCCCGGTCGGGCAAGATGTCACGCTCAAGGCCAAGGCCTTCGCCGACGGCTACCTGCCCAGCCCCGTGGCCCAGGCGACGTACACCTTCGAGGCCGCAACGCCTACGTTCGCGCCTCCGGCCGGTGTCTACCCGACCGGCCAGAGCGTCGAGATCACCAGCGTCACCAGCGGTGCCACCATCCACTACACCGCCGACGGCTCCGAGCCCACCGAGGCCTCGGCGACGTACACCGCTCCGATCACCGTCGACGTCACCACCACGCTCAAGGCCAAGGCCTTCCACATCAGTTGGCCGGCCAGCGAGACCGCCACCGCCCAGTACGTCATCGCTCTCGGCGCGCTCGAGGCGCCGGTGGCGAGCCCGCCCGCCGGGAGCTACGTCACCCCGCCCGAGGTCAGCCTGACCGCCGAGCCGGGCGCCGCCATCCACTACACCCTCGACGGCTCCGAGCCCGATGAGGGCTCCGCCAGCTACACGACACCGCTCACGCTCTCGGCGGCCACCACGCTCAAGGCCCGCGCCTTCCTTGCCGGCTGGGAGCCGAGCCCCACGCTCACGGCCTCGTACTCGATCCGGGCCGCGGCGCCGGAGCTGAGCCTGGCGGCCGGGACGTACCCCAGCGGCCAGGCACTCACCGTCACCTGCGCGACGGCAGGCGCCGACATCCACTACACGATCGACGGCACCGACCCGACCGAGGCCGACCTCACCATCACCTCCGGCGGACAGCTCGTCCTGCTGGCCGGATACACGCTCGAGGCCCGTGCCTTCCGGGACGGCCTCGACCCCAGCGACGTCGCCTCGGCCGTCTACGACGTGACCGATCCTCTCGGCGGCCCGGCGGTGGCCCTCGGCCACGGCTTCAGCCTCCTGCTCGAGCCCGACGGCAGCGTCTGGAGCTTTGGCCGCAACCAGACCGGGCAGTTGGGCGACGGGACCACCGCGCCGCGCTGGTCGCCCGACCCGATCGCCGACCTCAACCAGATCGTCGCGGTGGCCGCCGGTGTGCACCACAGCCTGGCGCTGCGGGCCGACGGGCGCGTCTTCGCCTTCGGAGCCAACGACCGCGGCCAGCTCGGCGACGGCAGCGGCACCCCGCGCTACCAGCCGGTGGTCCTCCCCGCCGGTCCCGCCCTGGCGATCGCCGCCGGCGACGCCCACAGCCTGATCCTCCTGCGCGACGGCACGGTGGTCGCCTGCGGCGCCAACGACGCCGGGCAGCTCGGCGACGGCAGCACCACCGACCGGCTGTCGCCGGTCGCCGTCAGCGGCCTGACCGACGTGGTGGCCCTCGGCGCGGGGGCCTGGCACAGCCTGGCGGTCGAGTCCGACGGCAGCGTCTGGGCGTTCGGCGACAATGCCTACGGCCAGCTCGGCGACGGCACCACCACGCCGGCGAGCACGCCGGTCCAGGTCAGCGGGATCTCCACCGCCACGGCGGTGGCGGGCGGCGACGAGTTCAGCCTGGTCCTCCTGGCCGACGGGACGGTGCGGGCGTTCGGCGCCAACGATGTCGGCCAGCTCGGCGACGGCAGCGGCGTCGATCGCCTGACGCCGGTGGCGGTGAGCGGCCTGAGCGACGTCGTCTCCCTCTCGGCGGGGGCCACCCACGCCCTGGCCGTGAAGGACGACGGCACCGCCCGGGCCTGGGGCCGCAACCAGGCCGGCCAGGTCGGCGACGGCACCGGCGTGGACGCGCTGTCCCCGCAGCTCGTGCCGCTGTCGGGACTGGTCCGTGCGGGGGCCGGCTACTTCCACAACCTGGCCGTCGACGACGTGGGCGTCGTCTCGGCGTGGGGCTGGAACGGCTACGGCCAGATCGGCGACGGCACCGGAGACAATCGGCTGTCGCCGATCGCGATCAGCGAGCTGGCGTACCTGTTCAAGACCGCCGCGCCGCTGATCGACCCGCCGGCCGGCACCTACTTGACCGACCAGGTGGCCACGGTGGGCTGCCACTCGTCCCTGGCCACCCTCCACTACACGACCGACGCCAGCGAGCCGACGGAGCAGAGCCCCACGCTCGCCGCCGGGACATCGCTGGACGTCGACGAGAGCATCACGCTGGGGGTCCGTGCATTCGAGGCGGGCCGCGCCCCCAGCCCCATCGTTGGGGCGGTCTATCAGATGCTGGTGGGGGACCCGGGCTTCGAGACGGCCCCGGGAACCTACACGTCGGAGCAGACCGTCGTTCTCAACGCCTCGGCCACGCCTGGCGCCACCACGCGCTACACCGTGGACGGCTCCGAGCCAACCGAGAGCTCGGATCCCATCCCCGCGTGGTATCCCTCGTGGATCGGGGTCAACCACACGACCACCGTCAAGCTCAAGGCTTTCCGAAGTGGCTGGACCTCGAGCGCCACGGTGAGCGGCCTGTTCGTGATCGAAGGCACGGTCGCCGCCCCGACCATCAGCCCCGCCTCGGGGACCTACACCACGGCGCAGACGATCACGATGAGCGGCTCGGGCGACTCGATCCGCTACACGCTGGACGGCTCCGCGCCGACCCAGGGCTCGGCCGAGTACACGGCCGGGATCCCGCTGACGCAGACCACGACGGTCAAGGCCAAGACGTTCCAGTTTGGCTGGCCGGACAGCCCGACGGCGACCCGTGACTACGTGATCCACCTGGTGACGCCGGCCGCCACGCCTCCCGGCGGGACCTACACGTCGGAGCAGACGGTGAGCCTGTCGACGGGAAGCTCGGGCGCCGAGATTCGCTACACGCTGGACGGCAGCGAGCCCACCGAGGCTTCGGACCTCTACACGGCCCCCTTGTCGATCGTCGCCACCACCACGCTCAAGGCCACGGCGTTCCTGACCGGCTGGACGGCCAGCCCGACGCAGACCGAGGCGTACGTGATCCAGACCGAGGCGCCGGCCTTCAGCCCGGGCGGGGGGCGGTACTCGGGGGCGCAGAGCGTGGTGGCCACCACCGGCACATCCGGGGCACTCATCCACTACACGCTGGACGGGTCCGAGCCCACCGCGGCCAGCCCGAGCGTCTCCTCCGGTGGCACCATCTCCGTCCCCACCACGGCGGTCCTGAAGGCCAAGACGATCGGGGGCGGTGTGGACCCGAGCGCCACCACCACGGCCGTCTACCTGCTCGGGCCGGTGGGCGACGTGGCGGCGGGCACGAGCCACTCGCTGGTGCTCGCGCCTGATGGGACCCTGTGGGCGTTCGGCCTCAACAGCAACGGTCAGCTCGGGGACGGGACCAACACTCAGCGCACCACGCCGGTGCTGGTGCCGCTTGTGGGGGTGGTGTCGATCGCGGCCGGGGCCAACCACTCACTGGCGATCACCGACGCCGGCGAGGTCTACGCCTGGGGCTACAACGCCACCGGGCAACTGGGTCAGGGCGACACCACCAACCGGACCACCCCGACCCGAGTGGGCGCCTGGACGAACGCGGTGGCGATCGCGGGCGGGAAGGACCACAGCCTGGTGGTCCTGGCGAGCGGCGAGGTGTGGGCGTTCGGCGACAACGGCTATGGCCAGCTCGGCAACAACACCACCACTGACTCCAGCCTGCCGGTCCAGGTGCACGTGATCACGGACGCGGTCGCGGTATCGGCGGGCCAGGAGCACAGCCTGGCGATCCGAGCCAGCGGGGCGGTGATGGCCTGGGGCACCAACACCTACGGCTACCTCGGTGACGGCACCCAGACCCAGCGGCTGGAGCCGGTCGCGACCAGCACGGCCACCGGGATGACCGGCGCCCTGCAGGTCTCGGCCAGCTACGACTTCAGCTTGGCGATCGACGCGAGCCAGGCCGGGTGGGGCTTCGGCCGCAACCTCTACGGGACCGTGGGTGACGGGACTCAGACTATGCGCCTCGAACCGGCCCCGTCCCTGGTGCCCAGCCTCCTCGACCTCTCGGCGGGCTACTTCTTCGGCCTGGGCGTCGCCTCGGACGGAGTGATCTGGTCGTGGGGCGTCAACTCGTCCGGCCAGCTCGGCGACGGGGGCACCACGACGCACCTGACGCCCGTGTCGCTCAGCGGCCTGCCGCCCATGGTCGCGATCGCGGCGGGACAGACCCACGGCCTGGCGCTGGATGCGGAGGGCGTGGTCTACACCTGGGGCTACAACGCGAACGGCCAGCTCGGCGACGGCACCACGGTTGCCAGGAAGGTGCCCACGCCGATCAGCGACGGGGCCTTCTCGTGGAAGGTGGGGACCCCCTACTTCAACACCGCCAGCGGGAGCTACACGACCGAGCGCTCGGTGACGGTGACCTGCGCCACGCCCGACGCGGACATCCACTACCGGCTCGACGGCCTGGAGCCGACGCTGGGCGACTCCACGGTCGCCTCGGGGGGCACGGTCCTGGTCAGCCAGAGCCTGACCCTCGCCGCCAGGGCCTGGAAGACGGGCCTCGAGCCGTCCGATGTCGCGGCGGCCACGTACACGCTGACGGTGCCGGCGCCGACGTTCTCGGTGACCAACGGCACCTACGACGTTACCCAGAGCGTCACCCTCACCTCGGCCGGGGCCACCCTCCGCTACACCACCGACGGCAGCGACCCGAGCGGGGCGACGGCCGTCGAGGCGGCCTCGCCGGTGACGGTGCCGGTGAACGTGACGACCACGTTGAAGGCCCTCGCCTATCGATCCGGCTGGACCACCAGCGCCGTCGCGACCCGGACCTACACGCTGAAGGTGGGCCAGCCCACCTTCGACCCCGCCGGCGGCCCCCATGCCGGGATGCAGGTGGTCACGCTGACCACCACCACCCCCGACACACCCATCCACTACACGCTGGACGGCCAGGAGCCGACGGCCGCCAGCTCCTCGGTGACCTCGGGCGGCACCGTGACGGTGTCGGCCACCGCCAGCCTCAAGGCCAAGGCGTTCCGGGCTGGCTGGACCGACAGCGACACGGCGCTGGCCAGCTACGTGATCACCGTCGGCACGGTCGATGCGCCCACCTTCGTCCCCGCGCCAGCCACGTACGCCACGGCACAGCCGGTCAGCCTCAGCACCACGACGCCGGGCGCGGTGATCCGCTACACGCTGGACGGACAGGAGCCCGGCTACTGGTCGCCGCTCTACGACGAGGCGCTACTGGTCGACTCGACGATGACGTTGAAGGCGCGGACCTTCAAGCTCAACTCCACGCCCAGCTCGACCACCGTGGCCGACTACGTGATCGACGACGGCCGAGCGGCGCGGCCGATCCTGACGCCGGCACCGGGGCAGTACGTCTCGGCCCAGGAGGTCGTCCTCACGACGCCCACACCCGGGGCCACGATCCGCTACACGACGACGGGCCTGGAGCCCACCGAGTCCGACCCCGCCTACACCCCCGGGACGCCGATCCGCCTCGAGCAGCCGAGCCGCCTGCTGGTGAAGGCGTGGGCGGCCGGCCTGGAGCCGAGCCTGACCGCGGTGGGCGACTACACGTTCAGCGGCCAGATCGCCACCGGCGGGGTCGCCGGTGGCGGGATCAGCGCCGCGGTCAAGGCCGACGGGACGCTGTGGCTGTGGGGCGACCTGTGGTACCTGGTGCCCAGCGGCGAGCCCTACTACATCGACACGCCGATGCACTTCGAGGCGATCACGGACGACGTGGTGTCGCTGGCGGCGGGGGGCGGGCACAACCTGGTGCTGCGGCCTGACGGGTCGGTGCTGGCCTGGGGATACGACAACAACGGCCAGCTCGGCGACGGCCAGTGCTGCCACTCGGTGTTCGACCCATTCCCGGTCGCTGGGCTGAGCGACATCGTGGCGGTGGCCGCTGGGGCCTACCACAGCCTGGCGCTGGACCAGGACGGCGGGCTGTGGACCTTCGGCCAGAATGACCATGGCCA
>CAZNNH010000053.1:0-3577 GCA_964574335.1 uncultured Acidobacteriota bacterium | reverse complement strand
CGGCAGCACCACCTTCGGCGCGCGGACGACGCCGTTCCTGCTGCCGATGCTGAGCCAGGGGGTGACGCAGGTGGCGGCCGGCGAGGACTTCACGATGGCCCTGAAGACCGACGGGGACCTCTCCGGTGACCTGTTCGTGTGGGGCTCGAACGACCAGGGGCAGCTCGGTGACGGCCAGGAGCCGGGCGTCGGGGTGCACTCCAGCGTGCCGATCCGGATCCTCTCGGACGTGGTGGAGATCGCGGCCGGGAAGCACCATGCGCTGGCCCGGAAGGCGGACGGCAGCGTGTGGGCGTGGGGGAACAACCTCTACGGGCAGGTGGGCGACGGCACGCAGGAGAACCAGAACGTCCCGGTGCCGATCACGCTGCCGGGAGAGGTGGTCCAGATGGCGGGCGGCGTCGGGTTCTCGGCGGCGGTCCTGGAGGACGGGACGTACTGGGCCTGGGGCGACAACCGCTTCGCGCAGTTGTGCGACTGGAGCCGGGCCTGGCCGACCTATAGCCTCCTGAGCCTCACGCCGGTGCAGGCGATCCAACCCGCGGACGTGCTCTCGGTGGCCCTGGGGCGTGGGCATCCATCGTCCGGGCACACGCTCTCGCTGACCGCGGACGGGACGGTGTGGGCGTGCGGATTCGACCTCCAGGGTCAGGTCGGGGACGGCCCCTTCGCCAACCCCACCCAGGGGCAGTACACGATGATGCCGGTGCCGGTGCTGTCGCTGGTGGAGGGGACCTGGGGCGACGACGACCCGGACGGCGACGGCCTGAGCACGCGCCAGGAGCTGGAGCTGGGGACCGATCCGAACGACCCCGACACCAACGACGACGGGATCCTGGACGGGGCGGCGGTGGCGCTGGGGATCAGCCCCACCGACCTGGACATGGACGACGACGGCGCCCTGAACCTCGCCGAGATCCAGCAGGGGACCGATCCGTTCCTGGCCGACACCGACGGCGACAGCGTCCTGGACGGGGCGGACGCCTACCCGCTGGACCCGACCCGCTGGGAGGCGCCGGCTCCGGACCCCAACGACACGACGCCGCCGGTGATCACGCTCGAGGAGCCGACGAACGCGGTCCTCATCTCATCCATCCCGTAGCGTCCAAGGAGCAAAGCTCGATGAATCGACACAGGTCAACTGGATGGCTGGACCGGCTGCTGGTGGGGACGCTGTCCGCGAGCATGGTGCTGGTGGGGGTGCCGGTGTGGCCGGCGCCTCCGGAGAAGCCGAAGAACAGGGAGAAGGAGAAGCCGGTCCAGGTGAACCGGACGGTGCCGGAGGTCGGCCAGCACCGGCTGACACCGGTCTTCTCGGCCCAGCCGACGGAAGCTGAGCTGCTCCGGGCGCGGGTGTTCGACGAGCCGCTGGTTCCGGTCGGGGGGAGCCCGGACCGCCGGGAGACCCGGGCGCTGGCGCGGGCGGTGGAGGCCTACGTCAGGGCCGGGAACCCGGAGCATGTGGGACCGCTGCGGGCGTTCCTGAACAGGTACCCCAGCTCGCCCTGGGCGGCCTCGCTGCTCACCAACCTGGGGGTGGTGTACCGGCGCACGGGCTACATGACCCGGGCGCTGGACGTGCTGGGCCAGGCGTGGGGGACCGCCAGGCAGGCGACGGACTCTCATGGCCGCGCCGTGGCCAACCGGGCGCTGTCGGAGCTGGCCGGCCTGCTCGCCCGGCTGGGCCGGGCCGAGGAGCTTTCGGCGCTTCTCGATGAGGTCGAGGGCCGCGATGTCGGCGGGTCAGCAGGTCAGCGGCTGGCTCAGGCCCGGGAGACGCTGTGGCTGATGAGGAACAAGCCGTCCGAGGCCTATGCCTGCGGCCCGACGGCGCTCCGGCAGGTGCTGGCCAGCCGTGCCCCGGATGAGGTGATGCCGGACGAGGTGGCGGGCTTCCTGGCCACCGAGCGGGGGACGTCGCTGTACGAGCTCCAGGGGCAGGCCGAGGACCTGGGTGTCCGGATGCGGATGGTGAAGCGGACCAGGAACGCGGAGCTGAAGCTGCCAGTGGTGGTGCACTGGAAGAGCGGGCACTTTGGGGCGATCCTGAGGCAGAAGGGGGAGCGGTTCCTGGTGCGGGACATGGAGACGGCCCGCTGGGTGAGCCGGGAGGCCCTGAACGACGAGTCGAGCGGGTACTTCCTGCTCCCGGAGGGAGAGGCGGGAGACGGCTACGACGACGTCGCGCCGCTGGAGGGGGCCAAGGTCATCGGGCGCGGCCCCGGCTACGGGAAGGACACAAACGCGGTCAAACCCTGCTCTGTGCAGGAGGGTGGTGACGGGTGCGGTGGCGGCCACTGCCCGATGACGGGGTACAGCTTCCACGCCATGCTCGTCGGCCTGGCCATGGCCGACACGCCTGTCGGCTACAGCCCACCGCGTGGGCCCGACGTGCGCTTCACGCTGCGCTACGTCCAGCGCGACTCCTTCCAGCCCCAGATCTTCAGCTACTCGAACCTGGGGCGGCTGTGGACGTTCGACTGGCTGAGCTACATCGAGGACGACCCTGCCAACCCGGGCGAGATGGTCAACGTCTACATGCGGGGCGGCGGGAGGGAGCAGTACCCGCTCTTCAACGAGACGACCCAGAGCTATGGACCGGAGCGAGAGAGCCACGCCATGGTGGTACGCACCTCGCTCTCGCCTCTCCGCTACGAGCGGCGCCTTCCGGACGGATCCAAGGAGGTCTTCTCGCTGTCCAACGGATCGATGAGCTACCCGCGCAAGACCTTCATGACCGAGTGGATCGATCCCCAGGGCAACACTGTGTCCTTCGTGTACGACCCGGACCTGCGGCTGGTGGCTGTGGTGGATGCGATCGGCCAGGTGACGACGCTGTCGTACGACCACCCGGAGGATCCCTGGAAGATCACCGAGGTGACCGACCCGTTCGGCCGGTTCGCCCAGATCGACTACAACGCCGCCGGGCAGCTCTCCAAGATCACGGACGTGATCGGGCTCGCCTCGGAGTTCACGTACGGCGAGGGTGACTTCGTCACAGCCCTGACGACGCCGTACGGGACGACACGGTTCAGCGGCGGCGATATGGGCTTCAACCGGTGGCTGGAGGCCGAGGATCCTCTCGGGGGCAAGGAGCGGATCGAGTATGTCGACTGGGACGCGGCGACCGTGCCCGACACTGACCCGCCGGCGCTCGTGCCGGGGCGGATCGAGACGCCGGCGTACTACGACGACATGTACCTGAGCGCGCGGAACACGTTCTACTGGAGCAAGCTGGCGATGGCCCGGCACCCCGGGGACTACGCGAAGGCCGACCTGATCCACTGGTTGCACAGCTTCGACTGGCATTTCTCGACTCAGGCGCTCAACCAGTACTTCGTGTCGGGGATTCCGGGGTCGAGGAAGAAGCCGCTGGAGAACCGCGTGTGGTACCGCTACGAGGACCAGCCACCGCCAAACACGTACCCTCGCTCGCCAGGTTACTTGGGTAGGAACGCGACCCCCAGCGTCATCGCGCGGGTCCTCGACGATGGGAGCATCCAGGAGTACAAGTACGCGTACAACGCAATAGGGAATGTCGTCAAGAAGACGGATCCCCTGGGCCGCGAGACGCACT
>CAZNNH010000052.1:0-35360 GCA_964574335.1 uncultured Acidobacteriota bacterium | reverse complement strand
AGCGGCGGGCCACCGCCGTTTCCTCGTTGCGCTCCAGGCCGAAGTACCCGACCTGGGCGCCCGGGATCACCTCCAGGAAGGCCTCCAGCATCCCCAGCCCGGCCCGCAGCACCGGCACCGCCACCACCCGATCCGCGAGACGACGCACCCGGGTCCGCTCCAGGGGCGTTTCGACGCTTTCGTCGCACAGGCCCAGGTCGCGGGTGGCCTCGACCGCCAGCAGCAGGCCGATCCGCCGCGCCAGACGCCGGAACTCGCTGGGCGGCGTCTGCCGGTCGCGCAGGCGGGACAGCACGTCCTCGACGACGGGATGCTCGACGATGTGCAGCGGCATGGGGCCTCGACAGAAGCTGCCGGAGCATAGCACACGCGGTCCCGGCGTCTGTGGGGCCTCGGGCCCGGTCGACTTGGCGGCTCGGTCGGGGCTATACTCGCGACCCCATGCGATTGACGCAGAACGAGATCGAGTACATCGCCCGCAAGATCGTCAAGGTCCTGGTCGCCGAAGGGAAGCTGGAGGTGGACGCCGAGGCGCCGGTGGTGGAAGGCATCGCCCGGGGCATCACCGACGAGCTGATGCAGGAGGACCGGCTCAACGAGGAGGTGCGGGAGGTGCTGATGCAGCACGCCTCTGAGATGACCCGCTCGGACATCACCTACACGGAGATGTTCAAGATGGTCAAGCGCAAGCTCGCCAAGGAGAAGGGGATCGTGCTGTGAAGCTGTCCCGCGACAAGATGATCCAGCTCTCGCATCGGGTGCTCAAGTACCTTAATGAAGATGAGCGTGTCGAGTTCTTCGCCGACCCCCAGGAGATCCGACAGCAGGTGTTCCGTCTGATCGAGGCCGAGATGCGCGTGGACGAGGCGATCGACACCGCGGTGCGACGCAAGATCGAGAGCCAGAAGCGGACCATCGTCGAGGGCTCCGACGAGTGGGACGTCCTGTATCGGAAGTACTCCGAGGAAGAACAGGCCCGCTTCAAGAAGGTGCTTCCCTAGAGGTGGCTCGGTGCTCGGCCGTCTGTTCGCCCTCTGCATCCTGGTCGCCCTCGTCGGAGGCGGCCTCTACTACTGGAGGCACGGGGGCCGCCTTCCCGAGGTGGAGGACCTGGGCGAGGTCGGTGACCGGCTCAAGGACGCCACCACCACCGGAGCGGTCAAGGGCGCGTTCGAGCTGAACCGGCACCTGGCCCGTCTCGAGATCGAGGTCGAAACCGAGGGCGGCGTGGTCACGCTCCGCGGCCACGTCCCCGCAGAAGAGGCCCAGCGGCTCGCCGAGGAGGTGGCGGCTTCCGTCCCCAACGTCACCCAGGTGGTGAACCACCTGAAGGTCTCGGGAAGCGAGCCGGAGACCCGACCCGGCTCCGATCGAACGCTGGGCGAGAGCCTGGACGACCGGGCGCTGGAGGTCCGGCTGCGCCTGGCCTTCTCCCTCGACCGCAACCTCGACGACACCCACCTGAAGGCGAAGGCCTACCGTCGCGAGGTGGTGCTGACCGGCGAGGTGCGCAACGACCGCCAACGTGCGGAAGCGCTCCGCATCGCCCGCGACCTGCCGGGTGTGACCGGGGTCACCGACCGGCTTCGGACGATCGCCGAAGCTCAGGGCCGCGTCCCCCTGGAGCAGCCGCCGGGAAGCGCCGCCGAGGCGGTGCGCCAGGCGCTGGCGGACAACGCGAACCTGGCCCGGTACCGTCTCGAGGTCCGCGAGGACGGCGGGCGGGTGGTGCTGAGCGGTGCGGTCCGCACGGGAGCGGAGAAGGACCTGGCCGAGTTGCTGGCGCGGCAGGCCGCCGGGCACGACGTGGAGAGCCGGATCCGGTTGGCGAGGGCGGAAACAGAGTGATCGAAACCGGAGAAAGCTGCTAGACTTCCACTTAAATACCTATTTCGCCTTGCTCGAAGGAGGCAGCAATGAGACGAGTCGTGACGGTCCTCGCGATCGGAGGGCTCCTGGCCCTGCCTGGCACGCTGGGCGCGCAGGAGACCGACGAGAGCGGCGAGGAGAAGTGCACGGTCCAGCCTGGCGACGTGAAGACGTGGACGATGGACGTCGAGGGCAAGGAGTGGAGCGTGCGCCCGGCGGCGCCTTCCTATGCCGGAGACACGGGACTCTTCCACCTGTCGTCTGCCTACACCCTGCCCAAGGGCAAGGTCTCCGTTAGCCTGTTCCGCGACAACATGGATCGCGACCCCAAGGACATCGACGTCTCGATCCACGGGCTCAACGTCGGCTTCGGCGCGACCTCCCGGCTCGAGGTGTTCGGACAGATCGGCATCCAGAACCGCGTCGACGTCGACGCCGGCTTCCAGGCGGGCTTCGTCGACGAGTATCCCTTCGCGGGCACCGCGGCCACCTCGCCCGACTGGCAGACCGGGTTCGGCGACGTCTGGCTGGGGGCGAAGTTCAAGATCCTGGACGACTACCTCGGTGACGGCGTGGGGCTGGCGGTGCGCGGCCGGGTCAAGCTGCCCACGGCGGACGAGGCCAAGGGGCTGGGCACCGGCAAGGCTGCGGGCGACGCCGACCTGATCCTCTCCAAGCACCTCAACCGGAAGGCCGACCTCCACGCCTCCGTCGGCTACCTGTTCAACGCCGACCCCGACGAGGTGAACATCGGCAACGCCTTCAAGTGGGGCGTGGGCCTGAACCTGCCGGCCTGCCAGCGCTTCCAGCTCCAGGCCGAGGTGACCGGCAAGGTGTACAGCGGCGGCGATTTCGAGGACGCCACCAGCCCGGTGGACCTGGTGGTCGGGCCGGCGGTCTTCATCGGCAAGGGCTTCTTCATCCGCCCCGCCATCTCCTGGAACCTGGCCTTCGACGACCGGGGCCTGGGCTCGAGCGCCAAGAGCTACACCGGCTGGCACGCCAGCATCGGCTACCACCCTGGCACGCCCTGCTGCGAGGTCTACGTCCCGCCGCCGCCGCCGCCGCCGCCAACCAACCGGGCGCCCACCGTGCAGTGCTCGGTCGAGCGCTCCTCGATCCTGGCCGGCGAGCAGGTCACCTGCACGGCCAGCGCCTCCGACCCGGACGGCGATCCCCTGACCTACGCCTGGACCGCCAGCGCCGGCAGCGTGTCGGGCAGCGATGCCTCGGCCACCTTCGACAGCCAGGGGGTGACCGCCCCCGCCACCGTGACGGTCACGGTTACGGTTTCCGACGGTCGCGGCGGCACCGCCGAGTCCAACTGCACGATCAAGATCGAGCCGCCGCCGCCGGCGGAGCCGATCACCTGCACGTCGGGGGGCTTCCCGAGGAACCTCTCTCGCCTCAACAACGTGGACAAGGCCTGCCTGGACGACATCGCGTCCCGGCTGCGCCAGGACCCGAGCGGACGGCTGGTGGTCGTGGGCCACGCCGCCGCCCAGGAGCGCTACCCCGAGGTGATCGCGCGCAAGCGTGCCGAGGCGATCAAGGACTACCTGGTCAAGGAGCGCGGGATCGAGGAGTCGCGGATCTCGACCCGGAGCGCCGCGGCCACCAAGCCCATCGACACCGGCACCTCGGCGCCGGCCCGGGCCAAGAACCGGCGGGTCGAGCTGATCTTCCTTCCGGAAGGCGCCATGGCGCCGGAAGAAGACTAGCCCCGGCTCGACGAGAGCTCGTCTGACGGGGCGCGGCCTTCGGGCCGCGCCCCTTTTTTTGCCTGTGACCCCGATCCCATCGGCGCCTCCAGCCTTCTGCTAGACTGCGGCCATGCGGCAGGGTCTCGGTGTCGTCGGCGGCTGCCTCCTGCTGGCCGCGGCCAGCCCGGCGAGCGCCCTCGACTGGCGGCCGGTGGGGCCTCCCGGGGGGGACGTGCGGGCGCTGTGCGCCGATCCGGGCCATCCCGGCGTGGTGTACCTCGGCACCAGCGAGGGTGCCCTCTACCGCTCCGACGACGCCGGTCGGAGCTGGCGGCGCCTCTCGCCCGGCTTCCCGCTTGCCGGCCGGAGCCTGGACGACATCGTCGTGGCCCCGGACGGCGACGTCATCGTGGGCTTCTGGGAGGTGGACGGCAGCGGCGGCGGCGTGGCCCGCAGCCACGACGGCGGTCGGACGTTCACGCTCTTCCCCGGCATCGCGGGTCAGGCGGTCCGCGGGCTGGCCCTCGCCGCTTCGGACCCGGACACGATGGTGGTGGGCACCCGGACCGGCGTCTTCCGCAGCCGGGACGGCGGGGCGAGCTGGAGCCGCATCAGCCCCGAGGGGCACCCAGGGCTTCGGAACGTCGGATCCGTGGCCATCGCCCCGGAAGACCCGAGGGTCATCTACGCCGGCACCTGGCACCTCCCCTGGAGGACGACCGACGGCGGCCAGACCTGGCATCGGGTCTCGAGCGGCTTCATCGAAGACTCGGACGTCATGACCCTGACCCTCGACGCCGCCAGGCCGGGCCGCATGTTCGCCACCGCCTGCACCGGCATCTACCGCTCGCTGGATGGCGGGCGCTCGTGGGCGCGCCGGCCCGGGATCCCCTGGAGCGCCCGGCGGACCCGGGCCTTTGCCCAGAGCCCCGACCTTCCCGACACCTACTTCGCGGGCACCACCGAAGGCCTGTGGGTCAGCGAGGACGGGACCTCCAGTTGGCGTCGGGCCACCGACCGGCAGCTGATCGTGAACGCCATCGTGGCCCTTCCCGGCGGCGTGGTGCTGGTCGGGTGCGACGGCGCCGGCGTGCTGCGCAGCCCGGATCGCGGCCGGCGGTTCGTATCGTCCAACGCGGGCTTCTCCGCCCACCTGGTGGTCCACCTCGCCTTTCAGGGCGGGACCGGCCGGGTCTTCGCCGTGGTCCATGGCGACCGCCACCACGGCGGGGTCCTGACGGCGCCGGGCCTGGAGGGGCCCTGGACGTCCGCCGGTCCCGGCCTCGAGGAGCGCACCGTGCTGTGCCTGGCCACCGCCGGCTCGGCGGTACTGGCCGGCACCGACGATGGGATCTACACCCGCCACGCCCACGGCGACGAGGGCTGGTACCGCATCGACACCGTCGCCGAGGGACGCGAGCGGCATCCGCGGGTCGCGTCGATCGCCACCCTCCACGACGACGTCTGGCTGGCCGCCACCAGCGAGGGGCTGCTGCTCACGGACGATCGCGGCGCCACTTGGCACCGGCACACGCTGGGCCACGCCGCGTCGGTCTCCGCCGTGGCGACCTTCCCCGGGCCGCCCGGGAAGGTGGTGGCGGCCACCGCGCTGGCACTGTTCGAAAGCCACGACGGCGGCCACAGCTTCGTGGAGCTTCAGGCGGCGCCGGCGGGCGCCCCGATCGACGCGCTGTCCTTCGTTCCCGGCAGCGGCCAGCGGCTGCTGGCCGCCACCCTCAGAGGGCTGATCCGATCGGAGGACGGAGGGCGCGGCTGGACCCGATCGGTGAGGGGTCTTTCGGGGAGAGCGATCACCGGGCTCGCCTGCGCTCCCGACGGGCGGACCGTCTACGTGGCCGACGGGAGCCCGGGCGGGATCTTCCGCTCCGACGATGCCGGCGAGAGCTTCGAACGGATCGGGAAGGGCGAGCTCGCCTCGAAGCGGGTGCTCGCGGTCGGACTCGACCCGCTCAGCACCGACCGGGTGGTGGCGGCGGCGGCCGTGGATGGCCTGCACGTGCTGCTCCCGGCCCCCTCGACGGCGGCCGGCGCCTCGGGCGCCGTCGCGCCGGCCGGGAACCGAGACCGATGAAGGAGGAGGAGAAGCGATGACGGTACCCGTGTTGGTCCTGGCCGCAGCTCTGGGCCTGGCGATGCAGGAGACACCCGAAGGCTTCAAGCCGGAGGAGCCGGCCACCGAGGCGATGATGCCGGAGCCAGCCCCGGCGGAGGCCGCCGCTCCGGCGATGGGCTCGGCCGACGATGCCATCGAGCGTGGCCTGGCCGCCTTCAGGCGGCGGCGCTACGCCGCCGCGGAGGAAGCGTTCCGCGAGGCGGTCTCTGCCGACCCGAGCAGCGCGGCCGCCGCGTACTACCTCGGATACACGCTCTACAAGCGGGCCGAGCCGAGCCACCGCCTGACCCCACAGAAGCAGGAGGCCAAGGCGCTGTTCGTCAAGGCCTTCCAGATGGACCCCAGCTTCCGGCCGGTGTGGGCCGGGCCCAGGAAGTAGGCCCGGCGGACGACGCCGCCCGGTGTCGCCTCCGCCGACGTCGGGGTATGCCCTTACGGCAGGAACCGGCCGAAGAGGCTAGTCTGGCTCAGGTCGGAGTAGACCACTAGGCCGATCAGGAGCAGCAGCAGGACGAACCCGGTGTTCATGATCCAGACCTTGACGGCCATGCTGAAGTCGCGCCGCACCACGCCTTCGCCGGCCAGGATGGCGAGATGGCCGCCGTCGAGGGGGGGCAGCGGCAGCAGGTTCAGGATCCCGAGCTGAAGGCTGATCACGGCCATCAGCAAGAGCAGCGGCGCGATCCCGATCCGGGCTGCCTCCCCCGACACCTGGGCGATGCCGAGCGGCCCCTTCATCGTCTTGAATGAGATCCGCCCGGTCACCAGCCGCCAGAGGATGTCGCCGGTCTGGCGCGTCTGGCCCACCGCCCAGGTGAGCCCCTCCCGAAGGGCGGCGATCGGCCCGAGCTGCTTGACGATCGTCTTCTGGGCCACGCCGATCTTCAAGCCGGAGCCCTCGTCGCGAGGGGTGACCGCCACCGTCAGCAGCTCCCCGTCCCGGAAGACGTGGAGCTCGAGGGGTTGCCCCTTCGACTCCGCCACGATCGGGATGATGTCGGCGAAGGACCGGATCGGCTGGTCCCCGATCCGGACGATGGCGTCGTCGGGGCGCAGGCCGGCCGCCTCGGCGGGGCTCTTCTCGATCACCGCGCCGATCCGCACCAGCGGATAGACGCCGATGGTGCCCACCATCTCCTTGGTCGAGCTCGAGCGAAGCTCCAGGTCGCGAAGGTCGCCCCCGCGACGGATGGTGAGGTGCAGGGTGGTGTCCGGCCGCACCAGCAGGCTGAACCCGGCCTCCTCCCAGGAGGCCTGGGGCCGGCCGTCGATGGCCACGATCTCGTCGCCCGGCTGCAGGCCGGCGGCGGCGGCCGGCGAGCCGTCGTCGACGACGCCGATGATGGGGCGGTCGTAGAGGGAGGCCGGGACGCCGATGCCGTACACATAGAGCCCGGCCATCAGCGCGACCGCGAGCACGCCGTTCATGAAGGGGCCAGCCAGATAGACGATGAAACGCTGCCAGCGGGGCCGGGCGGTGAAGTCGCGCTCGTCGTGGCTCTGGGGCACGTCTTCGCTCAGGGCGTCGTCCGGCTCCCCCTCGAGCTTGACGTACCCGCCGAGCGGCACCAGCGACACGCGGCAGTCGGTGTCCCCCCACTTGAACCCGACAAGGCGCCGGCCGAAGCCGAAGGAGAAGACGAACACGCGCATGCCGAAGAGCTTGGCGGCGGCGAAGTGGCCGAACTCGTGGAAGAAGATCATCACCCCGAGGACCACGATGAAGGCGCCGGTGTCGCTCAGAAACTCCATCTCATCCTCGTCTCAAAACAGGGCGCCCTGGACCGCGCGCGGGGCCAGCGCCTGGTGGGCCCGCTCCCGGGCCCAGGCGTCGGCCTCCAGGGCGTCGTCGATGTCCTGGAGCGGGCCAGGCCGGTGGTCGTCCATCACCTCGGCGACCGCCGCGGTGATGGCGGTGAAGGGCACCCGCTCCGCCAGGAAGGCCGCCACCGCCTCTTCGTTGGCGGCGTTGAGCACCGCGGGGAGCGTCCCGCCGGCCTGAAGGGCCCGGTATGCGAGGTCGAGGCTCGGGAAGCGGGTGCGGTCGGGCAGCTCGAAGTCGAGGTGCATCGGTCGGCCCAGGTCCAGGCCGGGGATGGCGGCCGGCCATCTCTCCGGAAAGGAGAGGGCGTACTGGATCGGGAGCCGCATGTCGGTCACCCCGAGCTGGGCCAGGAGCGTCCCGTCCACGAACTCGACCATCGAGTGGACCACCGACTGGGGGTGGATCAGCACCTCGATCCGGTCGGCGGGCACCCCGAACAGCCAGCGGGCCTCGATCACCTCGAGCCCCTTGTTCATCAGCGTGGCCGAGTCGATGGTGATCTTCGGGCCCATGGACCAGGTCGGGTGGGCCAGCGCCTCCGCCTTGGTGATCCCGGCGAAGCTCTCCCGCGGGCGCTGACGGAAAGGGCCGCCCGAGCCGGTCAGCACCAGCCGGCGGACCTGGTCCGTGTGGTGATCGCCGAGGCACTGGTGGAGGGCGCAGTGCTCGCTGTCGATGGGCAGCAGACGACAGCCGTTGGCTTGGGCCTGGGCCACCATCAGCTCCCCGGCCACCACCAGCGTCTCCTTGTTGGCGAGGGCCACGTCCTTGCCGGCCAGAAGCGCCCGGTAGGTCGGCACCAGGCCCACCGCTCCCACGGCCGAGGCCACCACCAGCGCCGCCGCCTCGTGGGTGGCCACATCGACCATCCCCGGCTCGCCGACCCCGACCCGGACCGGCGTCAGGTCGACCCGCTGCTCCAGGGCCCGGCGGGCCGTCTCGGTGGCGACCGAGACCACCTCCGGGCGGTGCCGGGCGATCTGGGCAGCCAGCACGTCCACGTTGGCGCCCGCGGCCAGACCCACCACCCGGAACCGGTCGGGGAAGGCCTCGACCACGCGCAGCACGTTCTGCCCGATCGAGCCGGTGGAGCCGAGGATGGAGATGGCCTTCATCGAGGTGGTCGTGGTCTCCCGGAAGCCAAAACGGCCCCTGGGCCGGGGCCGCTCAACGGAGGTAGAAGAAATAATAGTACAGGACTGGCGCGCCGAACAGCAAGCTGTCGAGGCGGTCGAGCACGCCTCCGTGCCCGGGCAGCAGCCGGCCCGAGTCCTTGACCCCGGCCCAGCGCTTGAGCTCCGACTCGAAGAGGTCGCCGAGGATGCCGGTGGCGGCGGCGGCCACGCCCAGCAGGCCGGCGGTGACCGGCGAAAGGGTCGGCATCCCGAGCCAGGCGACCAGCACCGCGCCGGCGGCGCCGCCGAGCAGCGCCCCCACGGCCCCCTCGATGGTCTTGTTGGGTGAGATCGAAGGGGCCAGCCGATGGCGGCCCAGGGCGTGTCCGACGAAGAAGGCGAAGATGTCGGATCCCATGATCGCGCCCAGCAGCAGGGCCAGGCGCCAGGCGCCCTCCTCGGCGGGCTCGATGAAGCGCAGGCCGGCCAGCGCCCCCCCGAGCGCCCCCAGGTAGGTCGCGCCAAGCAGGGTGACGGCCACCGAGGTCACCGCCTTGGGCACATCCCGGGAGAGCCAGAGCGTGGTCGCGAACAGGACCAGCGCCAGCGCCGGCCACAGCGGCACCCCGGACCAGCCCGGACGAGCCATCTCGGCGAAGATCGCCGTCCCGAGCAGGATGCCGGTCAACCGCGCCGGGACCAGCCCCCTGGCCTCGGCCAGCAGGCAGAACTCCCGCATCCCCAGGAGGACGACCAGGCCGGCGATGGCCACGATCGCGATGGGTGGGCCCAGGAAGAGAGCGAGAAGAACCAGCGGCAGCACCACCACGGCGGTGAGCACGCGGCGCAGCAGGTTGCCCCAGAAGTGACGAGGGAACGTCAAGCGGTCGGGATCCCGCCGTAGCGCCGCTCGCGCTTCTGGAAGTCGGCGATCGCCTGCAGCAGGTGGCGACGCCTGAAGTCCGGCCAGAGCACGTCGGTGACCCAGATCTCGGCGTAGGCGATCTGCCAGAGCAGGAAGTTGCTGACCCTGAGCTCGCCGCTGGTCCGGATCAGCAGGTCCGGGTCGGGCTGGCCGGCGGTGTAGAGATGGGCGGCCAGGGCGCACTCGTCCACCGCCTCGGTGCCGCGCCCGGCGGCGATCAGCTCGGCGGTGAGGGACTTGACGGCGTCGACCAGCTCGGCGCGCCCTCCGTAGTTGAGGGCGATGTTGAAGAGCAGGCCGGTCTGGTCCCGGGTCTTGTCGATCCCCCGCGCCAGCTCCTCCCGGACGTCCTCCGGCAGCTCCTCCTGGCGCCCGATCACCCGGAAGCGGATGTTGTTGCGGAGCAGCGTGTCGAGCTCCATGCGCAGGTAGCGCTTGAGCAGGCCCATCAGCGTCGAGACCTCCGCCTTCGGCCGCTTCCAGTTCTCCACCGAGAAGGCGTAGAGGGTGAGCACCTCCAGGCCGAGCCGGGCCGAGGTCTCGACCACGTCACGCACCGACGTGATCCCGGCGCGATGCCCTTCCACCCGTGGCTTGTGGCGCCTTCGAGCCCAGCGGCCGTTGCCGTCCATGATGACGGCGACGTGGCGAGGGAGACGGTCGAAGTCGATGGCCTGCAGCAGGGAGTGCTCCTCCGAGCCAGCGGGGACGACGGCGAGCAGGTCTTGCAGTGACATCGGAAGGGCCGGCCTATTCTAGCCCAGGGCCCCCGGCGGGTAGTCGACGCGAACCAGCGTCAACCCTCGCGCCTCGGCGGGCGCCGGCCAGGCCCGCCGATCGCCCGCCTCGAGCGCCGAGCGAAGCTGTTCGAGGCTGACGGCGCCCCGTCCCGCCGCCACCAGGCCGCCGACCATGCTGCGCGCCATCTTCCGGAGAAAGCCGTCGGCCTCCACCTCGAAGACCAGCGTGCCGGCGTCGTCTCGGCGGACGTCGAGGCGGCGCACCGTGCGCACCGTGGTCAGCGCGGAGCCGCCGGCCGAGGCCAGGGCGGCGAAGTCGCGGCGCCCCAGGAGAAGCCGCGCCGCCTCTTCGACCACGCCCAGGTCCAGCGCCCAGTGGACGTGGGCGGCGGTGCGACGACGGGTGGGGAGCTGCACCGGTCCGGTGTCGAGCCGGTAGCGGTAGAGCTTGCCCCACGCGTCACGCCGGGCGTGGAACCCGGCGGCCACCGCGCCGGCCTCGAGGGCCCGGACGTCGCCCGGAAGCAGACCGTTGAGGGCCCGTACCAGGCGTTCCGGGGCCAGCTCTCGCGGGAGGTCGAACGAGGCGACCTGCCCCTCGGCGTGGACCCCCGCGTCGGTGCGGCCCGCCCCGGCCACCACCACCCGCCGGCCCCCGACGAGACGGAGAAGCGCCGCCTCCACCTCGCCTTGGACGGTCCGCGTACCCGGCTGCGGGGCCTGGAGCTGCCAACCCTGGAGATCGGTCCCGTCGTAGGCCAGCGTGACGCGGTAGCGCGGCATCGGGCACCCCGCCTGGCGCCGACTCAAGCTCCGGCGGGAGCGGCCGGCGGAGACCCGGCGCCCAGATCACGCGAGCCGGGCTTGATCGCCGGCGAGCCCGAGCGGCACAGTGGGCAGTCCTCGGGCAGGTGGTTCTCCACCTCGAGGGTCAGCAGGCTGCAGCTCGGCACTCCGAGGTCGGCGCGGCCTCCGCTGCGATCGACCAGGCTTCCCGCGGCCAGCACCCGGGCCCCGAGGCCCCTCACCGCCTCGATCACCTCCCGAGTCGACCCGCCGGTGGTGATCACGTCCTCGACCACCACCACCAGGTCGCCCGGGCCCAGACGGAAGCCGCGGCGCAACGTCATCACGCCGCCCTGACGCTCGGTGAACAGGCCGCGGCAGCCGAGAGCGCGGGCCACCTCGTGGGCGACCAGCACCCCCCCCACCGCCGGCGCCACCGCGGCGGTCGGCTCGTCCCCGCGCAGCAACGGGCGGATCTTCTTGGCCAGCCTCCTGCCGAGGCGGGTGGCCAGCGCCGGCTCCATCAGCACCCGCGCGCACTGAAGGTAGTGCGCCGAGTGTCGCCCCGAGGTCAGCACGAAGTGCCCCTCGAGCAGCGCCCCCTGCTTGCGGAAGAGCTCCAGTAGCGTCTCGTCTGTTTCGGCCATGGTGGCGCCATTCTAGCCAGGGCGTGCGGCGCGCCCAAACCGCGGCTCCGGCGTCGAGGGGCGCGGCCCGCGGAGCGGGAGGCTGCTATGCTTCGCGGGTGCGCGCCGGCCTGCCGGAGCGCCGACCACGATGCGAATCCTCCACATCGACAGCGCCCGCGGATGGCGCGGGGGCCAGAGCCAGGTCCTGCTCACGGCGGCCGGGATGGCCCGGCACGGCCACCGTGTGAGCGTGGCCTGCCAGGCGGGCGGCTCGCTCGAGCGGCGCTGTCGCGACGCCGGCCTCGAGGTCCATCCCCTTCGCTTCCATGGCGACGTCTCTCCCGCCGCCACCCTCGGTCTGGTTTCGGTGCTGCGCCGGGAACGGCCGGCGGTCGTGCAGCTCCACGACCCGCACGCCCTGGCCGCCGGGCTTCTGGCCCGGCGGCTTTGGCCAGGAGTGGCCGCGGTCGCGACCCGCCGGGTCGATTTCCCGCTCAACGGACGGCTGTCGCGGGCCAAGTACCGGGCGGCGGACCGGGTGGTCGTCGTCAGCCGTGCCATCGCCAAGATCCTCGAGGCAGATGGGATCGGGCCGGAGAAGCTCCGCCTGGTTCACGAGGGGGTGGCCGACCGGCCGCCGCTGCCCGGCGGCGCCGAGCTGCTGGCCGGGCTCGGCGTCCCGCCGGGGGCGGCGGTGGTCGGCAACGTCGCTGCCCTGGTCGATCACAAGGACCACGCCACCCTGGTCGAGGCGGCGGCGCTGGTGGTACGGGAGCGGCCGGAGACGCACTTCGTGGTGGCGGGCGAGGGCGAGCGGAGAGGCGACATCGAGGCGCACGTGCGGGCCCTTGGGCTGGGCCGGCGGTTCGTCCTGGCCGGGTTCCGGCACGACCTCGACCGGCTGATCCCGGCCTTCACCTTGTTCTGCCTCTCTTCCAAGCTGGAGGGCCTGGGCACCAGCCTGCTCGACGCCATGTGCTTCTCGCGGGCCGCGGTAGCCACCGCCGCCGGAGGCATCCCGGACGCGGTGGAGGATGGGGAGACGGGACGGCTGGCGCCACCCGGCGATCCGGCGGCGCTGGCCCGGGCGCTTCTCGACGTGCTGGCGGATCCCGATCGGCGGGAAGCGATGGGCCGCGCCGGCCGACAGCGCTTCGAGTCTCTCTTCAGCGCCGACCGCATGGTGGAGAGAACGTTGGAGGTCTACGCCGAGGTGGTCCGATGAAGGTCAGCGCGATCCTCAACCCACGCGCCGGCGTGGCCGCCCACCGGGCGCTTCGCGCGCTGGAGCGACGGCGGCACGCCTGGGGTGAGCTGACCATCTTCACCACCGAGGCGCCCGGCCATGCCCGCGAGCTGGCAGCCCGGGCAGTCGACGCCGGCTGCGACGTCGTGCTCGCGGCGGGAGGCGACGGCACCGCCAATGAGGTCGCCGAGTCGCTGCTGGACACCCCCGCGACCCTCGGCCTGCTCCCGGTCGGCTCCGGGAACGGCCTGGCGCGGACGCTGGGGATCCGGCTGCATCCCGAGGCGGCCCTGCGCCAACTGGAGGGGGGCGTGGTCCGGAGCGTGGACGTGGGGCTGGTCAACGAGAAGCCCTTTCTGAACGTGGCGGGCGCCGGGTTCGACGCCGAGATCGGCGAGGCGTTTGCGGCGCACGGGCGGAGGGGGGGGCGCCGGGGGGTGCTCTCCTACGTGAGGCTCTCGGTGGCGGCGGTCCGGTCCTACCGGGCCCGGACCTTCACCATCGAGGCGAACGGCGAGCGCCACACCTCCCGAGCCATGATCGTGGCCTTCTTCAATGGGCGCCAGTATGGGGGCGGCGCGGTCGTCGCACCCCGGGCGGTGCTCGACGACGGGCGGCTCGAGTGCGTGATCCTGGGCGCGGCGTCTCTGGCCGAGATCCTGCTGGCCGCTCCACGCCTGTTCCTGGGCGGCATCGAGCACTTCCGACACTACCGCCAGATCCAGGCGCGTCACGTGGTGGTCGAGGGCCACACACCCTTCCACCGGGACGGCGAGCCGGCCGGCGCCGCCGATCGGCTGGAGGTGCGGCTGCTCCGGCGCGCCCTGCGGGTGCTGGTGCCCACCGCCACCACCGAGGCCCGGGGCGGGCCGTTCCAGGAAGAGAACGGGGCGTAGGGAGGCTACGAGCCGACCGCGACCGTGACCCGCTCCAGGGTCTTCCGGAGCTCGTCTCTCGCCGGCAGCTCCACGGGACGCAGCGGCGGGCGGACCTCGCCGCCCCGGAAGCCGGCCAGCGTGAGGGCCAGCTTCAGGCCGGCCACGCCGTGCTTCTTGGTGACGGCCGTCGCCAACGGTAGAAGCGCCGCCTGTAGGCGACGGGCCTCCTCGTGCTCACCGTGCCGGGCCGCCCGGAACAGCCTGGCCACCGGCCCCGGGGCGCAGCAGGCCACCGCCAGGATCCCCGCCGCTGCGCCCAGACACAGCGCCGGGTAGAGCACGGGAGCCGAGCCGCAGGCCACGGCGAAGCCCTCGGGGGTGGTGGCCAGGATCTGCCCCATCAGGGCCAGATCGCCGCTCGACTCCTTGATGCCGGCGATGTTCGGGTGCGACGCCAGCAGGCCCGGAAGCTCGGGAGGGCAGGCCACGCCGGTGAACGCCGGCACCGTGTAGAGATACACCGGCACCGGCGAGGCGTCGGCCACCCGCTCGTAGTGCTGGCGCAGGACGGGGACCGTCATCTGGCTACGGTAGTAGTGGGGGGTGAGCACCAGCACGCCGTCGGCGCCGAGGTCCGCGACCCTGCGGCACAAGGACGCCGTCGCCTCGGTCGACTCGAGGCCGGCGCCCACCAGCAGAAGACGTCTCCCCGCCCCATGGCGAGCGGCGGCGACCAGCGAGAGCTTCTCGCGCTCGTCCAGGCTGGGCGCTTCTCCGTTCGAGCCGAGGACCAGATAGCCCTCGAGGTCGAAGGCCGCGTAGGCCTCCAGGTTGGCCTCGAACGCGGGCAGGTCCAGGGCTCCGTCCGGCCGGAAGGGGGTGACGAGCGGAGGCAGGATGCCGCCGAGACGCGGCGAGCCGTCGCCTGGAGCTCTGGCGCTCAAGGGACCGCGCTGGTTGATGTCGGTGCCGGCGAGCCTTGCCCGAGGATCCGCTAGGTCGCCGGCGTCTTGCGGGCCAGCGCCCGGGTGACCTTGTCGAGCAGGTCCACGTCGGCGGGCGGGAAGGCGTCCCGGAAGTCGCTCCAGATCTCGAGGATCGCCCACAGGCCCGCCTCGGTGCGCACCGGCGAGACCATCACGCTGCCGGCCTTCAGGCCCACTCCGGCCCAGGCCTCGTCGCCGGCCAGGTTCTTGACCACGGTCGGACGGGCGCTCTGCGCCGCCTTGGCCAGCGGCCCGTCGTCGGACGGGACCCGCTCCGGCCCTTCGGGCCGGTCCAGGGCGGTGTGGATGGCCAGGCTCTCACCGTCCGCCACGTAGGCGGAGACCGCGGTGAAGCGGGCGAACTTGTCCTTGAGCGTCTCGACGGCCAGCCTCAGCGCGTCCTCGAACGCAGGGGCCTTCTTGATCGCCTCCTCGAGCTCGTGCAGGACCTGCTCACGCCGCAGGACCGCCTTTCTCGCCAGGTTGGTCTTCCAGGGCTTCTCCTCATCTCTTGCCATTGCTGTCATGTTCACTCGAATCTCTTCTCCTGTCTCAAGTGTCTTGTCACTACGCGAGGCCACGGCCACCGTCGATCCGCAGCACCTCGCCGGTCGTGAAGCCGGCCGCGGAGGCCAGGAACAGCACCGCCTCCACCGCCTCTCGATGGGTCCCAAACCGTCCCTGCGGCGCCCGTTGCCGCAGCTCCGGATCGGCCCCGGGCGGCTCCAGGATCCAGGGCGCGACCGCGTTGACCCGGATCTCCGGGGCCAGGGCCAGGGCCAGGCACTGGGTCGCCATGATCAATGCCGCCTTGGAGACGCAGTAGGGAAGGTGCCGGCGCCAGGGGCGCTGCCCTCCCAAGCTGGCCACGTTGACGATCGCACCGCCGCCGCGCCTCAGCATGTGGGGCGCAGCGGCCCGCGATGCCAGGATCGCCGCCTTGACGTTGACGTCGAAGGCCTCGTCGAGCACCTCCTCGCTCAGCTCCTCGATAGGCACCGCCCGGAACACCCCGACGTTGTTCACCAGCACGTCGAGGCCGCCGAGGCGGCGCGCCGCCTCGTCGACGAACTCGGCCATCTCTCCGGGGACCCGCGCGTCGGCGGGAACGACCTCGGCTCGACGCCCGTCCTCTGCCAGACGCCGCGCCGTCTCCTCGGCCTCACGCCGCCCTCGATGGCAGGAGAGCGCCACGTCCGCCCCTTCGGCGGCGCAGGCCAGGACGATCGCCTGTCCCAGGCCGCGCCCACCACCGGTGACGGCCACGACCTTACCCGCGAGCCTCGGCTGCCCCATCGGTGCCGGACGAAGGACCTCCAAAGCCGGGCGATTATATCAGGGGCGAAAGCCACGCAACAGGGTGTCCCGGAAGGCTACGCCTCGACCTCCCCCAGGAAGCGGGCACCGATCCGCGACACCCCCTCGGCCTCGAAACGCTCCACCCGGCAGATGACAGCCCGGACCCGGTACACGGGGCGCCCTCCAAAGCGCCTGCGGAGGGGCAAGGGGAGGGACACGTACAGGGTGAGGCGGAGACCCGGCGCCAGCCTCTGCCGGGACTCGAAGCAGACCCCGCCGCCGCTCACGTTCAGGGTACGTGTGACCTCGGCGAAAGGGGCCCCCCTCTCGTCGTTGCCGCTGACCCGGACCGGAAGCCGGAGCCCCAGGCGCCTTCCGCGCTCTGTCAGACCCGCCATGGTTCCTCGCTCGACCCCGTGGCAAAAACCGCCGCGGGGCACGCTTCAACGACCCAGGCCGACCCGCGGCTTCACCCGCTCGGCCCGCTCGCGCAGCAGCTCGATCACCCGCGCGTCGTCCGGGGCCACCAGCACCAGCTCGGCGAGGGCGTGCCGGGCCCCGTCCTCGGGGACGTCGGGCGCCGCCTTCTTCAGGAGCTCGGCGATCCGCGCGGCGGCCTTGGGGTCGTCCGGGGGGCGGGTCCGGGCCCGCTGGGCCTTGCGGCCCGCCCGCCACAGCAGCTCTGCCGCCTCGCGGGAGTCCGGGTCCAGGCTCAGCGCCTCGTCGAGGAGGCGCATGGCCGAGGCGAACGAGCCCGCCTCGTGCTGGGCGCGTCCCCGCGCCACCTGCTCGCGGGCCTTGAGGCGCGCCTCCTCGGTGAGGCTGGGGTAGGCGCTGGGCCCAGGCAGCGTGGACCGGCCATGGCTCCGGCGGAGCGCCAGCCGTATCTCCCGCAGCTCGCGGGCGATGGCATCCATCGAGGGGTAGCGCCGCTCCGGGTCCTTCTGCAGCATCTGGTGAACCACCTCGGCCAGGCGGGCGGGTAGCTCCGGGTTCAGGGTCAGGACCGGCGTCGGCCGGGACGAGATGATCTGGTAGAGGACCGAGTGCAGGGTCTTGCCGATGAACGGCTTCTGCAGGGTGAGGAACTCATAGAAGACCGCCCCGGCCGAGAAGACGTCGGAGCGCGGGTCGACCGTCTTCCCCTGGGCCTGCTCCGGGCACATGTAGTCGGGTGTGCCCAGGATCACCCCGCGTCGGGTGATGGTGGCCCGGGTCGCCACCCGGGCCAGACCGAAGTCGAGCAGCTTCACCCGCCCGGCGGCGCTGACGATGATGTTGGCGGGCTTGATGTCGCGGTGGATGACGCCCTTGCTGTGGGCGTAGCCGAGCCCCAGGGCGATCTCCTCGAGGATCCTCACCCGCTCCGCCAGCGGGATGGCGGCGGGCTCCTCGATCAGCTTTCGGAGGTCTTCTCCCTCGAGCAGCTCCATCGCCATGTAGAGCTGGCCGTCGGCCTCGCCCAGGTCGAAGACCTTGACGATGTGGGGATGGTCGAGACGCCCGATCGCCTCCGCCTCGCGCTGGAAGCGCTTGTGGAGCTCGTCCTCGGCCCCCTCGGCCGACAGCAGCTTCAGGGCTACCACCCGGCCAAGCATCCGGTCGGTGGCGCGGTGGACGACGCCCATCGCACCTTCGCCGAGCTTCTCGTCGATTTCGTAGCGACCGAAGGTCGTCATCCCAGACGCTCGCGAGGTCCTCCGCCACCGACACGGCTCCCCCGGACCCGGGAGCCTAGCTGGTGTACCGGAGGAGCACCACCGTCACGTTGTCCTTGCCACCGGCCTCGTTGGCTGCCGCCACCAGCCGAGCGCTGCCGTCCTCGAGGCTCTCAGGAAGCGGGGTGAGCACCTTCAGGATCTGCTCGTTCGAGATCATCGAGTGGAGGCCGTCCGAGCAGAGCAGGGCCAGGTCGCCATCCTGCAGCTCCTGCTCGACGATGTTGACCTCCAGGGTCTCCTTGGCCCCGACCGCGCGGGTGATCACGTTGCGCAGCGGGTGGCGTTCGATCTCGTCGGAGTTCAGGATCCCCTCGGCCCAGGCGGCCGACACCCACGAGTCATCGGTGGTGAGCTGCCTGAGCACGCCGTCACGCAGCAGGTAGCAGCGGCTGTCGCCGGCCGAGCCGACCGTCAGCATCTTCCCGACCGTCAGCGCCGCCACCACGGTGGTCCCCATCCCCGTGTACTCCTCGCGGTTGTCGGCGGCCTTGAAGACCTTCTTGTTGGCAAGCTTGAGCGCCGTCTGGATCCGGTTCCCCTCGAAGGAGAGCTCGACGTCCAGACCGTAGGGCCAGGTGATCTCCTTCTCCCGGTGGCTCTTCTCCACGAAGGACTGCAGCGTCTCGATGGCCATCTTGGAGGCCACCTCGCCGGCGTTGTGCCCCCCCATGCCGTCGCATACCGCGTAGAGGTTGTAGTCAGGGGCCACGAGGAAGCTGTCCTCGTTGAGCTTGCGTCGGCGTCCGACATCGGTCCGACCATAAGCCTCGAGCATTCCCCGCTCCTGGCGGCCCCGGGGCGGGACCGGGGCCACATCACGCTATTGGGTTGATTCGGTTCGCTTTGTCGGAACCTAGAATACGGGTTTTTGGGGCGAATGGTCAATCAGTCAGGCCGGTGGCCGGGACCTTTGGCCTCAGCGGCCGAACGCCGCCAGCATGTCCCGGACGGCCGTCCCCATCCCGACCAGCAGGGCCCGCGAGACGATCGCGTGCCCGACCACCAGATCGCTCAGCTCGTCGAGGGCCGCGATCCTGCGAACGCTGTGGTAGTCGAGCCCCTGGCCGGCGTGGACCTCCAGGTCCAGCTTCCGCCCCAGTCGGGCCGCGTCCACCACCCTCCGCAGGGCCTGGCCCTGCGTCGCTGCATCCGCGGCGGCCGCGTAGGAGGTGGTGCTGATCTCGATCGCGTCAGCGCCCACCTTGTGGGCCTCCTTGACCTGCTCCAGGTCCGGCTCGATGAACAGGCAGGTCCGAACCCCACCGTCCCGTAGCATGCTCACCATCGGCTTGATCTGGACGCTGTTCAGCACCACGTCCAGACCTCCCTCGGTGGTCTGCTCCCCGCCCCGCTCGGCCAGCATGGTGATCTGGTCAGGCTTCACGGTCAGCGCCATCCGGACCATCTCCTGGTTCGGCGCCGCTTCCACGTAGAGCCGGGCCTTGACCACCCGGCGCAGGATCTCGACGTCGCGATCCTGGACGTGGCGGCGATCCCCGCGCAGGTGGACGACGATGGCGGAGGCCCCGGCCAGCTCCGCCAGCAGGGCGGCCTGGACGGGGTCCGGCTCGCTGTCCCGGCGCACCTGGCGGACCGCCGCCACCGAGTCGAGGCTGACGGCGAGGCGCGGCATACCCCCTCCCTAGATCCCGCCGCTCAGGTCGGCCCGAGCCCGGTCCACCAGCTCGGATGCCCAGCCCTGCAGCCGTTCCTCGTCCGGCCCCTCCAGCATCACGCGGAGCTTCGGCTCGGTGCCGCTCCAGCGGACCACCAGCCGTCCCACCTGGCCCAGCTCGCGGCGGACCCTCTCAGAGGCCTCCCGAAGGCCCGTCATCTCCTCGAGCGGTCGACGCTCGGGAAGCTCCACGCTCAGAAGGACCTGGGGGAACCTCTCCATCGCCCCTCGCGCCAGCTCCGAGAGCGGCTTGCCGGAGCGTAGCATCAGGGCCAGCACCTGCAGGCCAGCGACGATTCCGTCGCCGGTGGAGCAATGCTCCAGGAAGATCAGGTGCCCGGACTGCTCGCCGCCGAGGTTGTAGCCACCTACGCGCATGGCCTCGACCACGTACCGGTCCCCGACCGGGGTGCGGAGCAGGCGGCCGCCGCGTGCCGCCAGGGCCCGCTCGAGGCCGAGGTTGCTCATCACGGTGGCCACGACGGTGGCCTGTCGGAGCTCCCCCTTCTGCAGCATGTCGGCGCCGCACATGGCCAGCACGACGTCACCGTCGACCACCTCGCCGTGCTCGTCGACCACGATGGCCCGGTCGGCGTCTCCGTCCAGGGCGATGCCGATGGCGGCGTGCTGTCGGACCACCTCGGCGGCGGCCCGGTCCGGGTGCAGGGCGCCGCACTCACGGTTGATGTTGACGCCGTTAGGTCGCACGCCGATCGCCGACACCTTGGCCCCCAGCTCCTGGAAGACCAGGGGCGCCACCCGGTAGGCGGCGCCGTGGGCGGCGTCGATCACGATCCGCACGCCGTCGAGGGAGAGGTCTCGGGGAAAGGTGGTCTTGGCGAAGACCACGTAGCGGCCGCGAGCGTCCTCGAGCTTCTCGGCACGGCCGATGCGGGGCCCGGTGGGGAGCCCCCCGAGCCGGGTCTCGTCGCCCATCAGCTGCTCGATCTCGGCCTCGGAGGCGTCGGGCAGCTTGAAGCCGTCGCTGCCGAAGACCTTGATGCCGTTGTCGGCGTGCGGGTTGTGGCTGGCGCTGATCACCACCCCGGCGTCGGCGCGCATGCTGACGGTGAGCTGGGCCACGGCCGGCGTGGGAATCGGTCCGCAGAGCAGCACCCGGCCTCCCATCGAGCAGATGCCGGCGGCCAGCGCGGTCTCGATCATGTACCCGGAGAGGCGGGTGTCCTTGCCGATGAGGATGCGGGGGGGGTGGCGCGTGTTGCGGCCGGCCACGTAGGTGACGGCCCGCCCCAGGCGGAGCGCCACCTCCGGGGTCATCGGGTGCTCGTTGGCGATCCCCCTGATGCCGTCGGTTCCGAACAGCCGCCGGGCGTCCCCGGGCATCGTCATGGGCTGGGGCTCTCCCTCCGGTTCAGGGCCAGGACCTCAGCAGGGTCGGTCCCCTGGACGCCCACCCCGTCGGCCTCGAGGAGGTCCACGACCACGGGTAGCGGGCCTTTGCCCTGGCCCGGCTCCAGGAAGACATAGGGACGGACCTGGTCCCGGGTCACCCGCTGAAGGGCGGCCTTCGGGCCGCTCAGGACCACGGCCACCCGGCTCGGACGCAGGCGGGCGGAGCCGCCCCGAACCGTGATCGGCACCGACTCGAAGGTGCGCTGCTCGTGGATCTCGCGAACCACCACGCTCACCCGGACCCGGGGGCTGCCCTGGATGCGGAGCACCGGGTCGGCCAGGCCCACGTTGACCCGCTCGGTCAGCGTCGCCTGCGCCGCCGCGATGGAAACCGGCTCGGTGAAGGCGCTCTGCAGCTCGCGGACCCGGCTGCTCGGCCCCGCGATCAGCACGTCGTGTGGCTCGCAGGCGGTCTGGGCCACCTCGTACCCCGGCGCGGGCTCGCCCTCCAGGCGCGGCACGATGGGAACGGTCTTGGTGAGCGTGCGCTCGAGATGCAAGGTGATGATCGCGGGCGAGATCTTCAGCACCCGCACCCCGAACGGCACCAGGATCGACTCCTCGGTGAGGTGCTCGATGTGCTCGCCGGCGTCGTAGCCCGAGAGGTCGAGGCGGGCCGAGACGTCGCGGGGGCCGAGGCGCTGGACGATGCTGCTCGAGCCCCGCAGGCGCACCTGCACGGTGTTGATCACCTCGCCGGAGAGCTCCATGTCGACCGGCACGTTCTGGAGCTCGACTGGTACGGAGAGGCCCACCTCGGAGGCCACCTCTCCGCCGATGGCCAGCCAGAGCAGGATCGCGAAGAACAGGCTGGCCATCTTGAGGCCCAGGTTGTCGAAGAGCCCCCGCATGGCGCTACTCGTCCCGGAGCGCCGGCGCCGGCTCGGCGTCGAGGGGGACCTCCTCGACCTCCAGCCCCTTGCGCAACGCCTGGCTCAGCCGCGCGGCGTCGAGCTCTCGCCGGATCTCGCCGCCCGCCACCAGGGAGATGATGCCGGTCTCCTCCGAGACGACCACCGCCAGCGCGTCGGTGTCCTCGGTGACGCCGATCGCGGCCCGGTGGCGGCTGCCGAGCTGGGGGGAGAGCTGGGGGTTGACGGTGAGGGGGAGGAAGCAGGCGGCGGCCGCGATCCGGTTGCCCTGGACGATGACGGCCCCGTCGTGGAGCGGCGTACCCGGGGTGAACACGTTGACCAGCAGGTCGTAGGTCAAGAGCGCGTCCAGGGCGATCCCGGTCTCGATGTAGCTGCGCAGCCCCATCTCCCGCTCGAGCACGATGATGGCGCCGGTCCTGTGGCCGGCCAGGGTGGTGGCGGCCAGGGTCACCTCATCCACCACCTCCTCGGTCCGGCGGGACGAGAAGGCCCCCAGCAGGGGTGTCTTTCCGAGATGGGCCAGCACCTTTCGGATCTCGGCCTGGAAGATGACGATGATGCCGAAGACCAGGTAGGGGAGGAAGGTCCGCAGCAGCCAGTTGACCGTCTCCAGGTCGGCCCAGCGCGAGGTCCAGTAGAGGATCACCAGCACCAGGCCGCCGAGGGCCATCTGGACCGCGTGGGTGCCACGGATGAACTTGAGCAGCTCGTAGATGATGAACGCCACCAGCAAGACGTCGAGGACGTCGAACCAGGTGATCTCTCGCGCCACCAGGAAGGTGGCCACGCGCTCCGTGATCACGAAGAGACCTCCAGAAGCGCGTCGCAGACCCGGCTCACCTGGACCATCTCCGAGACGTCGTGCACCCGCACGATGTGCGCCCCTCCCAAAACCGCCGCTGCCACCGCCGCCGCCGTCCCCCAGATCCGGGCCTCGACGGGCAGGTCCAGCGTCTTGCCGATGAAGCTCTTTCGCGACGGCCCTACCAGCACCGGTCGCCCCAGGGAGGCCAGCTCGCCGAGACGCGCCAGAACCTCGAGGCTGTGGCTGGCATCCTTGGCAAAGCCGATCCCTGGGTCTACGATGATATTCGAAACTGCCACTCCCGCATCAGCCGCCCGATCCAGGACCTGCCGAAGCTCGGCCTTCACCTCCCCCATCACGTCACGGTAGCGGGGCTGCCGATGGACGGTCTCGAAGCTCCCGCGCAGGTGCATCACCACTAGCGGCACCTGGAGCTCGGCCGCCAGGGGAGCCATACCGGCGTCGAAGCTGAGGCCGCTGATGTCGTTGATCAGGTCCGCGCCGGCCGCGATCGCGGCCCGCGCCACCTCCGCCTTGGTGGTGTCGACCGAGATCAGACCGCCTCCCTCCTGGCGCAGCGCCTCGACCACCGGCACCACCCGGCGCCGCTCTTCCTCGGCACCCACCGGCGAGGCGCCTGGACGGGTCGACTCCCCTCCCACGTCCACGATGTCGGCCCCCTGCTCGAACAGGCGGAGGCCGTGCTCGACGGCGGCCGCCTGGTCGAGGAAGCGTCCGCCGTCCGAAAAGGAGTCCGGCGTGACGTTGAGCACGCCCATCACCAGGGTGCGCTCGCCGAGGGTGTGGGAGGCGCCTCGCAGCGTGAGCGGGTAAAGGCGTCGCTTGCCTGTCTCGATGGCCCTAGCCCCCGGCTCCCGTGTCGGCGGTGAGAGCGGCACCGCTTCTGCGCGAGGGCCGGGAGCGGGCCAAGGCGCGGCTCAGGCGGTGGGCTTGGGGGCCGCGATCGGAGGCGGAAGGATGCCCCCGCGCGGCTCGGCCGGCTTCTCCTCGACCGGCGGCTGGGCCTCGGTGGGTGGCGACGACGGCGCCAGCGGCTTCAGCTCCAGCGGCTCTCCCGCCAGGATCTGCCGGATGTGGTGGCCGTCCAGGACCTCGCGCTCGAGCAGCGCGTCCGCGGCCGTCACCAGCTCTTCCCGCTTCTCTGTCAGCACGCTGCTGGCGCGCTGATATTGCTCGCTGACGATGCGCTTGATCTCGGCGTCGATCTTGAGCGCGGTGGCCTCACTGTAGTCCTGGTGGCGGTTGAACTCCTTGCCCAGGAAGATCGCCTCCTCCTTCTTGCCGTAGGTCAGCGGGCCGAGGGCGTCGCTCATCCCCCACTCGCAGACCATCTTGCGCGCCATGCTGGTGGCCTGCTCGATGTCGTTCTGGGCCCCGGTGGTGATCTGGCCGAAGGTCAGCTCCTCGGCGATCCGGCCGCCCATGGTGACGGCGATTCGGTCCTCGAGCTGCTCCCGGCTGTAGTTGTGGCGCTCCTCCAGGGGGAGCTGCTGGGTCAGCCCGAGGGCCATCCCGCGGGGGATGATGGTCACCTTGTGGAGCGGGTCGGCGTGAGGCAGGAGCGCGGCCAGCAGTGCGTGGCCGGCCTCGTGATACGCGGTGACCCGCTTCTCCTCGTCGGTGATGATCATGCTCTTGCGCTCGGCACCCATCAGCACCTTGTCCTTGGAGGACTCGAAGTCCCGCATGGTGACGTGCTTCTGGCTGTAACGGGCCGCCAGCAGGGCGGCCTCGTTGACCAGGTTGGCAAGGTCGGCCCCGGAGAAGCCGGGCGTGCCCCGGGCCAGCACCGTCAGCTCCACGTCGTCGGCGAGAGGTATCTTGCGAGTGTGGACCTGCAGGATCCCCTCACGTCCCCGGATGTCCGGGCGGGAGACCACCACCCGACGGTCGAACCGACCGGGGCGGAGCAGCGCGGGATCGAGGACGTCGGGGCGGTTGGTGGCGGCGATCAGGATCACGCCGTCGTTCGACTCGAACCCGTCCATCTCCACCAGTAGCTGGTTCAGGGTCTGCTCACGCTCGTCGTGCCCGCCGCCCAGCCCGGCGCCACGGTGACGGCCCACCGCATCGATCTCGTCGATGAATATGATGCACGGGGCGTTCTTCTTCCCCTGCTCGAACAGATCGCGCACCCGAGAGGCGCCGACACCCACGAACATCTCGACGAAGTCCGACCCCGAGATGGAGAAGAAGGGGACGTTGGCCTCGCCGGCGATGGCCCGAGCCAGCAGTGTCTTGCCGGTGCCGGGCGGGCCCATCAGCAGCACCCCCTTGGGGATCCGGCCGCCCAGCTTCTGGAACTTCTGGGGCTCGCGCAGGAACTCGATGATCTCCTGCAGCTCCTCCTTGGCCTCGTCGACCCCGGCCACGTCCTTGAAGGTGACCTTCTTCTGCTGGCTGGCCAGGAGCTTGGCCTTCGACTTGCCGAACGAGAGGGCCTTGTTGCCGCCGCTCTGCATCTGGCGCATGAAGAAGATCCAGAAGCCGATCAGCAGCACGAAGGGGGCCCAGGAGATGAGCATGTTGGCCCAGGTGGGCGTCTGATCGGGCTGGTAGTTGACAGTGACGTGCTTGGCCAGCAGCGTGTCCACCAGCTTGTCGTAGCCCTCCGGGGCGAAGGTCTTGAAGTTCTCGTGGTCGACGGTCTTGCCCCGGATCTCGTTGCCGGTGATGGTCACTTCCTGGACCTGGCCCGCCTCCACCTGGGCCACGAAGTCGCTGAACTTGAGCGCGGTCTCCTTCTTCTGGATCTGGGCGAAGTGCCAGGCCAGTACGATGACCAGCACCAACGAGATCCAGAGCATCACCGTCTTGAACGTCGCGTTCACGCTATACGCCTCCGCGCCCCCAAACGTCGCCCCCGCCTAGCCGTCCACGCCTCTCGGCATCCCCGCCGCTCGGGGGATGGTGCCGATGTACGGAAGCCCCCGATACCGCTCCTTGTAGTCCAGGCCGTAGCCGACCAGGAAGCGCCCGTGGGACTCGTTGAGCGTAAACGCCGCCCAGTCTGGGTGCACGTCCACCTTGCGCTCGCCCGGCTTGTCGATCAGCGCGCAGACCTTGAGCGCCGCCGGCCTGGCCTCCCGGATGTGATCGAGGAGGAAGTTCAAGGTGATGCCGGTGTCCACGATGTCGTCGAGGAGCAGGATGTGACGTCCCTCGTAGGGGATCTCCGTCGAGTACACGATGTCGGTGCGGGCCGCTCCGGGGCCGCTCTCGGTCAAGGCGGACGCCCGCAGGAAGTGGCAGGTCATGTCGAGGGGGATGGCCCGGATCATGTCGGCCATGAAGCAGAGACAGCTCTTCATGAGGCCCACCACGCAGATCTCGTGCCCGTGGTAGGCAGTGGCGATCTCCCGACCCAGCTCTTGGAGCCGGCTCCGGATCTGGGCTTCGTCGAAAAGCACGTCAGGTCTATCCATGATCTACGACCTGGCCGGCTCGAGGACCTCGAGGCGGACGAAGCGCCGGCTGGCTTCGCCGCATCCTTCCATCGCCTGGCCGGGGATCCACAGCACCCGGCGCCCACAGGCGACCATCGGGAGGCCGGCCCGCAGCTCCGCTGGGACCCGGCGCCCCATCAGGAAGCGCTTCAGGCTCATCTCGCGGCCGTGGGTCCGGACCCGGTCTCCAGGACGGCGGGTACGGACGGTGAGCGGCGCCTCGGGCGCCCCGACCACGGCCACGCTCGTACTCTTGGACACCGCGGGGCCCTCGGACGGCTCCGCCGACACGGCCACGCCGCCGGGAACCTCCACTCGCCCGGGAACGGGCAGCGGCAACTCGTACGGCGAGGGAGACGGGAGAAGGCGCGGGCCGATGTGAACCGACCCGAATCGGACCACCGCCTCGCGGCGGCCCGGGAGCGAAAGCCGACGACCCGAGGAGTCGCGCGCCAGGGCCAGGTCGAGCAGCCGGTCCACGTGCCAGGCCGTCACCCCCAGGAGCCCGCCCGCCCCCTCCAGGGCGCGGCGCACCGCCAGCCGGGCGATGGCGCGGGGCGCGCCGGCCAGCGCCTTCGCCTGCAGCTCGCCGGGACGGGCGGCGGTCTGCTCCAGCAGCTCGTCGGCGAGCCGTTCGTGCGCGGAGGCTTCGTCGGCGAGCAGTCCCGCCGTGCGGGCCAGGGTCTGCCGCACCCGCGGGTTGAAGTGGCTCTCCAGGTAGGGGATCAGCTCGTGCCGGACCCGGTTGCGGGCGAAGGCCAGATCCGAGTTGCTCGGATCCTCCCTCCAGGGCAGGCCACGTCCCTCGAGGTGCGCCAGGACGTCGTGGCGCGTGACCCGGAGCAGCGGTCGCAGCAGCTCCCCCATAGCCGGGCGCATACACGAAAGGCCGGGGCTGCCGGCCCCACGCAGCAGGCGCAGCAGCAGCGTCTCCGCCTGGTCGTCCTCGGTGTGCGCCACCGCGATCGCGGCCGCGCCCTCGTCGAGACGGGCCCGGCGGAGGAAGGCGTAGCGCTCGTGGCGGGCCGCCTCCTCGAGGCAGGTCCCCTCGCGCTCGGCCCGACGGCGAACGTCCGAGCGAGCGCTCTCGAGCCGAACCCCGAGACCCCGGCAGAGCTCCCGGCAGAACTCCGCGTCGGCAGCCGAGCTGGGGCGAAGGCCGTGGTCCAGGTGGGCGGCGACCACGGCGAAACCGAGCTCACGCCCCAGATCGACGAGGATGTCGGTCAGGCACACCGAGTCGGCGCCGCCCGACAGGCCCACCACGACCGTCTCACCCGCAGCCGGCCGCCCCAGCCCCAGGAGGGTCTGCCGCGCCGTCGTCTTGGCCTGGCCGCCTCGCATTTCTTCGATCCAACGCGCCCATCCCCGCTCGGGTTGGTGGCGGTGCAGGGATTCGAACCCCGGACGCCGCGGATATGAGCCGCGTGCTCTAACCAACTGAGCTACACCGCCACGCTTCGGTCGGCCCGCCAGACGTCCACATCGGAACGCGAGGCAGACACGGCCCCCTTCAGGGTGGAGCCTGTAACGACGAGTGTACTACGGAAACCTCCGAGGGCGCAGAGCCAGGCGGGGCGACGGCGGCCGCCAGACCGCTGCTTGGAGATCTCGAAGAGCCGCCCCCGGAGGGTCCCCTGGGCCTTCGGTATACTCTCGGGCGCCGGCCTCGGGAGGCCACCAGCCGGTGACACGGAGGTCCTCAGTGCCCTTGTCGATGAAGGAGTCGGAGCGTCTCTTTGCCCGCGCCGTGGAGCGCACCCCGGGCGGGGTGCATTCGCCGGTGCGGGCCTTCAAGGCGGTGGGCGGGTCGCCGTTCTTCGTGGCGCGCGGCGAGGGGTGCCGGATCGTCGACGTGGACGGGCACTCGTTCATCGACTACGTGGGCTCCTGGGGCCCCCTGATCGCGGGGCACGCCCACCCCGAGGTGGTCCAGGCCATCACCCGGGTCGCGGCGCGGGGCACCTCGTTCGGCGCCAACAACGAGCTCGAGCTCGAGCTCGCGGAGCGGGTGGCTCACCACGTGCCCGGGATCGAGAAGGTGCGCTTCGTCTCCTCGGGAACCGAAGCCACGATGAGCGCGCTGCGCCTGGCCCGTGGCTTCACCGGGCGATCCAAGATCGTGAAGCTCGATGGCTGCTACCACGGCCACGCCGACTGCCTGCTGGTGGCCGCCGGCTCGGGGGTCGCCACCCTCGGGATCCCGGGCTCGCCCGGGGTGCCGGCGGGTACCGTGGCGGACACCCTGGTGGTCCCGTACAACGACCTGGCCGCCCTGGCGGGCGTGTTCGAGGCACACGGACCCGACATCGCCGCCGTGATCGTCGAGCCGGTAGCCGGCAACATGGGCTGCGTGCCCCCGACACCGGGCTACCTCGAGGGGCTCCGGCGGGTCACCCGGGAGGCCGGGGCGCTGCTGGTCTTCGACGAGGTGATGACCGGCTTCCGCCTAGCGCTCGGGGGCGCCCAGGCGCGCTTCGGCGTGAGCCCCGACCTCACCTGTCTGGGCAAGGTGATCGGCGGGGGGCTGCCGGTCGGCGCGTACGGTGGCCGCGCCGAGATCATGGATCACGTGGCGCCGGTGGGCTCCGTGTACCAGGCCGGGACCTTGTCCGGGAACCCGGTGGCGATGGCCGCCGGGCTCGCCACCCTCGACATCCTGGAGCGAGCCGGGGCCTACGAGAAGCTGGAGCGGCTCGGTGCCCGGCTCGAGCAGGGGCTGGTCGAGGCGGGTCGTGAGGCCGGGGTGCCGCTGTGCGTCAACCGCTGTGGCTCCATGATCACGGCATTCTTCTGCCAAGGTCCGGTGATCGACTTCGCCTCGGCGCGAGGCTCCGACACGGCCCGGTTCGGGCGATTCTTCCAGGCCATGCTGGAGGGCGGGGTCTACCTGCCGCCAGCCCAGTTCGAGGCCGCCTTCGTGAGCCTCGCCCACGATGAGGACGCCATCGAGACCACGGTGGCGGCGTCTCGGAAGGCCCTCGCAGCCAGCGCCTGAGGTCGAGGGTTGCGGGTCGCCACAGGCTACTCGTCCCCCGGGTGGGGCAGGCCCAGCAGGTCGAGCAGGCGTAGGGCGCGCTTGCGGGCGCGCCTGCGCTTGCGCTCGGCCACCGGGTCGTCGGTCGGGAAGCTGGCCATCAGCGTCAGCGGTTGGGGCTCCGGGATCCTCAGGATGCCCCGCAACGTCAGCGCCCCCGCCGGCAGGTAGTAGTAGGTCCGGACCTCCCGCATTCGCTCGATGTGGCTCAGCGAGACGCGCTGGCGCCCGTTCACCAGCAGCAGGAACGGCCGCCCCGAAGCCACCAGGCGGTAGACCTCGCAGTGCGCCTCGACCTTGGCGCGGGCGGTGAAGAGCAGGTCGCGCTCGACCCGCGCCCCCTCGGCGCAGACCGCCACCGAGGCCTCGGGAACGTAGCGCAGCTCGCGGGCCACATCGGCCACGATGGCGGCATTGGGCTGGGCCGAGCGGAAGGCGGGCAGGAACCAGGTCGCCATGGCGAAGAAGAGCCCGGCGCTGACCGATGCCAAAAGAAGCAGGATGCGGCGCCTTTCCGGGCGCCGGCAGAGCAGAACCGCCGTCAGGCCGGCCAGCAGGGCGAAGCCGGTCACGGCGTTGCGGATGGTGGACGCCGGCAGCCAGGCCTCGGGCAGCGGGTACGGGAAGACCGCCGCCAGCCCCAGCAGCACGCCGACCAGGCCGAGCACGACGCCCCCGAGGAGCCGCTGCGGGAAGCCCCAGGGTGGCCTGAAGAAGCGGCCCAGCAGCAACGAGGCGGCCGGGTAGAGCGGCAGCAGGTAGTAGTCGAGCTTGCCCCGCGAGAGGCTGATCGGCACCAGCATCAGGCCGAGCCACACCGCCAGGAAACGAGCCCCCTGCTCGGGTGCGGACGCGGCCGGCCTGCGCCAGTCTCGCCACAGGGCGAGGGGCAGGAACAGCGACCAGGGCAGCCCCTCGCCCAGGTACGTCGCCAGGTAGTACCAGGCGGGACGGCCGGCATCGTACGTCTCCCCGGCGAAACGCTCGAGGTTCTCGCGAAGGAAGAAGTACTCGAGCGGCCCGGTCCCGAGCCGCAGGTACACCAGGCCGAACCAGCCCAGCCCGAGCAGGGCGAACAGCAGGGCAGCCTGCGCCAGCGCCGCCGATCCCGGGGGGAACGGGAGGTGCCGCCGGTGCCAGGCCAGCACCAGGATGCCGAGGCCGGGAAGCAGCAGCGCGATCGGCCCCTTGGTCAGGAAGCCGAGACCCAGCACCACCCCCAGGGCCGGGACCACCCACGCCGCCGCGCTGCGGCGGTGAGCCAGGAGGGCCAGGGTCACGGCCAGCGTCGACCACAAGGTGAGCAGCATGTCCGACATCGCCACCCGCCCGAAGCCGACGAAGACACAGGTGGTGGTGAGCACCAGCCCGCCACGGAGGGCCGATCGCCGCCCGACCAGCAGCGTGCCCAGCCACACGGTGACCGCGATGACCAGGAGCGTCGCCAGAACCGGCACCATTCGCGCCACCTGCAGCGAGCTGCCGAAGAGGCGGAAAGCGGCGGCCAGCAACCAGTAGGTGAGCGGCGGCTTGTCGAAGAACGGCTCCCCCTGGTAGTGGGGGACCAGGTAGTCGCCTCGCTCGACCATGGCCCTGGCCACGTCGACGAAGTAGATCTCGGCCCGCTCCAACGGGGCCGACCCGAGCCCCGGCAGCAGCAGGGCCGCGGCCAGGGCCAGAAGGCCGAGGAGGCCCAGGCCGAACCGGTGGGCGGAGAGGCTCAACCCGCCACCTGTGATGGGTACGGGCCGCGTCGAGCCTTGCCGGAACGGCTCCCGGACAGTCGCAGCTGCCCGCAGGCGGCCAGGATGTCCTGGCCTCGCGGGCGGCGAACCGAGACCGTCACGTCGGCCGCGGTGAGGATGCGGCAGAACTCGTCGACCGCCTCGGCACTGGGCGCCTCGAAGGGGATCTCGGGGGCCGGGTTGAGTGGGATCAGGTTGAGCTTGCCGCGGGTCTTGGCCAGCAGGCGCACCAGGCGACGGGCGTGGGTGGGGCTGTCGTTGATGCCTCGTAGCAGCACGTACTCGAAGGTCACCCGCCCGCCGCGTGGCACCCGGTATCGATCCAGCGTCTCGAGCACCTTCTCGATCGGGTAGCGCGCTTCCACCGGCATCAGCGCCCGGCGTAGCCCCGGATCGGGGGCATGCAGGCTGATCGCCAGGTTGGGACGAACCGGCTCCTCGGCCAGCCTCAGAAGGCCGGGCAGGATGCCGACGGTGGAGACCGTCAGCCGCCGTGGCGGGATGGCGAAGCCCTTGGGATCCATCAGGATCCGCAGCGCCGGAAAGGTGCCGTCGGGGTTCAGCAGCGGCTCCCCCATTCCCATCACCACCACGTTGAAGGGGCGCCGCGGCTCCGGCTCCTCCGCCTCCGACTCCGCCATCACCGCCGCCACCTGGCCCAGGATCTCGCCCGGGTCGAGGTTGCGCCGAAAGCCGGCGATCCCGGTGAGGCAGAAGCCACACTTGAGAGGACAACCCGCCTGGGTGGAGATGCACAGGGTCCGCCGGCCCGGCTCGGGGATCAGGACCGTCTCGATCGTGACCCCATCGCCCAGCCGGAACAGGTACTTGACCGTGCCGTCGGCGGAACGCTGGCGCTGCTGGACCTCGGGCCACTCCAGACGGTGCTCGGCCTCGAGGCGCTGGCGCAGGCGGAGGCCGAGGTCGGTCATCTGGGCGAAGCTCCGCGCCCGCTTCGCGTAGAGCCACGCATAGAGCTGGCGGGCCCGGTAGCGCGGCTCGCCCAGCTCACAAAGCCGCTCTTCCAGCCCGACCCGCTCCAGCCCGAACAGGCTCGACGTCCCAGCCATCCGCCGATCATACGATGCCCCGGTAGAATCGGACCGACCCGGCTCCAGCCGGGGCCCGCTTCCCTCGAGGGCGCGGGCCAGGGGAGGAAACGAGGGCTTCCATGAGAGTTCTGGTCCAGGGCAAGACGGCGGCTCCCGAGTACGCGTCGCCGGCGGCGGCCGGCGCCGACCTGCGCGCCGCCGAGGAGGTGACGATCCCCTCCGGTGGATGGGCGGCGGTGGGAACCGGCCTCCGCCTCTCGATCCCGGAAGGCCACGCGGGCCTGGTCTGGCCGCGCAGCGGGCTGGCCCTGCGTCACGGCATCGACACCCTGGCCGGCGTGATCGACAGCGACTATCGCGGCGAGGTGCGGGTGGTGCTGGCCAACCACGGGCCGCAGCCGTTCTCGGTGAGGCCCGGGGACCGGATCGCGCAGCTTCTCGTCCAGCGGGTGGAGCCGGCCCGCTTCGAGCTCGTGGACCGGCTCGACGAGACCGAACGGGGGGCCGGCGGCTTCGGCTCCACCGGCTCCTGAGGCCGCTCGGCGCCGGCTATCGGCCGGGCTCCGGCTCCGGCACCAACTGTCGGAAGAGGCTCGACTCGCGCCGGAAGAAGCCCTCGGTGTGGAACGAGTCGGGGAGCTTCAGGTACGTGTAGTCGAGGTGGTGGAGCAGCTCGTGGAGCAGGGTGCGCAGGAAGGTCTTGAACGCCACCACCCGCTTGTGGCGGGCCGTCTTCATCCACACCTGGATGCGCGCCGGGCTCCGAGGCTCCCCGAGCGTGTACAGGCCATGGAGCTCGCCCCAGTTGCGCGAGGGACGCACCGCCAGCACCTGGACCCGCACCGGCGGCAGCCCCAGCATCTCCGTCACCCCGGCACAGAGCCGGTCGGCGCAGGCATCGACGGCGCCCCGCCGCTCCCGCTGCAGCGCCTCCCTCAGCAGCCCGACCAGCGGGCGCAGCAGCTCGGGGTTCGGCAGGGAGACCTCGGCCACGGCGTCGCTTCTCCGGTAGATCGCCTGGTTCCGCGCCGAGAGCCGATCGTAGTAGGGAAACGGCATGACCCGCCCTTTCGATTATGGGCCATCCGCTTTGAGGCGCTGCCTCTTGCCGACTACAATCCCTCTCTTCGCGGGCCGCTCTCCGATGCCTCTTCGCCCTCAGCCGACCGTTCTCCAGATGTCTCTGTGGACGCTGGCCTGGCCCCTGTTCGTCGAGCTGCTGCTCACCATGATGCTGGGGGTCGAGGACTCCTTCTATCTGGCCCGGATCTCGGACCAGGCGGCCGCCGGGGTCGGCGCGCTGCTCCCCATCTTCGGCATCTTCATCATGGTCTTCCAGGCCTTCTCGCTGGCGGGGGCCAGCGTCGCCTCCCAGCTCCTCGGCGGCGGACGCACCCAGCGCGTCAACGCCACCTTCATGGCGACCATCCTGATGCTGGGCGGGCTCGGAGGGGCGGTCTCGATCCTGCTGTTCGCGATCCACCGCAAGATCGGGGTCTGGCTCGGGCTCAGCGCCGAGATCTACCCCATCTCCACCGAGTACCTGCGCCTGGTGCTGCCGGTGATGCTGGTCCACGCGCTGCGCTTCGCCTACGGCGGGGTGCTGGTGGCGCGGGGGCGCACCCGCTTCAACATGTGGGTGGCGGTCGCCGTCAACCTCGCCAACCTCTTCCTCGACCACATCTTCACCATGGGGACCTGGGGGCTTCCCCGGCTCGGCGTCACCGGCATCGCCTACTCGACCATCGCCGCACAGAGCCTCGGCCTGCTGCTGCTGGCCACGATCGTCCATTCCCGCCTGGGTCTGCCCTGGAACGTCGCGGAGGTCCTCCGGGACTTCCGGGGCTACACCCGACCGGTCCTCGGTATCGGCGTCCCTTCCGCCGTCGAGCCCGTCTCCTACCAGCTCAACCAACTGGTCATGGTGGGGATCGTGGTCTCGATCAGCGACGTGGCGCTGGCCGCCCGGACCTACACCCTCAACATCATCCTGTTCGCGGTGGTGCTGGTCTTCTCGATCGGCCTGGCCACCCAGGTCAAGATCGCGCATCAGGTCGGCGCCCGGCTCTTCGACGAGGCCGATCGCCAGCTCCGAAGGAGCCTGCGGCTCGGCCTTCTGCTCGGCTTCTCTGGCATGGTCGTGATCAACCTGGGCGCCCGGCACCTGCTCGGGCTCTTCACCGACGACCCCGAGATCCTCCGGCTGGGGCAGATCCTGTTCCTGATGGGCTTCGTCCTGGAGCCGTCGAGGACCAGCAACATCGTCGCCGGGGGATCGCTTCGCGGCTCCGGTGACGCACGATTCGTAGCGGTGGCGAGCGTCCTGCTCACCTGGTCGATCGCGGTCCCCCTGGCCTACCTGTTCGCGCTGCGGCTGGGGATGGGCCTGCCGGGGGTCTGGCTGGCCATGATCTGCGACGAGCTGTCGCGGGGCCTCATGAACTACTGGCGCTGGCAGACGGGTGCCTGGAAGACGAAGGGCGTCCTGGCCCAGGAGCCGGAGCTGGAGCCGGCCGGATAGGGCGAACGCCCGGACTGACGGGGACGTGAACGCCCCGTCGATCGGGGCGGGTAAGCTCACTGACGACGGCGTCTTGGAGCAGATCGCCAAAGGCGACGCCTCTGACTGGGTCCGCGAGAGTGCGATCCGCCAGTTGGTGCGACGCATGGCGCTCCAGGAGTACATCCAGGCGGCGGGGCTCACCGCCGGGCCGCTGTTCCGGCCCCGGACCGGATCCAAGAGCCAGGCGCTCGCCCCCCGCGCGATCGGCGTCCGCGCCATGTACAACCTGGTGAGGCGCTACCTCGAGCGGCTCCCCAGGGTGCTACGGCCGGTGGCGGAGGGGTCGACCGTGCAGCGGTGCCTCTACACGCCGCACTCGCTCCGGGCCACCACCGCCACGCTGCTGCTCAAGGCAGGCGTCGCCCTGCTCGAGGTCCAGGACCTGCTGGGACACCGGCACGTCACCACCACCCAGATCTACGACAAGCGGGTGCGCCAGACCCGGGACGCGGCCTCGCACAAGATCCCCTTCTAGGGACGCGAAGAGCGCGTCTCGTTCTTGCAGCGTCGCGACGTCGACCGTCCGCTCTCCCTTCCACGAGAGGAAGCCATGAAGATCGATGAGATGACAGACGAGCAGATTTCGCGCTTCAGGTCAGCGTACGAGCGCACCTGGCGGGTGAGCCTCATTGTCTGGGGAGTGACTCTTCCGGCGATTGTGGCGGCACTCTTCCTGCCGGTCCCAAGCCGTGGGTGGACGCGGCGAACCTCAAGGACGCCCTCCAGAAGGTCCCGAGGCCTTCCTTCCCCCGCCGCCTAGGCGGGCCCCGCCGAGATCGTCCTCGCCAGGTCGCGACTCGAGGCGCCCAGCGCGAAGAGCGAGCGGACCAGGAGGTCGAGGGACACCGACGGGTCGCCCCCCTCCATCTTCG
>CAZNNH010000051.1:0-35808 GCA_964574335.1 uncultured Acidobacteriota bacterium | reverse complement strand
CCGCTCCGCTTCATCGAGGTGAAGGAGCTCGGGTGGGGACCGATCCCAGGGTTCGCGCTTGCGGATCCCGCCGCCTTCGACAGAGCCGTGGCAGGGAAGCTCATCCCGGGATCGGAGCCTTCGGCGGACCTGTCGCCAGAGGAGATGACGGAGTTCGAGGCGATCATCCAGGCTTCGATGATGGGCACGGAGACCTACTACTGGGAGGTCGACGGGACGATCCTCGCGGAGATCGTCGTTCCCGGAACGTACGAAGAGACGTCGAGCGATCTCAGGGACAGAGGAGAAGGCGTCCAGACGACCCTGGAGTATGAAGGCTGCGGGACGATCAACATGGTCTGCGGCCCGCCGGCTGATGCGGCGATGGCGATTCCCAGCGACTTCCAAGTGCGGGCTCAGAGCCAACTGAGGGACCGGCTGACCCAGACGGGGACTACCCGGGTCGACAGGCACGACTGCGTGTGGCGCCTCGACAAGATGTTGGGGGCGCCCATCCACCTGCTGTACATCGTCGCCAAGAGCATGGGAGAGCGATTCAACGAAGCCCTCGACTCGTTCCGGCCGATCGAGCAGCCCGCGGAGACCGGCCTCACCCTTGCGTCCTGTCTCGCTTCGCGAGACGCCCCCGCAGCCGGCCGCAGGAGCCGCGCCGCCCGTGGGAAGACCACAGCGCGGGCACGGACCGTTCAAGGACGCCGAAAGAAGCGCCCCAAGCCCCGCTGACGCGCCTGGAGGCACGAGTACAGGGAAATCGGGCCGAGTGCGCCCGGCGCAGGCCACTAGCAGTGTGCCCCCCGGGAACCTCGACCCGCCTCCACCCACCGTGACCATGCGCCGAGCTGCTGCCGTGGTCGGTCAAGGCGCTGGAGCTGCTGAAGAGCCAGTACGCGGCGGTGGGCGCCGCCGCCCGGGCCGGTCTGGCCGAGGCCGTGTCCGCGCTGACCGCGGCCGCGGGCCACGTCGAGGGGGTCGGGCCGCTGCTGGAGCGCTACCGGGACCGCCAGGAGCGGGCCGGGCGCTTCGTCGAGGCCTACCGCCGCTACTGCTGGCCGGTGGCCTCGCTGGCCGACCTCAAGCTCGCCCCCTTCCACCTGCTGGCCTCCGAGGCCGGCGTCCACACAGACCGCGACCACACCTGGCACATGGAGACGCTGGCCGGCGTCTGCAGCGCCGACCCCGAGCTGCTGCTGGCCACGCCGTACCGGGTCGTCGACGTGACCGACACGGCCAGCGAAGCCGAGGCCGTCGCCTGGTGGGAGGAGCTGACCGGCCGGGGCGGCGAGGGGATGGTCGTCAAGCCCCTGGACTTCATCGCCCGCGACCGCCGGGGCCTGGTCCAGCCCGCCCTCAAGACCCGGGGCCGCGAGTACCTGCGGATCATCTACGGGCCGGAGTACGACCTCCCGGAGAACCTGGACCGCCTCCGCGCCCGCGGCCTCTCGGCCAAGCGCTCGCTGGCCCTCCGCGAGCTCGCCCTGGGCATCGAGGCCCTGGAGCGCCTCGTCCGCCGCGAGCCCCTCCGCCGCGTCCACGAGTGCGTCTTCGGCGTCCTGGCCCTCGAGAGCCAGCCCGTCGACCCGCGGCTGTAGCGGGGCGAGCCAGCCGCCCGCGGGCCATGAGCTGGGCGCCGCCGTGTCTCAGGCGACGCGGCGCCTGAGCGTCATCCTGAGCGGAGCCCCCGGGTGGACGGCCAGCAGCCGTCATCCTGAGCGGAGCCCGGCATGGACGGGCGAAGCGAAGGATCTCGACGGGTCCGCCGTGCCGTCCCGTCGCGGTGGCCACGGAGGAGATCCTTCGAGAGAACAGCTTCGAAGTCACCCTCAGGATGACATCCCCGGCGGGTACGGCTTCGAAGTGGCCCTCAGGATGACGGCCCGGGGTTTCTGTCCGCTACTGACCGGTGGCCACGCCGGTGCCCGACTCAGGATGACATCCCCGGCGGGTACAGCTCCGAAGCGGCCCTCAGGATGACGGCAGGTTTCCGTCCCCTACCGACCGGCGGCCACCGCGGAGATCAGAGCGAAGGCGCCTGCGGACCCGGTCCCACGAGACGAGCTTCACCTTGCCGGAATCGACCTCGGCGACGCGTCGCTCGACCTCTGTGGTCCACGCCGCCTCGACGTCCGCGTCTTCCCTCGAGTCGAGGCTGCGAAGGAGCGTTCCCGCAATGTCCGCCCGGGCCTTGGGCGGGAGCCGGAGGGCTTCCCGCAATACCTCTTGGGTCCTGGATCTCATGACAGGCCAGGCGGTGTTGGTCCGCTATTCCGTCGTCAACAGCCTGACGGTTCCGTCTGGCAGATCTTCGGTCAGCCGACCGTCGGCTTCGACCTGGACGTTCGCGATTCCGAGGCGGCGGTTCTTCTCGCGCGCTTCTCGCACCGCACGACGGAAGACCCGCGCGAGCTCCCGCGACTCCTCGACCGTCCCGGCGTCGACCTGCTCCTGCGCCCTTGACTTTGCTGCGTGCTGCACGACCGTCACCGTTTCAGCAATCCCAGAAACCGTTCGAAGTACGTCGACTCGGTGACGACCCCCCGCGAGCCTTCTCCGAAGGCGACGCTGACTGCCTCCCTTCCGCCATTGTAAGTCAGGTGCCACGCATCCGCGTCGAAACGGTACAGCTCCCAGAAGTTCACCAGGCTGCGTCGGAAACGGCGGCGGACGTCAGCGTCAGGGACGGAATGCCCACCCGCCTGAGCCCGAGCGCGGATCCTACGGATGCGGACCTCAGCCGAGCCGACGTAGACGAGCCCGACGGAAACCCGATAGCCCGAAGCCCTGGCCCTACGGATGAATCGGCGCATCGCGAGCCCGGACAGGGTCGACTCGACGAGAAGCGGCTCGCTGCGGGCGAGAGCCTCTCTCGCTCGCCGGGCGAACACCCGCCCCGCGTGAAAGGCCCCCTCACCTCGCTTGCCGAACCGCAGCTCATCGGCAATCAGATCGGCTGCCAGGTACCGCAGGGACCACTCGGCCGCGGCGACCCGCGCGAAGGTCGTCTTTCGGGCGCCGTTGGGCCCTCCGATGATCACGAGCCAGGGTTGCGCAAGCACTGCCATCTCTTCTCCAACGACATCCCGGCCTGGGAGGTCCGGTGGGACAAGAGGGGGGCAGAAGTAGGGGCGGCGACGCGACCTCGAGCCCGCTCCCTTCCACCTGCTCGCCTCCGAGGGCGGGGTCCACGTCGATCGCGACCGCACCTGGCACATACAGACGCTGGCCGGCGTCTGCCGCGCTGACCCCGAGCTGCAGCGTGTGCGGGTCGCAGACGTCATCCTGAGCGGCACCCCGCCCAGCCTGGCGGGGCGAAGCGAAGGATCTCGACGGGTCCGCCGTGCCGTCCCGTCGCGGTGGCTACGGAGTAGATCCTTCGGGGGTAGGGCTTCGAAGCGGCCCTCAGGACGACCGCTGGGCTTCTTCTCGCGCCTGGCCCGCGACCGCCGGGGCCTGGTCTAGCCTGCGCCAGCGCGCTGACCCTGGATCCAGCCCGCCCTCAAGACCCGGGGCCGCGAGTACCTGCGGATCATCTACGGGCCGGAGTACGACCTCCCGGAGAACCTGGACCGCCTCCGCGCCCGCGGCCTCTCGGCCAAGCGCTCGCTGGCCCTCCGCGAGCTCGCCCTGGGCATCGAGGCCCTGGAGCGCTTCGTCCGCCGCGAGCCCCTGCGCCGCGTCCACGAGTGCGTCTTCGGCGTCCTGGCCCTGGAGAGCGAGCCTGTCGACCCGCGGCTGTAGCCGGCGACGCGGCCGCCTGTCGCTGAACGAGCCGCCCACCTGCGGCGCCGGCACCGGGCGGCCGCTTGCCTTGTCCGGAATAGACCTTTGTCCGATTCTGGCGGACATGATAGTATTCCGGACATGGAGAGGAGGCGCCCCGATCTCGAGCCGTATCTCGAGCGGCTTCGCGAGCTCCCGTTCGTGAAGGGCGCAGGTGTGCGCGCGGCTGCGGGGGGAAAGGACGCCCTCTTGACGCTTCGAACGCCGAAGGGGTCCCAGGAGCTGCTGGTCGAGGTCAAGGCCGCCCCGTTGAGCCCAGGCGTGGCGCGGAGCTTCGTTGCCGGCATGATCCGGCCATCCGTCCGTCCCTGGGTCGTGTTCTCACCCCACGTCTCGCGGTCCGTCGGGCAGCTTCTCGCCTCCCACGGCATCGGGTTCGTCGACCAGGTGGGCAACTGCCACGTCGCCATCGGCAAGGACTATCTCGCCGAGGTCGAGGGCCGGAGGCCGAGACGGGCTCGAGGCGGCCGAGGCCTCGGCGCCCGGAGCTATCAAGCCCTGTTCGCCCTCCTCGCTCGCCCCGATCTCGCGGGCGCCCCGGTGCGCTCGCTGGCGGAGGCCGCCGCTCTCGGCAAGACGGCGGCTGCCGATCTCCTGCGCCGCCTCAGGGACGAGGGGGCACTCGCTACGGACAGGGCCGGCACCCGGATCGTCCGACCCGGCTCTCTGGTCGATCGGTGGGTGGCCGGATACGGCGACACGCTTCGACCGAGGCTGCTGATGGGGCGGTTCCGGGCCGCCGCCCAAGACCCGGGCGACTTCGAGAAGACCGCCGAGTCCCTGCTCGACGGCCTGGACTGGGCCTGGGGCGGCGCGACGGCCGCCTACCGGCTGACGGCCCACTACCGGAGTCCCATCACCACCCTGCATCTCGCCGCAGAGCTGCCCCAATCCTTGCGACGTGAGCTCCGCCTGCTGCCGGAGAAAGACGGTCCGATCGTCGTCCTGGGCATCCCCGGCCCTCTGGGTCTCGAAGGACCAATGGCGCGCGTCGCGCATCCCCTGCTCGTGTACACCGAGCTGCTTCTCGAAAGCGACGAACGTGCGCTCGAGGCCGCTGGCGAGGTCCGCGAGCGCTTCCTCGGCCATCTCGGGTGAGCTATCTCACCGAGGATCAGGCCCGCGCCCTTCGACACCTGGCGGCCCTCTGGAGGGAGACCCGCTTCTGCCTGATCGAGGCCAGCGCCCTCGCCTGCCAGATCGACCTTCCCCGCCAGACCGCCGATCTCGACGTCGCCGTCTCGGTGTCGCTCGACGAGATTGCGCCTGGCCTGCAGCGCCTCGAAGGCTGGAGAAGGCAAACGCGGAGCGAGCACGGATGGCTCTCGCCCGCCGGTGTCCGAGTCGATGTCTTGCCCGCCGGCCCCTCTCACCTGGAGGCGGGCGAGATCGTCTGGCCCGGGACCGGTGCGCGGATGAGCCTCGCCGGGCTCCGACTTGCGCTCGCCACCGGAGAACCCTTGGAGGTCCATCCGGGGCTCTGGTTCCCTGTGGCGCCGGTACCTGTGATCGCGCTCCTCAAGATGGTCTCGTACCTGGATCGCCCCGCCGAACGCGAGCGCGACCTCCACGACCTCGCCCATGTCCTGGAGGGCTACGTCCCGCCTGAGGAAACTCGGCGCTTCGCCCCGGAGGTCTTCGATGCCGAGGTCTCCTTCGAGCACGCCAGCTCCTACCTCCTGGGTCTCGACCTGTCGCAGATGGTGGACGACACCGAGCGAGAGGCCGTCGAGGAGTTCGTGTCACGGGTGCGCGACGAGCGGCATGCGTTGGGAACGCAAGGACGGATGGCGTCCCTGGGACCCCTCTCGTGGCGACGCGACCCTGAAGAGCTGCTCGCCCGGATCGAGGCGTTCCTGGCTGGCTTCCAGTGCCTGAGACGGCGATAGGCAGGCGGCCTCGTGGCCCCTGTTCTTGGGTCAGAGAAGACGATCTTGGCCTGCCTGTGCGCCACAACTGAGCCGCCGAGTCCCGGGGGCGGGCCATGGGGTCTATCTGCATCGACACCGGCTGCGTCTTCGGCGGCCGGCTGACCGCGCTCCGCTACCCCGAGCGCGAGCTGGTGTCGGTCCCGGCGACTTCGACCTACTTTGCGCCGGCCAAGCCGTTCCTCGCGGCCGAGGCGCAGGCGCCCCGGCTCACCGCTCAGCAGGCCCAGGACGACCTGCTCGGCGTCGAGGACGTCCTCGGCAAGCGCATCGTCTCGACCCGCCTGCACCACAACGTCACCATCCGCGAGGAGAACGCCATCCCGGCCCTGGAGGTGATGAGCCGCTTCGCCGCCGGGCGCTTCGAGCGGGTCAGCCGGGGCTTCTATCGCCTCGCCGGCGCGTCCGCCGGCCCGCACGAGGACATCGTCGGGGCGTGGCTCAGGTTCGCCCGGCACCGCGCGGTGGTGTCCCACGAAACCGCGCTGGTCCTGTACGATCTCGCGCCCTCTCGCGCCTTCGAGATCCACCTCACGCTGCCGCGCAAACACCGGCCTCGCGGCTCCAAGAGCCCACCGGGCGTCAGGCTGCGCACCACGGGCGTTCCGCTCGGGCGTGAGGAGGTCGCCCAGCGATTCGATGCGGAGATCACGTCTCCGGCCAGGACCATCGTCGACGCTGCGGACATCGGAGGCGACCCCAGCGTCGTCATCGAGGCAACCGAGCGCGCCATCGCCACCGGTCTCATCACACCGGACGAGCTCCGCGGCGCCGTGAAGCGGACGGCTGGGGCTCCAGGGTCTTCTGCTGCTTCTCGCTGTCGGCCAGGAGAGGGGGTGCTCTGTAGCTGGGCGAGACGGTTGGCGGGCCGTCAAGCCCGGATCAGCACCGAACGCTGGGCCAGAAGAGCCGCCCGTTCCTTCTGCTGGGCCTTCTGCAGCTCGGGGTCGGCCAGCCACGGCCAGTCCACGATCGCTGCGTGCCTCGGCGGCGGCTCGCTGGAGCGAACCTCCAGCTCTGCCTCCCGCACGTGGCGCGCCTTCAGGATCGCGGCGCCCTTCAGGCTCCGATCCCCACCCGCCACGACCGACTGCCCGATAGCCCACAAGCCGGAACGTGGCTCCGGGCCATGCCGGAAGACGGATGTCTCCCGATCCTTGGGGCTGGGAAGGAAGGCCGCCGGCTTGGCGGTGCTAGCGCTCAGGTGGCCTGACGACGTCAGGAAGCGAGCCAGGTCTTCGTCGTCGCTGACGGTTTCAGGAAGGCCCGACGGGAGCGTGGCCATGCCTCAGGATCTCGTGGATTCCCTGAAGGATCCGCGCGGGAACCGTCACGCCGTCGAAGCGGTCGACTCCATGCCCTCGGTTCGAACCGTCCAGCCAGGCGTACGCAAGGCGGTCTCCCACTCCGATACTCAGAGAGAAGAGCTGGTTGCGCGAGAGGATCCAATCCAAGGAGATGGACCCGTCGGGTTCGCCCGCGACCTCCGGCAAGGGGACGGTCGAAGGCAACGCCCGAATCACTTCCACAGCCCTGAAAGCAGCCAGGCGTTCCACCGGATCGGCGCCAGCAGAGTCCCAGTCCGGCTCCGCACTGTCGTTGACCAAGCTCCATATCTCCGAGATGGCGGTGGCCTTCTTCCCGAAGAGGGCCTGGCTGGCCTCCTCGGACCGCCGGAGCGCGCTCAGGGCATCGTGGGTCACCTTCGACTCATCGGAGACGGCACTGTCCCGTCCAGCCGCCAGGAAGTCCTTGTGGTGTTCGGGGGTCAGAAGAGCTTGAGACATCGTTCCTTCAGCGTACGCCGGAAGACCCGGTTCTTCAATCCGCGCAGCGCCTCGATCCGGCCGGCGATCGGCGTCCAGTCCCCAGGATCGGTTGCCACGTCTGCCACGGCTCGAATGTCGAGGACGATCGGAAGCTGGCTGCCCTGCTCCGGCTGCGTCGCCAGGGTGACATCCACCCGGTGGCCTGTCGCCGCTTCGACCATCAGGTGCTGATCGACGAAGCCGGCAAACCGCAGGCCTTCCTCGTCGGGCAGACGCGGCGCGATGGCGAGGTACTCGTCGAGGTCGACCGAGCCCTCCTTCAGCGGAAGAACAATCCGATTGATGTAGCGAAGCCGGACGGTCTTGACCTGCACCGGCGAGGTGATCTCGCGGAAGAGGTCCCAGGTACGCTCGATCTCCGGCAGATAGTCGTCCAGCGACGTGTACGGCGCCAGCCGGTTGAACGAGAAGCCCGACACCCTTGCCTGCACGAGCTGCTTCTCGTCTGGCTCGAGAAACTGGAACGCCCGCAAACCTCGGCGGACAGACAGCTTCGGTTCCGGGCCCCCGGGGGCCCGGACCTTGGCTTCGTGAAGAATCTGGGCCCTGCACTTGGGATAGCGATCGGCGAACACCTCCCGCGCTCGATCCTCGATGCTGGCCAGATCCCAACCCGGCGCCATGTCGCACTCGAGATCGAGCACGGCTTCGACGATGGGTGGGTTGTCGAGCTTCAGAGAGGTCATGCCAGCGACACCTACTTCACTGCGCTTGGCTGCCGGGGCGAGTGGTCCACGAGATTCTACCAGGCAACTTCTGCTCCTCGCGCTCGCCGAGACGATCTCCAGCGGCCACACCCGGACCATCCAAACGTTGGCCGGGGTCTGTTGCGCCGATCCGGAGCTGTTGCTGGCCACACGGTAGCGGGTCGTAGATGTGCCGCACGGCCAGCGAGGCCGGACCGTCACCCGGTAGAGGCAAGCGCGAAGCGGGCTCAGGACAGCCGGAGCGCCGCGCCACGGATCCGTTCACGGCTGCCTCCGCCTCGCCGCTCGCCTGACGCGGGCCAGGGCCTTCTTCAGACCCGGGTCCTTCGGATCCGACAGCTCGGCGACCACCGCCGTGACGGGCACCTTGCTCCCGCGGAAGCCGACTACGTCGCGATAGACATGGTCGTCCTGGCGGATCCTTGCGAGATCCTCGAGGAGGCGCTCGGCCCTTCCGCGGTCGGCTTCGGAGTGCACGTTGACGATGACGAGGTGGGCGCGTTCGATCCCGGCGTAGCCCTCCACGAGTGCCCAGTGCTCGGTTGGCGCGGGCCGCGGCGCACCGCGGACTTCCGCGAGCTTGGCCTTCATCGAGCGACGCAGACCTTCCAGCAGCTCGGGACGGGCGAGTAGCGGTCTACCAAGGCCCGCGGCAAGAAGACGTGCCGTCCCGTCGGCGCTCTCGAGCGCCTGCTCGATCTGCTCGATCGAGGCCTGGTGAGCGGCGGCGTGGTCGCGAGTCACGCGCTCGAGGAGCGATCCACCGACAGGGGTGGGCGGCGCGACGAACACCGAGAGGTCCACGAGCTCGATGGGGCAGTCACCCTCGATGAACACGGCCTCCGAGTAGTCCTGCATGACGCCGCTCGTGAAGAACGCGTCGGTGTCCGGCTTGGCGAAGCGGTAGAGCGCAACGGCGCTCGCCCCGGCGTCACGGTAGCGGCGAAGCTCGGGGTGGCGCCTGGGCGCGGACTCCTGTTCCTTCCGCAGCCTCCCGTCACGCTCCGCACGAACGCAGATCGCGAACGCGACCTCGGCGTCGAGCAACCGCTCGACGAAGGTCGTCTTGCCGGCTCCGCCCGGACCGGCGACATGGACGAGCGAGCGCTCCCTCACAGTTCAAGCTCGCGGCCGAGCACCTTGGTGACGAAGCGCTCGCCCGCGCCCTCGACGGCGACCATCGCGCGGACGCCCGCCTTCACGTCGACCGCTCTGCCGAGCCGATCAGCGGCGTCGAGCGTCGAGCGGTACGCCTCCCAGACGTCGGCGGCCGTGATCGCGAGATAGGTGCCGCCCTGGTTCGCGACGCGCCATACCGCCGATGCGCCCCAGGCCTTCCCAGCCCGGATCAGGCACTCGTTGACCAGGGCCCAGAGGTCCGGGATGGCGAGGCTCAGGGGGCTGTCCACGTCACGATCTCCCCTATCCGATGTCCCGACGCCTAGAGCCAGTCTTCGGTAACCAGGTCCGGCACGCGGCCGAACTCGGACACGTTGTGCGTGACCACGGCCAGGTTGCGGGCCCGGGCGATCGAGGCGATGAGGAGATCGCGCTCGCCGATCGGCCGGCCCGAGCGTTCCAGGGCGAGCCTGAGCTCCGCGTAGGCGTCGGCCGCGGCCCGGTCGAACGGAAGGATCTCGAGGGGCTCCAGGAACGCATCGATCTCGCGGCGGGTGGCTCGTGGCCGCGCGCTCCTGCGGGCGCCGAACCACAGCTCGGCCACCGTGACGATCGTGACCGTGATCTCGTCGGGAGAATGCTCGCGCAGCCGCTCGGCCACGCGCCCGCGGAGCTTGAGGGCGTAGATGCAGGTGTTCGTGTCCAGGACGACCTTCATCTGTCGTCCAGGTCGATCCTGTCGCCATCGGAGGGCAACGGCTCGGGCACCTCGAGGTCTCGGCTCGCGCGACCCCATCTCCGCCAGTAGCCCTTGGGCCACTCGCGTCGCTTGACCGGCTCGAGGACCACGCTCTCACCCTCGCGACGGATGGAGACCTCATCTCCCTCGAAACGGAACTCCTTGGGAAGCCGGACTGCTTGGCTCCTCCCATTGCGAAACAGCTTGGCGGTGGTGGCCATGGCCGACCTCCTTGATCTATATCAGTATAGATCACAGGGCTGCGGGGGCGTCTGGCCGTCAGCTCGCCCTGGGCATCGAGGCCTGGAGCGCTTCGTCAGGCGCAGGCCCCAGCGCCGCGTCCTCGAGTGCGTCTTCGGCGTCCCGGCGCTGGAGAGCGAGCCCGTCGACCCGCAACTATGGCGGGCGAAAGACGGCCGCCCGGGCCGTCAGGTCCGGAGCGGCACCGATCTCTATCCGTTCAGCTCCGGATAGTCGACGTACCCCTGCGGCCCCGGCGTGTAGAACGTGCCCATGTCCGGCGGGTTGAGCGGCGCGCCGGTCTTCCAGCGCACAACGAGATCCGGGTTGGCGAGGAGCGGGCGGCCGACGGCGACGAGGTCGCACTTCTTGGCCGCGAGATCGCTCTCGGCGCGCGCGGCGTCGTAGCCGCCGGAGAGGATCAACGTGCGGGTGAAGGCCCCACGGAAGCCGGCCTTGATGGAATCGGGCACCGCCGGCGCGCCCATGGACGAGTGGTCCACCAGGTGGACGTACATCAGCCCCCGCGCGTCGAGCTGATGAGCGAGATACAGGTAGTCGGCTTCCATCGCGTCGTACAGCGGCATGTCGTTGAACACGCCGTACGGCGAGAGCCGGATCCCGACCTTGTCCTTGCCGATGGCGCCCGTCGCCGCCTCGACCGCTTCCAGCACGAAGCGCGCGCGGTTCTCGATCGGGCCGCCGTAGCGAGCCGTGCGCAGGTTCGAGCTCGGGCGAATGAACTGCTCCAGCAGATAGCCGTTCGCGGAATGCAGCTCGACGCCGTCGAACCCAGCCGCCACGCCGTTCTTGGCGGCCTGCGCGATCTCGTCGATCGCGGCGCGGACGTCGTCATCCGTCATCGCCTCCGGTACCGGGTGGGCCTTCAAACCCGCGGCGTCGGTGAACATCTCGCCGGCCGCGGCCACCGCCGACGGCGCCACGACACGCGCGCCCGCGGGCAGATTGAGCGGATGTGCAATGCGCCCGCAATGCATGAGCTGTAGGAAGATCTTCGCGCCCTTGCCGTGTGCCGCCTCGGTCACCAGCCGCCAGCCCGCCACCTGCTCCGCCGAGAAGATCCCCGGAATGCGCGGATACCCCAGCCCGTTCGGCGAGGGCGATGTGCCTTCGGTGATGATGAGGCCGACCGACGCGCGCTGCGCGTAGTACTGGGCCATCAGCGCGTTCGGCACGTTGCCGGTCGCGCGGCTGCGCGTCATCGGCGCCATCACCAAGTGGTTCTGCAGCTTCAGCGGACCCAGCGTGGTTTCGGAGTAGAGCAGGGACATAGCGGCTCCTTTGCGACAGGGTTGCGGGTGGAATCTCCTGATGGATCGAGAATACCGGAGCCTGGGACCGAAAGGAAGCGAGAAGAGAGCCGCGGCAAGAGGGCCAAGGCGCTCGCTGGCGCTCCGCGAGCTCGCCCTGGGCATCGAGGCGCCCGGAACGATTCCTGAGGGGCGAGCCCCTGGCGCCGGAGGGCGAGCCCGTCGCCCCGCGGCGGTAGCGGGGCCAGGATGGCCCGGGGCTCGAGAGCCGTGGCTCAGCGGACGACCGGAGGCGCGGCTGGGTCTTCCAGGATGATCGATCCCACGCGTTCGATCATCCTGAAGCGCCCGTCGAAGGTCAGGACCGGCGAGCCGGCCCGCGCCGCCGTCGCCGCGATCCAGACGTCGTTGGTGGGCAGCGGGGTCCCCTTGCGACGTAGGGCGGCGACGACCTCGCCGTAGATCTCGGCGACCGCCTGGTCCACCGCCAGGACCTCGACGACGGGGGTCGCGAGGAAGGCCCGCAGCTCGGACTCGTTCTGGGCGGCGTGGCTCCCCAACCGAAATCCGAGCCAGAGCTCGCCCAGGACGACGGCTGGGACCCCGACCCAGGCCGCCGCGTCGATTCGGGCAGTCACCTCTCCGTGGCCCTTCATGAAGTGGCTGTAGGCCGAGGTGTCGAGGCAATAGCGGGTCACCGCCAGAGCTCCTCGTCGATCCGCTCGGTCATGCGGACCGCCTCCTGAAAACGCTTGAACTGCTCGTCGGACCACTTGCCGGCCAGCCGGCCCAGGCCATTCGATGGCCGGTTGTGATCGACTCCGAGTCCCCGCCGCAGGGCGTCGATCACGGTCTGGTTGAGGGACGTGCCCCGCTCCTGCTTCTCCCGCTCGAGCGCCGCAGCCACGCCTTGTGGGATGTTCCGGACGGTGAGATGCCTCATGGGTGCATTCTACGAATGCAAGAGAGTGCAGTCAATCTCGGCCCGCGCGCGCCGCCCGGCCGATCGAGGCGATGGTGTGGGCGTCGGAAGTCGCAGAATCGCCAGCGACGTGCTACAAGGTCCAGGCCGAGAGGGGGGATCGCCGATGGTCGATTGGGACGACGAAACCTGCCGACGCTATGCGGCGGGTATGGAGCCGATCGCCGACAAGGATCACCGCCCGGCGGCGCGGCGTATCGCGGCGCGCGTCAGCGACCTGCCGGCGGCTGCTGCGATCGCCGAGATCGCTTCCGGTCCCGGGCATCTGCTTCTGGAGCTCGGGCAACTCTATCCGCAGGCCGAGCTGATCGCGGTGGACCGCGAGCCGACGATGCTGAAGATCGTCGAGGAGCGGGCGGCGAAGGCAGGAGCCCGGATACGCTCTGTTCCGTGCCCGGCCGAGGCGTTGGCGCTCCCGGAGGCCTCGGTGGACCTGGTCCTCGCGAAGAACCTGCTCAACTGCATCCCCGAGGTCGAGCGGCGTCGGACGGTGGTCCGCGAGATGGGGCGCGTTCTGAAGCCGGGAGGGTGGGCGTTCGTGCTCGATTTCGACAAGGATGCGCCCCGGGTGCTGGCCTGGCTGATCGGGGCCTACGTGCGTCTCGCGGCCGGCGCCGAGCTCGCACGCGACTTTCGTGCGGCGCGCCACCGTCGCTTCGATCCCGCCGATGTCGAGACGTGGATGCGGCAGGTCGGTCTCACGGCGGTGACGCGCAGCCGGCACGGCCTTGCCTTCCAGGTCGAGGGACGCAAGCCATGCTAGGCGGCGCGCGGAGTAGAAGCCGAGGCTCGGCTACTCGACGAGGTACCGAGCCCACGCCGCCGCGGAGGTGACGGAGCCGGGTCCGGCGGGGGCGACCCACACGTCCACCTGATGGGCCTGGTCCGGGACCGTGAACGTGCCCTTCAGGGTGACCTCTCCGCCGGTCCGGGTCCTGACCACCGTGGGCTGCGAGACGAAGAGCGGGCGCTGGGTGTCGTCCTGAACGGACAGGAGGACGACGCCGCCCTCCGCCTCTCGCAGCTCGGGGCGGACCGTGGCGACGAAGTCGACCTGCTGGCCGGGCCGCAGCTTCGAGCCCGCAGGGGGGCTGAGCGAAGAGAGCTGGATCGTGCCGACGTCCTCGGCTTCGGCCTGCGGCTGCCTGGGCAGATCCAGGATGATCCTTCGTGCTGCTAGACTGCGGCACGCGCCGGCGGGCGCCCTGGGCCGCCGCTGGATGCTGAGCGTTCGTGGCCGCCCGGCGGCACCGGCCAGTAGGCGGGGCCCCAAGACGCGGACTCGGGGGAGGTCCAGACTGCCATGCGCATCTTCCTTTCCTATGCCTCGCAGGATCGCGCGACGGCAGAGGATGTCTGCGTCGCGCTGACCGCCTCAGGTCACGACGTCTTCTTCGACAAGCAGTCCCTGCGACCGGCTGGCAACTACCGGCGCAAGCTTCGCAAGGCCGTGGATCAGAGTGAGCTGTTCGTCTTTCTCGTCAGCCCGGAGTCGGTGGCGCCCGAGTGTTTTGCCCGCGCGGAGCTCTCGGTCGCCAGGAAGAAGTGGCAGAATCCGGAGAACCGAGTTCTGCCCGTGATGTTGCGGCCGACAGCCTTGGATCGAGTCCCTGCCTACCTGAAGTCCGTGACGATACTCGAGCCCGAGGGCGATGTGGCGGCGGGGATCGCCACCTGGGTGGAGGGCTGGTCGCCCCTCGAGGAGCTCGACTCGGCGGCGGAGGCGGCTCGGTTGGTCTCGCCGTTGCCCGAGGACCTCAGGCAGCTGCCTGCGCTCCTGTATCGCTACCTGCTGTTCCAGGGCGAGGTCGCAGCGCAAGCGGGTTCGACCACAACGTACAGGCGGACAATACCGTGCTCGGTCGACCGGACGGGGAACCTCTTCGAAGATCCGGCCACGTTCCTGGCGTCGGGCGGCCGTGACTTCGTCGATGTTCATGGCAGGACGTGCTGCGAGGTGCGATCCAGCATGAGTTACCACGGGGAGATGTTCCCGCACTGGGAAACCATCACCTTCGTCCTCGACCGCGGTCGCTGGACGAGGCTCCCGCCCGCGGGCTAGGTCTTCCGCGCGGCCGCCCCAGGACGAGACCGCCGGTTGGATGGCAGGGCGGAACCTCGCCTCGAGCGCCTCGCCGACGTCGCCAACGCCGGGCGCCCAGGCCGAGCCCGAGCGTCAGCAACGGCGCGGGCCGTCCCGGCGGACGGCGTTCGGCTGACTCTGCTACCAGAGCTGCGTCCCGGCTGCCCGGCCCTCCGTCGCGCCCTCCTGGACCGAACGAGGTCGTGGACGCGCTCGGCGACATCCCTCAGCTCGGCGTCTGCTGCCGCCCTCCGGCACTCGGAGAGGGCCCTGCCGTTCGTCGGCCGGACCTGCATCCTGGCCAGCCACCGGATCCTGTTCCAGGGGCACGGGCGTGTGATTACGGGCAGGACCTCGAGCCCGTCTCTCTTCTGGCGTCTGAGCAGGGGCGGTACCTCTCTCCTCTTGATGAACCGCGACGCCAGATAGTCGGCCGACACGAGTAACACCGCCACCCTTGCCGTCTCGATCGCCGAGCGGACCTGAGGCAACCAGGCTACACCCGGACTGATCCGGCTATCGTCCCAGGCATCCAGTCTCGTGAGCTGCAGCGCCCTGAGCTGGGTCACCAGACGCTGCTTCCAGACCTTGTCCTGGTGGCTGTAGCTGATGAAGACGGTCGACCGTCGCCTGGCCGCTCTCGCCTGGAGCGGGCCCCAGTCGTTGGTGCGGGCGTGACCGGTTCGGGCTTCGGCTGCCTGGGCTTGGGCACTGCTGCAGAGGATACCCGCCTTTTCGCCCGCGGTGCCGCCCACCCGCGACGTGAGCCGCTGCGTCAGACCCTTCCACGCGCGCGTGTGGCCTCCTCCGGTCGAGGCTGGCCGGCGGCGCTGGTCGTCGTGCCGTTGTTCGGGCTGACCACGTGCTCGTTGGTCACGAAGACGAGCTCGTCGGCCCACGCCGGCTTGAGGCTGCTGTCGGGTATCGCGAACCCCGTGCCGACGCCGTCACCCGCCGCGTCCTCGACACGAGCCACGGCTGCGCACCTCTTGATCGCCAGCTCGATCTTCCCGAGGCTGAAGAACCCCGTATCCCCGAAGAGCTTCTCCAGTCCCGGGACGTTACGCTGGTGGATCTCGGCGGGGGGCGAGCAAGCGGGCCTGCCCGCATCGCGCCAGAGCGCGCTCGAGCGGTGGCAGCATGCGCGCCCCACTGGGTGTGGCCGCGGTCAGGCCCCATACCTCCTTGAGCTGCCGCGCCGCGCCGCTCAGGCGGGAGGGGGTGATGGCCGGGGCATCGACCGCGCGCCGGTTGCGGGACGACATCGCTCAGGCAGTCCGCGATGCCCACAGCGTCTGTTCCAGCCTGGAAGCCCATCTCGACCTGAACATCTTCGAGTGCCATGTGACGCAGGTGGGGAGCGCGCACCCGAGCGCCTTGGCAGGTCGAGCCGGCGCGCCCCCACTCCCCCTACTTGAGGACCATGCGTTTGTGCTCTCCAACACGCGCCTGCCGTTGCCGGACGACTACGGCCCCTACACCTACGTGATCTTCCCGGCTCGCCTCGACCGTGACGACGCCGACCGGCGCGAGCGCTACAGGCGGTTGTTGTCGGCCATCGTTGTACGCACCGTTGGGGCGGCCTACTCACACTCGGTGCGGGCGAGGGTCGCCCCGAGAGCGGCCTGGAAGAGCGGTCGGGTGCCGCGCAAGCAAGAGACGAGAACGCCTACCACTACGATCTGGGGCTCGGCCTGGGCAGCATTCTGAACAGCGGCGACCTGGAGACGACGTCCGCCGTCGTGCACGGGCCTCGCCCGCCATCCAAGGCCGATCGACCGGCTCGACAGCCGGATGCCGCCCGGGTGAGAGAATCCCTGGAGCAGGCCCGCTGGCACCGCGGAGAGGCCGCCGCGGCCCTGGGCGTCTCGGCCCGAACACTACATCGGTGGATGAAGCGTCTGGGGCTCTGAGGCGTTCCGGAAGGGCGGCCTTGTGGCAGACAGCGAAGCCCAAAGCGGCCTCGAGGAGCCGCTCATCCTCCCACCTCCACAGCGCTTGTCTGGTTCGACGAGGAGCATCGTTGCTGTCATTGCGCGGGCCTTCCCGACGCCGTACCGTGCAATGGGCGTTCCACGTCTCTGGTCGGCAGTCGGGGGCCACGGAGCCGCGGTTCACCGGGTGGACCCCGGGTTCCTCGGTCACCCTGGCCGAGAAGCGGACAGAAGATGTCTCAAAGCGAGCCACGTGCCGTTCCTGTCCGAGCACCGCTCCGTGTGGGTTGACCGCCCGGACCGGCTCAACGCGGCAGCTCGACCACGGTCGCGGCCGGGTTCGTGAAGACGACGGGAAGAGTCGTGGCTTGCGGACGGGCGGCATCGGTGGATCCCGGCCGCAGCACCAGGTAGGCGCGCGGGCCGGCGGCGGCGATGGCTGCCAGATCGCTGGGCGTGGGAGCTTTCCCGGCAAGGATCCTCTCGGCGATCTCCAGGCGTTGGTCGACGAGCTTCTCGGGGTAGCCGTCCACGATCTTCATGAAGATGCGCGGATCCAGCGCGTAGCCGTCCCCACCGCTGGTGGTGAGCGCCTTCATCTCCTTCTGCTTGGGGAGCGCCACGAACAGGGCCCTTTGTCCGAAGACGGGCAAGCCGAGCTCTCGGTCGACGAACACGGCGCGGGGGTCGGTCTCGGTCCGCATCCAACGATAGAGATCGCGCTCGGACGGGTCGGTGTGCTCGAGCGCGATTCCCTCTTCGCGGAAGACGCGCGGGGCGTCTTCCCAGTCCTTTGCCTTGTGGATGCAGTCCAGGGAGAAGGGGATGACGAAGAGGGCGAGCACGGCGAGGGCGGCGGAGAAGGAGCGCCGGTAGAGGGCCTGGAAGGCGATTCCGCCGACGATTCCAACCGCGAAGACGGCAAGGAGCAGGAAGTTGTGCTGCGACCAGAGGGGCGCCAGCAGGAAGGCGAAGAGCGCGATGTTCATGCCGGCGCTGACGAGCAGGAGCGTGGCGGGCTTGCCCTGCGCGCGCAGGGTCTCCCGCACAGGGCGCCTTGCCCAGGCGACGAGCAGCGAGAGGGGAAGGAAGGTCACCACGATCACCGCCAGCTCGCGGAAGAACCCCGGCAAGGGGATGAGCTCGAGGGCCTGGTTGGCTCGTCCCATCCTCAGGTGCAGGTAGTACGGAAGGACGCACGCCACCACGAGCATGAGCGTGCCGGAAAGGACGAGGGCGAGGCGCCTCCCGGTCCCGGCGGTACGCCAGGCGAGGACGACGGCAACGGCGGTGAGCAGGGCCGTCGACGGGAAGAGGTACGGATACACGAACGCGACGCCGAGAAAGCTGGCAGCGAACGCGGCGACCGCGCGCGGGCGGGGCGTCCCCTCCCGCGCCAGCGTCAGCAGGTAGAGCAGGGCCACCGAGTACAGGGCCAGTCCCAGCGGGAAGGCGGTGCACCCGTTGAACTTCTCGAGGATGGGGGCGCCGCGGGGCTCGACGAACGGAATGGGGACGATCCTCTCGAGGAAGCTCTTGATGGGGTTGTCCGGGACGGACTGGGTGAAGGTGAAGGCGTAGAGCGAAAGGGCGGTGCCGAAGAGCGACGCCTCCCGATTCCCCGTGACCAGCAGCCCGATCCGGTAGGTGGCGAGCAGGAGCACGACCAGCGAAGCGATGGAGACGATGGCGGCCGCCCAGAACGGAGAGATCCCGAGCAGCTTCGAGACCGCGGCCAGGACCATCGCCCCGCCCCAGGGATAGGTGCCCGGCTGTCCCGCGAGGAGGGGGCTGGTGGGCGGGATCTTGCCGTGGAGGATCTGGTAGACGATGCCCGCTTGCAGGAAGCCGTGGTAGCCGTACACGCGCAGGCTGGGGAGACACAACAGGAGAAGGGCCGGCGGAAGCACCCCGAGCACGAGACAGGTCCACCTCGGGGCCCGGAAGCGTACGAGCGCGAGGAAGACCGAGGCGAGCGCCAGGCTCAGAAGCAGGGCTGTGACTATCATGGCCGCACGAGTATAGGCGAGGTGGTGCGGATCACCCCTCCGGGGGAGCGCCCAGCAGGCGGCCCTGGTAGCGGCGGCTGAGGCGCAGGCGCTCGCCGCTCTTCATCAGGACCACGTAGTCGCCGTGGGAGGCGGCCCGGAGCTCCTGGATCGCGTCGACGGCCACGATCTCCGAGCGATGGATGCGGGCGAATCGGTCGGCGTCCAGCCGGGCCTCGAGGCGGGCCAGGGTGTCGCGGATCAGGTGGCTCCCCTGGCGGGTGTGGGCGCGGACGTAGTTGCCCTCGGCCGAGAGATGGGTGATCTCGTCTGCCGGGACGAAGACGACCCTCCCACGGTCCGCAACCACCAGCCTGCGCAAGGGGCCGCGGGTCTCCTGCACCGCCGCCAGGACCCGGGAGATGGGTCCCGTGCCGCGAGGGGCGGCGGCCGACTCGACCCGCTGCCGGGCCCGCCGGAAGGCCCGCTCGAAGCGCCCCGAGTCGAACGGCTTGAGCAGGTAGTCGACGGCCTCGACGTCGAAAGCGCGCAGGGCATACTCGTCGAAGGCGGTGACGAAGATGACGGCCGGCATGGCGTCCACGCCGACGGCCTCGATCACCTCGAAGCCGTCCAGGCCGGGCATCTGCACGTCGAGGAAGACCAGGTCGGGCGCGCGCTCCCGGATGGCCTCGACCGCCTCGATGCCGTCGCCGGCCTCGCCGACCACGTCGACGTCGCCTTCCTCGGCCAGGCGCGCCAGGATCTTGCGGCGCGCCGGGGGCTCGTCGTCGACGACCAGGACCCGGAGGCTCACGCGCCTTCCCCCTTGCGCCAGGGGAGCTCGAGGGTGAGGCGCAGGCCGCCGGCGGCGCCGTCCTCGAACCGGAGCTGCTGGTCGTCGCCGTACAGGGCCTCGAGGCGCTGCCGGGTGTTGGTGAGCCCGATGCCCTGCTCGATGGCCTCGGGCGAGCCGCTCTCGAGACCGGGTCCGTTGTCCTCGACCAGCAGAGAAAGCCGGTCTCCGGCCCGCTGGCTGACGATGCGCACTCGGCCCGGATCGGTCCGCCGTGCGATGCCGTGGGCCAGGGCGTTCTCGACCAGGGGCTGGAGGAGCATGTGGGGGACGAGGACGTCGCCCGTCTCCGGGGCGATCTGGACCTCCACCGAGAGGCGGTCCTCGAAGCGGGCCTGCATCAGCTCGAGGTAGGGGCGCAGCAGCAGAAGCTCCTGCTCGAGGGGGACTTCCTGGCGGTCGGAGTGGCGCAGCGTGCCGCGCAGGAAGTCGCTGAGGCGGCTGATCATGGTGTCGGCCCGATCCGGGTCCGCATGCACATGGGACGAGATCATGTTCAGGGTGTTGAAGAGGAAGTGCGGGTTGAGCTGCATCTTGAGGACGCCGAGGCGCGCCTCGGTGAGCTGCCCCTTCAGCTCGGCGGCCCGGAGCTGGCGCTCGCGGCTGGCGCGCACGTAGTCGAAGACGGCCACGATGGCGTAGACCAGGCAGTAGGCGAGGAGCTGCTTCTGGTACTCCATCACGAACCGGTAGCGCATCAGCCCGTAGTCGTACTCGCCCCAGCCGAGGATCCGGAACAGCACGCTGCGGCTCCCCCACATGAGCAGGGTGTGACAGACGCCGATCAAGACGCTGTAGCCCAGGTGCAGGGGCACCCGCAGGTACCAGTTGGTCCGGCCCACCGGGAAGCGCCGGACCACGGGGACGATGGCCGGCAGCAGCAGCAGGAACGCGTAGGCGCCCGTCAGCTCCATCGCCATCGCCCATCTGACGGGCGTGTCCTTCCCGTCTGCCCAGCCGGCGGTGAGCACGATGTTGGCGTTGAGCAGCCCGGACAGGGTGAAGAGCAGGAAGAGGATGCTGCCCTGCCTCAGCAACTCCCGTCTCGTCGAGCCGAGCAAGTCCTCCTCCCATGCGGCGGCGCGCCGGGGGAGGCGCGGGCCATCCGTCGATCCTGGTTCCGGGCGGCCGCCGGCGTCAAGGGCGGCGCCGCCGCCGCTCATTCGAAGTGCTTCCAGTCCGGCCACAGCTCGGCGAGGCTCACCCGGGCGCGCCTCACGATCCAGATCGGCATCTGGTCGCGCCAGGGCATGCAACCCTGGCAGTCGTGGATGTCGGCCAGCTCGACCTCCTCGAACAGCTCCTGGAGATGTCCGGGGTGGTCCCCGAGGACGATGGCGACGTCGACGGGGTCCTTCGGCGGCCCCCACAGGAACCAGGTGTTGTGGGTGCAGTAGACGCGGGGCCGCTGCAGCCGTTCCCGTCCCAGCCACTCGAGGGCTCCTGCCTGGCCGTAGCTCGGAGCGAAGAAGACGACCCGCTGGCGCTCCTCGGGAGGCAGCCGCTCGAAGACGGCGGCGACGTCGTCGACGAGCTGCTCCCAGCCCAGGCGGTCGGCCAGCCACTGGGGCAGGTCGGTCCGCTTTCCCGCTCCCCTCTCCGACTGGGGCACGAAGCCCAGCGCGGTGGCCCAGCGCGCCGTGGGCTCGGGCGGCAGGATGGGCAGGCCCAGCGGTGCGAGCGCGACACCACCGGCGGCGATGCCGGAGAGGAGCGCCACGGCTCGCCAGCGGCGCGCCAGCAGCCAGCCCTCCAGGGCGACGGCGCCGGCGGCGAGCAGCACCGGGTAGACGCCGGCGATGCGGTCGGGGCGACTCTCGTGCTTGAGCATCATCAGGGCCAGCAGCACCGGGTAGATCACGCCGAGGTGGCGCAGCTCTCGGCGCCGGATCAGGAAGACGAGACCGGCCAGCCACACCGGGAGCGTGCCGGGGTTCATGAAGCCGAGCTGCTGCAGCAGCAGCTCCGCGGGCGGGGTGCGGGCCTGCTTGTAGAGGCTGGCGTTTCGGTAGAACTCGAGGGACGGCCAGCCGTTGTCGATCTGCCACAGCAGGTTCGGCGCCAGAAGCAGGCCGGCCACCGCGGCGCCCAGCCACAGCCACCGGCTCCTCAGGTGGCGGCGCGCGGGGCTCAGCACCAGGCCGACCGCCAGGGCGCCGGCGAGCAGCACCACGGTGTGCTTGTTCAGCAGGGCCAGGCCCGCCAGCAGGCCGAAGAGCAGCCACAGGCGCGGCTCGCCCCGCAACTCGATCTCCACCAGCACGAACGTCAGCAACGCCCAGAACAGGATCTCGAAGGCGTTCATCGAGAAGAAGCCGAACATCACCTGGAAGAGCGGCGCCATGACGACGGCGGAGCAGGCCACCGCCTGCCCGAAGCGGCCGGCGCCCAGCCGCCGGGCGAGCAGGCCCGTCACCAGCGCCAGCAGGCCGAAGGCCAGGGCCGGCGGGAGGCGCAGGGCCAGCATGCCGTCGCCCAGGACGCCGCGCGAAAGCCGCAGCAGGAGCGGGGCCAACGGAGGATGGTCCACGTAGCCCCAGGCCAGGCGCGCCGAGCAGGACAGGTAGTACAGCTCGTCGATGAAGCGGCCGTAGGGGCCGAGCAGCGCCGGGACCAGGATCAGCAGCAGGCCCGCCACGGCGAAGGCGAGGGGGACGGCCGGCCGGCTCGGCGCCTCGGTGCTCATCGCGCCTCCAGGTCGCTGGTGGCGTCCGCGTCAGGGCACAGGACGCGGGAGAAGAAGGGCAGCATCTCGGCTTCAATGCGCGAGCTCAGGCGGTCGACGTGCCCGCCGTCGTGCTCGGTCAGGCGATGCTCGATGCCGGCTTCGCCAAGGAGCTGCGAGAGCCGGCGGGCACCCCGGGGGATCCAGGCCAGCCGGTCGCCCCGGCCGATGTCGATGTGGATGCCGCGTAGGGTGGCCAGGGCCTCCCGGTGGCGGGCCACCTTCTCGGCCAGGTGGCCGAAGCCCGAGCGCAGGCGCTCGGGGTCCCACCAGACGAAGGGAGGCCCGGCGTCGGGGTCCGGGGAGAAGGCCGCCGCGTAGGCGAGGTCGAAGCCCATCCGGTAGGAGAAGTAGCTGCTCGACGAGAGGAGCTGGCGGGACAGGCCGACCAGCCGCGCCGGCGCCTCCTGCTCGGGCCAGCCCCCCATGCGCTCCGTCTGGATGCGCCAGCCGGCGGCATAGGGGGGCGTAAGCATGCCCTCGTCCTCGAGGCCGCCCTCGTCGAAGAGGCCGGGGCTTTCGGCGAACACGGCGCCGAACACGTCGGGGTGTCGCATGGCCAGGTGGAGCGCGCCGAAGCCCCCCATCGAGTCGCCGGCCACGCCGCGGCAGGCCGGCTCGCGGCGGACACGGTAGCCCTCCTCGACGTGGCTCACCACGTCTTCGACCACGTAGTCCTCGAAGCGGCCGGTGACGGGAGAGTTGACGTAGAAGGAGCCGCCCAGGGCGTTGCGCCCGTTGACGACGACGACGATCAGCTCGCGCGTGCCCCCCTTCGCCACGGCCGCGTCCAGGGCTCGGTCGAGGCGGAAGCCGTCGAAGCTGCCGTCGACGTAGTCCGTGACGTCAGTGGTGAAGCCGGGCAGGTAGTAGACGACCGGGTAGCGGCGCGAGCTCTGGTGGTAGCCCGGGGGCAGCAGTACGAGGGCCGGCTGGGCCGAAACGTTGGGGATCACGCTGCCCGCCAGCGAAGGCGCTGGCACGGAGAGGCGCTCGACCCGCGGCGAATCAGGACGAGGGCAGCCGATCGGAAGAGCGGCGAGAAGGAGCAGGGTGTGGGCGGCTCGGGGGCGAGACATACACCCAAGCTGGTCGCCGGCCCCGGCCCTGTCCAGCGAAACGGGACCAGCGGGACCCGGGTGAGACGAGCGGGATCGGTGAGGCTTCGTTCTATACTTCCACCAATGAAGATCGTCACGGTCGCTCTCGTCATGTTGCTGCCGGTGGTCGCCATGGCCGAGGTCCATCGCCACGGGGGCAGCGCCGAAGCCCTGGCCCACGACCGGTACGTGAACGTCGTCAGCGAGGCCGACTCGCCGGTAGCGCCGGTCTACGTCAAGACGAAGGACGGGCTGTACGTGGCGGCGGCGATCCGCAAGCCGAAGGGCGAGGGGCCGTTCCCGGCCATCATCTTCTTCCACGGAGCGCCCGGAGGACGCGGGATGGAGCAGCTCCTGGGCTGGTCGCGGGGGGCGACGGGGGGGCCGGTCTGGGAGCGCTTCCTCCAGGAAGGCTTCGTGGTGGCGGTGGCCGACTATCGCGGCGGCGAGTGGAACACGGCCAACGTCCCCTCCTCCGGCAGCAACGCCACCGCCATCGACGACGGCCTCGCCGTCATCGACTACGTGAAGGGGCTGGCCGACGTGGACGCGTCGCGGGTGAGCCTCTACGGGGTCAGCCTGGGCGGCAACCTCGTCGCCTTCCTGGTCTCCAAGGTGCCCACGATCCACGCCGCGGTCCTGGGCGCGCCGGCCCCGATCTGGTTCCTGGGGATGAAGCCGCCGGCGGGCGGCAACGGCAGGCCCGACTGGTCGAAGGTGCAGCCGGATCCGGCGGTGGCGGCCGCGAACATCGCGCCGATCGAGACGCCGGTGCTGATCCTGGTCGGCACCGAGGACGGGCTCTTGCCCATGGCCACGGCGCTTCACGACCAGCTCCAGCAGGCCGGCAAGTGGGTCCGGATGGACGTCTACGAGCACGGCTATCACGACTTCGTGCTCGGTCCCCAGGGCCAGAACCGTCCGGACCTGCCGCGGGGCGAGGTCCTGCTGCAGGGAGCGCTCGAGGCTCTGGACCTGTCGGTCTCCTTCGTGAAGGCAAAGAGCCCCGGCGCCCCCTAGTCGGGCCACGTCAACCGCGGCTTCCTGGCGCAGTACCCGTTCCTCAGGGTGGGTGGTGTGGCCCGAGACACGGGCGCCGGCTAGTCTTCGTCCCGCAGCTCCCTGAGCGCCTGGGCGTGGGTCTCCAGGAAAAGTCGGTCCTTCGGGCGGCTTGCCTTGGCCTTGGAGGCCACGATGTGAGCGAGCCTTGCGACCGGGACCTCGACGGCCTGCACTCGGAAGATGCGCCTCTGGTCCCAGACCTCCTGGAACTGGTATCCGGCCATCACCAGGGAGAGATCGACCTGGAGCCCCTCGTCGTCGAAGGCCCGCGTCAGCGCCCTGTGGCGGGTGACCCGGCGGGCGAGATCGACATCGAGTGGCTCGCCGAGTGGCTCGTCGGCCGCCCACAGCCGAAGGCCGAGCGCCTGGCACGTCCTCCAGACAGACAGCAGGTTGGCAGGGTCGAGGGGCAGGAACAGGTCGCGATCGAGAGTGCCGAACAGCGTCGATCCAGCCTTGGCGTAGTAGTTGGCGGCCCACACGCCGATGAGCACGAAGCGGGCCTCGGCCTCGCCAAGGCCGACCAGCAGCTTCAGGAACGGATCCACGGGCCAGGCTAGCCGACGCGCTTCGCAGCGGCGAAGTGTGCCGCGACGTCACGAACCGCCTTCTCGACCCATTCCTTGTCCGCACCGCTCTGGTTGCGGGCGAGCGCTTCCACGCGATGGATGTCGGCGAGGTACTCCTTGCTCAGCTCGAGCTCCCCACCTCGGCGCGACGGGACGGCCAGGGCGAAGCTGCGGGGAACCCTCATGCGTCCGATTCTAGCATCGGCGCCATCATCCCGGAGTTGCCGACGACGATGTCGACGTCAATCGCGACCGCCTTCGGCGCGTGGAGTTGGCGGTAGCGGGTCAACTGACCCACTACCGAGTTGGCAGCTCACTTGACGCGCGCGCCTGGCCACGGCCAAATTCAAACGATGCGCGTACGGCCGCACAGCCCGAGGCTCACCGCTGGGATCGCAATGATCGCGATCGCTGCCGTGGCCTGCGCGGCGCTGCTGGCTGCGTGGGGTCACACGGGAACCGGCCCGGCGGCGGATCCCAACTGTCCCGCCTGCCAGCTCGCCGCGTCGCTGGTCTCGGTCGCCGGAACCTGGCTGATCATAGCCGCATGGTCGGTGCCGATGTGGAAACCCGGGCAGCACGCAGCCTGCCAGCGCAGCGCCATGCGAGCCCGCACCTGTCGGTCAGGGCTTCCGGCCGGCTGCGGTGCAGCTGCTTCCGGTCGCCCCAGCGGCCGCTCGGGACGCCTGCTAGCAGGGTTGGGCGCCGGCGCCCATCCCTCGGCCTGCAGGCGGCCCACGTTGGTCTCGCTGCGAGCCTGGCTCTGCTGCCCATCGGGCAGGCACTGCACGTGGCCTTCGCGGCACACGGCCACCGGTACTGTCCGGTGCACCGCCTCATCGAAGACGTGCCGCGGGGATCGGTGGTGGCCGCGCCCGCGCCACTGAATGAACCAGGACTGGATGAGGCGCCCCCTCGCACCGAGCACGTCCCCTGCAGTGTCCTGAACGCGGCCAACCCGTCGGCACCCCACCTCAGGCAGCCTCACAGTCCCCCCACCGCGACGCAGCGCGTCGTGGCCAGACGGCCGCTCGTCCCGCCGCCACCCCGCCCGGCGACGTTGATCCTCCTGGCCCCGAAGAACTCGCCTCCGACCACCGCCAGTCAGTAGCGAAGGTCCGTGAGGCGCGGGACGGGTCGCAGGCTCACCGCCCGACGCAGCGCACCAGGGAGAGCCTGTCACTTCGTCAGGAGGAGATATGTCCAAGGTCATGTTGTCGACGCTCCATGGTCCGCGTGTCGTGCGGCGCGTGCTGCTGGCCCTGTCACTTACCGCGTTCTCGGGAGCCGCGATGGCGGCAACGATCGAGGTCAAGGTGTCGAGCCCCGAGGGTGAGGCGGTGTCCGGCGCCATCGTCACGCTCGTACCGTCGAACCGCTCCGGAACCAGCGGCGACGACGGCATCGTCCGTTTCGAGGACGTGCCGCCGGGGGTCTACGACGCGGTGGCGCGCCAGGCGGACTTCACGGCGGCTCGGGCCGACGTGGAGGTGGGCGAGGCGGGTCTGGTCTCCGCCGAGATCCGCCTCCTCAAGCAGTTGCACTTCTCGGAGACCGTCAGCGTCAGCCCCAGAGCCCGCGACACGTTCGAGTCCTACCAGCCTGCGACCGTCCTGGGCGGCGAGGATCTCCAGCAGCGCCTGGGCAACACGCTCGGGGCGACGCTCGCCAATGAGCCCGGTGTCAACGTACGCAGCTTCGGATCCGGCAACGCGCGGCCGGTGGTGCGCGGCCTGGACAACGACCGCGTGCTGGTCCTCGAGAACGGCGCCCGCACCGGCGACCTTTCGAGCCAGTCCGCCGACCACGGTGTCATCCTCGACCCGGCGACCGCCACCCGGATCGAGGTGGTCCGCGGCCCGGCCACGCTGCTCTACGGGTCGAGCGCCATCGGCGGCGTGGTGAACCTGATCTCGGACGAGATCGCCAGCCGGCCCCTTCGGGGCGTCCACGGCACGTTCACCGGCCAGGGGGCCACCGCCGACCAAGACGCAGGGATCGCCGGCAACCTCAGCGGCGGCAACGGAAGTGTCGCCTTCCAGGTCAACGGTTCCGCCCAGCGCGCGGACGAGTACCACACGCCGGAGGGCAAGGTGCCCAACAGCCAGTCGCGCTCCGAGTCCCTCGGCGGGTCGCTGGCCCTCACCGGCGAGAACGGCTATCTCGGGGCTTCCTACCAGTACGTCGATACACGCTACGGCGTCCCCTTCGTGGAAGAGGGCGAGACGACGCTCCATCCCCGCCGGCACCGCGTGGACGTGCGCGGCGAGATGCGCAGCCTGGACGGCCTGATCAGCGGGGTCAAGTTCCTCGGTGGGCTCAGGGACTATACGCACGACGAGATCGAGGGCTCAGGCGAGATCGCGACGAGCTTCAAGAACGAGGTCGCCGAGGGCAACCTGTACCTGAACCACCGGGCCATTGGGCCGCTCACCGGCACCTTCGGCGTGCGCGCTGAGCACCGCGACTACAGCGCGGCCGGCGAGGAGGCGCTGGCACCGCCGACGACCCAGAACACGTTCTCGGGCTTCCTGTACGAGGAGGTGGCGTTCCGCCACCTCTCGTTCCAGCTCGGCGGACGTGTCGATCACACGTCGTTCGACCCCGACGGCGCAGCCGTCGAGCGAACCGACCTCCAGCAGCGGGACTTCACCAGCTTCTCCGGGTCGGTGGGTGTGCTGGGCTACCTGCGGGACGATCTGACCCTCGCCCTGAACCTGGCCCGCGCGGTGCGTAGTCCGAGCCTGGAGGAGCTGTACAACCTCGGACCCCACGCCGGGAACCTCGCCTTCGAGATCGGAGACCCGACACTGGCCGCCGAGACGGCCTACGGCGCCGACCTCTCGCTTCGCTACCGCACGTCGCGTTTCGTGGGTGATGGGACCATCTTCGTCAACAGCATCGACAAGTACATCTTCCCCTTCCAGACCGGTGAGATTGACGAGGAGGAGGGCCTGCCGATCGTGAGCTTCACGTCGGCGGACGCCCGGTTCACCGGTTTCGAGGCCCACGCCGACGCGGGGTTGACGCGAGCCGTGTGGCTGGTGCTGGGCTGTGACGGCGTGCGAGGCGAGCTGCGCGACGGGGGGGCTCTGCCACGCATCCCGCCCCGCCGGCTGTGGGCCGGCCTGCGGCTGGAGCACGGGCCGTTCCACGTCGAAGGGGAGGTCAAGAACGTCGGCGAGCAGAACCGGGTCTACGGCGCGGAGACGCCGACGGACGGATACACGGTGGTGAACGTGCACGCTTCCTACCAGCTGACGAGACATCACGCGGTGCACACCGTGACAGTCCGCGCGGACAACGTGGGTGACGAGCTGTACAGGAACCACCTCTCCTACATCAAGGACCAGGCGGCGGAGCCGGGGCGCAGCTTCCGGCTGGTCTACGGAGTCCGCTTCTAGGGGCGAGGTCCTGCTCCAGGGAGCGCTCGAGGCTCTGGACCTGTCGGCATGGCGTGTCCGGAGCCGACGTCAGTGACGTCCATGATACGCGACGGGCCGCCTTGACCTGTCTACGGGTTCACCCTTCATCCTGGCCTCATCTGCGAGGCACGGATGGAACAACACTCGGACGCGAAGACCGCCACCCGGAAGCGACGGAACCTCTGGCTGCTGCTCCAGGGGCAGTTCGTGACCCACATGGGCAACCAGGTCTACGACATGGCCATGATGCTCTGGATCAAGGAGGTCACCGGCTCGGCCTCGCTGATGGGGCTTCTGCTGTTGCTCACCAACCTGCCCCAGGCGTTGCTGGCCCCGCTCGGGGGGACGCTGGCCGACCGCCTCGGCGGCGTCAGGGCGATGGTGACGGCGGACCTGGTGAGCGCCGTGGCGATCGGCGCGGTGGCGGGGACGGTGTGGTGGCGAGCCGAGCCGGCCGTCATCATTGTGGTGCTGTGCGCGGGCAACCTCGTGCTGGGGGTCGCCGGCGCGTGCTTCAACCCCGCCGTCCTGGCGCTGGTTCCCGAGCTGGCGCCGGGACCCGATCTGGCCCGGGGCAACGCCGCCCACCAGTCCAGCCGGATGGGCGGGCAGATCCTGGGGCAGGGCCTGGGTGGCGTGCTGTTCGCCGCCCTGGGGGCCGCCGGGGCGTTCTTCGTCAACGCCCTGTCGTTCGGCTTCTCCGCCCTCACCGAGGCGGCGATCCGGGTCCGCGGCGGCGGGGCAAGGGCTCGGTCGGTGCGCGGCGGCGGCACGCTCCTGCGCCAGACGGCGGCGACGGTACGGGGGGTGCTGGGTCAGGCCGACCTGCGCGCCCTGCTCCTCTACATCGCGGCGTTCCACCTCTGCCTCTCGTGCCTGCCGGTGCTGCTGCCCTTCTACGTCGAGCACGTGCTCTCGCTGTCGGATTGGTGGTTCGGCTTCTTCATCGCGGCCTATACGATCGGGATCATGGTCGGCTTCGCCGTGGCCGGTGCCCTGGGGGCGCCGGCCAGCCGCTTCCTGCTGGTGGCCCGGGTCGGCGCCATCGTCGGGGCGCTCTTCGGAGCGGCCGCCTTCTGCCGGTCCTACCTTCTCGCCTGGCCGATCCTGCTCGGGATCGGCGTCGGGATCGGTGTCATCATCGTCCACCTGATGACCGAGCTGCAGACGCGGGCGCCCGGGCGGGATCGGGGCGGCATCATGGGAGCCGCCGAGGCCATCGGAGGGACCAGCTTCCCCCTGGGCATGGCGCTGACGGGCATCGTCCTGGATACGATGTCGGGGCTGGGGATCCCCTACGCCACCGCGACGCGGGCGGTCCTGGCCACCTCGGCCGTCGCGTGTGTGCTGGTGGCCATGACGGCGCTACGGGCCGGACGAGGCTTCCATGATCACCGTCTCTAAGCTGGCTCATAGGTTCGGTCTCTCGCGGACGGCCCTCCTCTACTACGAACGTTTCGGCCTGCTCCGCCCCATGCTGCGGAGCGAGTCCGGCTACCGCCTCTACGGAGAGGACGCCGTCGAGCGGTTGCGCCTGATCGGCACCTACAAGAGCGCGGGGCTCCCGCTGGCCGAGATCCGCAGGCTCCTCGACGCGCCGGACCGTCCCAACCTCGGGATCCTCCGCAAGCGGATCGTCGAGCTGGACGAAGAGATCGCCGCCCTGCGCGTGCAGCAGCGGGCCCTCGTCGGCCTGGTCAAGGGCCTCGGCGACCCCAAGGCGTCGGGAGCCATCGACAAGGACACCTGGATCGGCGTGCTGCGCTCGGCCGGGATGGACCAGAAGGCCATGGACCGCTGGCACGCCGAGTTCGAGCGCAACGCCCCCGAGGGGCACCATTCCTTCCTCCGCTGGCTGGGCATCCCCGAGCCGGAGGCCCTGGCGATCCGGGCCGCGGTCGGCGGCTCGCGGCCGGCCAGGCGGCGCAGGGCGGGGCGGGGGGCGCGGGCCAAGAAATAGGCGGGCCCCGGCCCGACGAAGGCCCGTCCTGAACGGCTCCTTCGAGGACGTGGCGCGCCGCAGCAACGAGATCGGCGTCCGTCTGGCGCTGGGAGCCGACCGCGGCAGCCGCGGCAGCGGCTTCATTGACGCCCCGAGAGAGCGCGTGCTAGATTTCCGACCCACCTCTCGGCTCTCCCGCGCCAGCCTGAGGAAGGGTCGCCTCGATGCCCATGAAGGAGAAGCTCGGCAAGTTCGTCCTCCTCGAGGAGGTCGATCGCAGGGCCCTCGGCATCGAGTACCGGGCGGCCAAGCTCGGGGACTCGGGGCTCGAGAAGATCGTCAGCCTGCTCAAGCTCAGTCCCCAGATCTCGGGAGCCCCTGCGCTCGCCAAACGGCTGATGGAGCAGACCAGGCTGGCGGCCCAGCTCCACAGCCCCAACATCTCGAGGATGCTCGGGATCGGGAAGGTCGAGTCCTCCTTCTACATCTACTACGAGCTGGTCGAGGGCAAGCCGCTGAAGATGGTCTTCCAGCGCTGCATTCGCGACGGCTATCCCCTCCCCGTCGACCATGCCCTGCTGATTGCCAGCAAGATCTGCCTGGCGCTCGAGCACGTCCACGCGCGCAAGGCACCGGATCGCAAGCGCTACTTTCACGGCCTGCTCTCTCCGGCGGACGTGCAGGTCTCGTACGACGGCGACGTCCTGGTTCGGGGCTTTGGCGGCTTTCCCGCGGGTCTCGTCGCCGCGGGTATACTGGGCGACGAGGAGCTGCGCTACCTGGCCCCCGAGCAGTCGAGCGGGCAGCCGGTCGACCTTCGCGCCGACGTCTTCGCCGTGGGGGCGGTGCTCTTCGAGGCCCTGACCGGCAAGGCGCTCTTCGAGGAAGGGGCGCCCCGGGACGTTGGGGACCGGCTGGCGACGGCGCGACTGCAGGACCCCTCTGGTGCCGACGAGACGATCCCGCAGCCGATCGCCGAGGTCCTGAAGCGATCGCTGGCGGCCGACCCTGCCGCTCGCTACGGCGAGATGCAGGAGATGCGCAAGGCCCTCGACGCCCAGCTTTTCTCCGCCGACGTCACACCGACGACGTTCAACCTCGCGTTCTTCATGGACTCGCTCTTCCGGGACGAGGTCGAGCGGGAGTCCAGGCTCATCAACGAGGAACGGGAGGCGAGCTACGCCGAGTACCTGGGCCCTGAGCCAGAAGCGAAGCCGGCCGCGCCCGAGCACGCGCCGCTCACGCCTGCGCCGGCCCCGCCCGCTCCCCCTTCGCCCTTGAGCGACGGCGCGCCGGCACCGGAGGAGGTGCCACCCCAACCGCCTCCCACCCTCGCCCCGCCCCCGGAGGTGCCAAAGGGCCGCGCGCCGCTGCTCTGGGGTTCTCTGGCGGCACTGCTGCTCGCTGGCGCCGGAGTCGGCTTCTACCTGATGCGGGGGGGCTTCTTCGCCCCCGGCGCGGGGGCTGCGCCTCCGCCGACCACCCTTTCCGCGCGTGCCGTCGCTGCGCTGGAGCGCGTCCAGCAGCTGGAGGCGAAGCTGGCGGAGCTGGAGGCGGAGAGGCAGGCCGCCGAGACCCAGGCCGCGGACGACGCCAAGCAGCAGCTCGAGGACAAGGCCAAGGCGCGCGGCGAGGCAGCCGATCCCGAGGCCGTCGCCAAGGCGCAGGAGACGGCGCGGCGTCGTGCCCAGGAGGAGCAGGCCCGCAAGCGCGAGGCCGAGCGCAAGCGTCTCGAGGAGGAGAAGCGGGCGCAGGAGGCACGCGTGGCCGAGGAGGCGCGTCTGGCCGAAGAGGCGCGCTTGGCCGAGGAGGCCGCCAGGGCTGCCGCACAGGCCACGCCCGAGCCGACGCCGCCTCCGACCACCACCCTGCCCCCCACTCCACCTCCGACCACGGCGCCACCCATCCGTCCGGGCGCGCTCGTCCAGATCACCGACCCGGGCGTCGTTGCCCCGGTCGTGCAGAGCAGCCCGAGGCTCACGTACCCGGCCCTGGCCCTGAGCCAGCGGGCCGAAGGGACCGTGGAGCTGGAGGTGCTCGTCGACGAGAAGGGCCGCGTCGCGGACGTCCAGGTTGCGAAGAGCGCCGGTGGCCGGTCGGGTTTCGACCACGCGGCCACCGACAACGTCAAGCGGCGCCGGTACCGGCCAGCCACCAAGGACGGCGTCCCGGTCAAGGTCTGGATCCGGGTGCGCGTGAACTTCAAGCTGCCGAAGTAGACGCTGCCACTCTCAGGTGCCGGCCACCGAGCAGCGCCCTACGACGGGTCACGCCAGTCAGCGCCAGAGACGGGTCCGGCGGCCCGGACGGGTCGCGATACGTCAGCCAAGGAGCGCCGCGCAGCCTCTTACGACGCGGCCTTGGGGGCCACGAGCGCATAGATGTCCAGCTCCTCGGAGCAGGCGCTGCAGCGCACGGTGAGGATCTCGATCGGCCGGCTGTCGTACTGGGCCTGAGCGCGTTCGACGATCGAGAAGCTGGCTCTGGCCCCGCACCGGCACTGGCGCCGGGTGATCGCCCGCTCCACGACGGACAGGTCGGCCGCGCGGAGAGCCGTCGCCGGAGAGAGGCCCTCGACCAGACGCGCCGAGCGCCTGAAGGCACTGCGGCGCCGCCAGCGGCGAAGGCGGACCACGCCGGTCCAGCCGAAGGCCGCCAGGACCAGAGCGACCAGGGCCAGGCCGAGCCACCCGTCGTCCGACGAGGAGGCAGCCGGGCTGGTCCAGGTCGGGACTCCGGCGGATCGCGGCCGAAGTCGGACGACGCCATCCACCTCGTCGAGCGCCGCGACGTAGCCGTCGATCTCCGACGGCTCGACGTGATCGCGAAGCGACCGGTAGCGGCGGGTCAGCAGGAGCCTGTCACCGATCACCTGACACGTGCTCTCGTAGACGAAGAGAGAATCTCCCGCGGAGCCGTCACAGCTTCCTCTGTCGAACGCCGGCGCCGGCTGGACGGATATCGTGTGCTCCACATGCACCGGATGCGTCAGCGCGAACGGTGTCTTCCGTTGCAGGGTCGAAGGCCGACGCAGCTGGTCGCTCACGGACCAGGCCCAGAGGTCGCGTACCCCGTCCTTCCAGAAGGTCGGCAAGTCGTAGCCCTCGGTGACGGTGACGACGTTCGCCTCCCGGTCGTCGTCGAAGCGCAGCTCGTCCATGGCCCGGATGTCCGAGTCGGCGTGGCTGTAGTAGTCCAGATAGCGCCTGGCGACGTCGGCCTTGGCCTCGGTCGCCAGCGACTCTCTCATCTCGTCCGCCTCTCGCCCCCGATACCGCGTTTTCACGGCAAGCCGCGCGCTGCCGTCGCGGCGGAGCTGGTAGCTCTCCTCGATGACGGTCTCCGGCCGGTCCAGGACCAACGACGGGATCGAAACCAGCCCCTTGGTTCCTGGACGGAGGACGAGGGCCCGCTCGAACGGCGGCGGCGGCCAGGTCAGGGCGGTGCCACCCCGCTGTGAGGCGGTGGCATCGATCCAGACCGTGTGCCTCTGGAGACGCACCTCGACGATGGCGTGGTTGAAGGCGAACGGCGAGGGCTGGGCCTCGTCCAACGCCCGCCGCGCCCTCGTGTTGACGAGCGCCGGCGCGGCGTCGATTCCCAGGCGGCGCAGCACGGCGACCAGCAGTAGAGCCTTGTCCTTGCAGTCGCCGTAACGCTGGGCAAGGGTCTGCTCGGGAGGGTGTGGCTGGTGAGAGCTCGGCCCCATCTCGATTCCCAGATAGCGGACCTCGTCCTGCACGAAGCGGGTCGCCGCACGGAGGCGCGCGTCCGGCGTCGGGTTTCCGGAACACAGATCCTCCACCAGGCGCTCCGTCTTCGGTCCCCCTCGGAGCTGGTTCTCGAACAAGGCCGTCGCCAGGCTGGCCACGGCCGCCCAGGAGTCGAACTCGCCGACGCAGACGTGGGGCGAGACGTCGTACCAGCGCGGCTGCCCCTCCTCCCAGGTGGCGCCCGGCACGTCGGAGGCTTCCCAGACGTACGCGGTCTCCTGTGGGAGCGGGATGATCCGGGGCCCGAGCTGGGTGTGGTAGGCCTTGACACCGAGGGGCCTTCCCTTGGGCATCAAAATCCGGTGCCTCATCCTGCGCACGGGTGTGTCGAACGCGAGCCTCAGATCACTCACGAAGCGACCCGCGAGGATGGGGTTCTGGCCCTCGAGCGTGTAGGCATAGTCGACGGTGTCACCGACGCGCAGGTCTTCCAGGAAGACCAGGGCCGTCAGGCGGCCCTGGTAGATGCGTGCGCTGAGCTCTCTCTCCGCGTGGATCAGCCGCACGTCGGCCGCCTTCAGTCGGCGCATCTCGCGCCCGTGGCGCAGAAGCCGAACGTCGTGAATGATGAGCTCCTGGTAGGTCGGGTCGAAAGAGAGGGCAACCTCCGAGGCGCCCTGGACCCCTGCCGTCGAGACGGCGGTCCATGCGACCCGGCGATAGTCGGCGACGCCGGAGCTGGACACGCGCACCTGGCGGTCGAAAAGGATGTAGGCGATGCCGTCAGACGCCTGGCTCGTCGCGGCAGGAGGGGTGGGGAGAACGCTCTGCTCGACCCAAAAAGGCGGCGGCGCGATCGTCCATGGTCCCTCCACCGCGGCCTCGCGGGACGCCGCGGCGACCGGCACCGCGAGGGCCGGGAGCAGGCAGGCGAGGGTCAGGCCCCGGGCGGATCGGCCTTCGGCGTGGGGGAGAGACCTCACGCGGGGGCTTGCAACGAGGCCAGCGACGGGTGCTGCCGGGTCATCGCGGGGAGCACGCGCCAGACGATGGCAAGGAAGGCACGCCTTGTCAATCACGCCACCCGTTGACAGCTCAAGGCAAGGGTTGCAGCATCTCCTTCGGGAGAGGGTCGATGGCTGATGAGAGCGCGAGCGACCTGCACCATCGCGTCCGCAGGTGGACCAAGAGCATCTCTCCGCGTGAGCGCCGCGCCGCAGCGGAGGCGCTGGATTCGCTGATCGAGAAAAGAGCGAGACGAGAGCTGCAGCAGATCGTCGATGACTGGACCCACAGCGTATCCGAGAACGAGCAGCGGGCGGCCAGTCGGGCTCGCAAGGCGCTCGAGGAGTAGCGGACACGACGCCCGGCTCCCCTCCGGGCGTTGAGGCACCCTGGCTCCTGCTCCAGGATTCCCCACCTCATGGACGACCCCTCATCTCCCCGGATACATCTAGGTAGTCGATGGTTTGTGGTGAGATTTTCGACTTTCAATCGGCATGCCCAACGCATAGTATCCGTCCCAACATCGGGGAGACACCCCGACTCGATACAACGAAATCGCAGGGGGCGGCCTCCACCCCTGGGGGCCGCCACGGGACGTTTGTCAGGAGAGTGACCATGGATCTAGTCAGCTTCCGCCGAAGACTCCGCTTGGCAGCGGTAGGGGCCCTGGTGGGCGCCGTGTGCCTTCTGAGCGCGATGTCTCTTCAAGCGCAAACAACCAGCGCGTCCGTGTCGGGCACCGTGCAGGACAGTCAAGGGGGCGTCCTGCCCGGGGCCAGCGTGACGCTCACCAGCAACACGACCGGCGCCGCCC
>CAZNNH010000050.1:18543-36077 GCA_964574335.1 uncultured Acidobacteriota bacterium | reverse complement strand
CGCCGCTATCAAGCGGGGGGCTCCCGCCCCCCGATCCCCCGGACCCGAACGCGGCCACTTCCGACGTCGCGTCTAGCCGCCTCCAGGAGGCACCATGCCCTTCCGGACCATCATCGAGCCGTTCCGGATCAAGTCGGTGGAGGCGATCAAGTTCACGTGTCGCGAGGATCGCGAGAAGGCGCTGCGCGAGGCCGGTTTCAACGTCTTCCTGCTCCACGCGGAGGACGTCCTGATCGACCTGCTCACCGACTCGGGCACCGGCGCGATGAGCGCCGCCCAGTGGGGGGCCCTGATGTGCGGCGACGAGTCCTACGCGGGGAGCCGCTCCTTCTACCGCTTCCGGGACGTGGTCCAGGACCTCACCGGCTTCCGCCACATCATCCCGACCCACCAGGGCCGGGCCGCCGAGCGGATCCTCTTCCACACCGTGTTGAAGCCCGGCCAGGTGGTCCCCAACAACAACCACTTCGACACCACCCGCGCCAACGTCGAGGTGGAGCGCTGCGAGGCCCTCGACCTGGTCATCCCCGAGGGCCGGATCCCCGATCGGATCCACCCCTTCAAGGGGAACGTCGACACGGCGGCGCTGGAGCGCCTCCTGGACCAGCGTGGCGACGACGTCCCGCTGGTGATGGTGACCGTCACCAACAACACCGGCGGCGGGCAGCCGGTCTCGCTGGCCAACCTGAGGGCGGTCCGGGAGCTGTGCGACCGCTTCAAGAAGCCGCTGTTCCTCGACGCCTGCCGGTTCGCCGAGAACGCCTACTTCATCAAGCTACGCGAGCCCGGCCAGGCGTCGCGCACCCCGAAGGAGATCGCCCGCGAGGTGTTCTCGCTGGCGGATGGCGCGACCTTCTCGGCCAAGAAGGACGGCCTGGCCAACATCGGCGGCTTCCTGGCCATGAACCACGACGGCTGGGCCGAGCAGGCCCGCAACCTGCTGATCCTGACCGAGGGCTTCCCCACCTACGGCGGGCTGGCGGGCTACGACCTGGAGGCCATCGCCCAGGGACTCACCGAGGTGGTCGAGGAGGCGTACCTGCGCTACCGGATCCGCTCGACCGAGTACCTGGCCGAGAAGCTGACCGGAGCCGGCGTGCCGCTCATCCTTCCGGCCGGCGGCCACGCCGTCTACATCGACGCCCGGGGGCTGCTGCCCCACATCCCGCCCCTGGCCTACCCCGGCATCGCCCTGGTCAACGCCCTCTACCTGGAGGCCGGGGTACGCGGGGTCGAGATCGGGACGGTGATGTTCGGCCAGCGCCCCGACGGCACCGAGACCCCACCCCCCATGGACCTGGTCCGCCTGGCCATCCCGCGCCGGGTCTACACCCAGTCCCACATCGACTACGTCGCCGAGGCGGTGATCGCCGTCGCCGGGGCCAGGCAGCAGCTAGCCGGGTACCGGATCGTCTCCGCCCCGCCGGTGCTCCGCCACTTCACGGCGCGCTTCGAGGAGCTTTCGCGGCGCCCGAAGTGAATTCGGTCGCCGCTATTCAAACGGGGGGCTCCCGCCCCCCGATCCCCCGGACCCGGACCCGCCACCCGAAGTGAATTCGGCCGCCGCTATCAAGCGGGGGGCTCCCGCCCCCCGATCCCCCGGACCCGGACGTACCAGCTTCCGACGTCGCGTCTGAGATCAGTCCGTCCCGTAGATGCCGATCTCGGGGAGGTTCCGGAACTTCTCGTTGTAGTCGAGACCGTAGCCGACCACGAAGTGGTCCTCGATGGTGAAGCCGATGTAGTCCACGGGGATCTCCACCAGCCGGCGGGAGGGCTTCGATAGCAGGCTCGCCACCTTGAGGGTATGGGGGCCCCGGGCGCGCAGCACGTTCATCAGGTAGTTGAGGGTCAGCCCGGTGTCGACGATGTCCTCCACGATCAGCAGGTCGCGCCCGTCCAGGCCCTGATCCAGATCCTTGATCAGGCGCACCTCCCCCGAGCTCTTGGTGGCGGCGCCGTACGAGGAGACGGCGATGAAGTCCATCGTCATCGGCAGCTCGATGTGGCGGCACAGATCGGTCAGGAAGGTGCAGGCGCCCTTGAGGACGCCCACCAGGTGCGGCTCGCGGCCCGCGTAGTCGCGGGTGATCTCCTGGCCCATCTCGGCCACCCGGCGGCCGATCTCGTCACGGGAAAGTAACACCTTCATCCATCCATCTCCTCGGCGAGAGGGTGATTATATGCGTCCGCTTCGGATAGGTCGACCTCGTCGACCGGGGCCCCTCGGGGGTGCCCAGCCGGGCGACGGCACGGGGATCGGGATCCCCGTTGACTTGGTACCGGGAAGCGGATAGAGATGGGAGTCACACTCGGGACGATCCGTGAGGTACGGCTCGTCGATGCAGGAGGTTTCTAGATGAGGGAGCGATCGAAGCTCTGGATCGCGTTTGCAGTGCTTTCGGCGGCGCTGGTCGTCAGCCCAACCGGGCTCTGGGCCCAGAGCGCCACGACGGGCGCTATCTCGGGTCTCGTCGTCGACGAGAGCTCCGCCGTGCTGCCGGGGGCGAGCGTCACGGCCGTGCACGAGCCGACCGGGACACGCTACACGGTCGTGACCGGGCCGGATGGCCGTTTCAGCATCCTGAACGTACGGGTCGGCGGGCCGTACCAGGTCACCGTCTCGCTGGACGGCTTCCAGGACCGGCAGGTGGGCAAGGTGATGGTGGCCCTGAGCGAGGACCGCCACCTCTCCTTCATGCTGCCGATAGAAGCGATGGAGGAGACGGTCGAGGTGACCGCCGAGGTGGGCACGATCATCTCGCCGGCGGCCAACGGACCGGCCACCAACGTCTCCGAGGAGACGATCGAGAAGCTGCCCACGGTGGCCAGGGCAATCCAGGACTTCGCCCGGCTCTCACCCTACTTCGTCAGCGACGGCGAGAGCGGGTCGCAGGACGCCCTTTCGGTGGCGGGCCGCAACAACCGCTACAACAACATCCAGATCGACGGGGCGGTCAACAACGACCTGTTCGGCCTGGCCGCCTCGGGGACCCCGGGGGGCCAGACCGAGGCGCAGCCGATCAGCCTGGACGCCATCCAGGAGCTGCAGCTCGTGGTCTCGCCCTATGACGTCCGCCAGGGCGGGTTCACCGGCGGCGGCGTGAACGCCGTCACCAAGAGCGGAACCAACGCCTTCCACGGCACCGGCTACTACTACTTCCGCAGCGAGGCCTTCGTCGGCGACGGCCCGGACCAGCAGCCGATCGCGGCCTTCGACGACAAGCAGTTCGGGGCCAGCCTGGGCGGCCCGATCGTCCAGGACCGGGCCTTCTTCTTCGCCAACGTCGACTGGGGCCGCAAGGACACTCCCTCCGGCTACTCGGCGGACGGCGCCTCGGGCCAGGACTTCGGCCGCCACGACGAGGTGGCCCGGTTCCTGAGCATCATGCAGAACCAGTACGGGTACGATCCCGGCGGCGCCTCCGAGTTCATCCGCGGGACCAACAGCAACAAGGTCTTCGCCCGCCTGGACTTCAACCTGAACCAGAACAACCGCCTGACCGTCCGCCACAACTACGTCAAGTCCGACAACGACATCGGTTACCCGTCGAGCCGCAGCTACTACTTCCCCGACAACTTCTACTCCATTCGCGACACCACCAACTCGACGGTGGCCCAGCTCAACAGCACCTGGGGACACCTCACCAACGAGCTGCGCCTGACCTACCAGACCATCCGGGACAAGCGTGACGGGGCGTCCCGCTTCCCGTTCGTGTTGGTGGACCTGGCCGACGGCTCGCAGCTCCGCGCCGGCCGCGAGGAGTACTCCACCGCCAACTCGCTGGACCAGGACATCTTCGAGCTGCACGACGAGGTGACCTTCGAGAAGGGCCGGCACATGATCACGGTGGGCACCCACAACGAGTTCTTCAAGTTCAGGAACCTTTTCATCCGCGACAACTTCGGCGCCTACCGCTTCAGCAGCCTCGACAACCTGGAGGCTGGCATCGCCGGGAGCTACGACTACAGCTTCTCGGCCACCAGCGACCCCCAGCAGGCCGCCGAGTTCAGCGTCCACCAGATCGGCTTCTTCGCCGGCGACAACTGGCGGGTGGCCCCCAGCTTCACCCTGACCCTGGGGCTGCGGGTGGACATCCCCATCTTCCCTGACAAGCCCACCGCCAACCCGGATGCCGTCGCCCTGTTCGGCTACGCCACCGACGTGGCCCCCAGCCCCACCATGTGGTCGCCGCGCATGGGCTTCAACTGGGACATCGGCGGCGAGGGCAGGCGCCAGCTCCGCGGCGGGGCCGGCTTCATCAGCGGCCGGACCCCTTACGTGTGGCTGTCCAACCAGTACGGGAACACCGGCATCGAGTTCACCCGGATCGGCGCCAGCTTCAACGCCTCGAACACCATCCCATTCGTGGCCGACCCCGACAACCAGCCCACCACCGTGACCGGCGCCTCCGGACGCTCGTTCACCAACGAGATCGACGTGGTGGACCCCGACTACAAGTTCCCCTCGGTGTTCCGGACCAGCGTCGCCTACGATCAGGATCTGGGCTTCTTCGGCCTCACCGGCACCGCCGAGCTGTTCTACTCGAGCGTCGTCAACGACATCGACTACGCCAACCTCAACCTCGGCCAAGTGGGGACCCGTCCCGACGGACGGCCGGTCTTCGCCTTCCAGGAGTCCGCCTACAGCAACGTGATCCTGCTCCGCAACACCGACAAGGGCAACGACTGGACCATGCTGCTCAAGCTGGAGCGGCCCTGGAGGGACGGCCTCTACGTGATGGCCTCCTACCTCTACGGCCAGGCCAACAACGTCAACGAGGGCACCTCGTCACAGGCCTCCTCCAACTGGGGGAACAACTACGTCCCCGGTGACCCCAACAACGCTCCGGTGGCCCCGGCCCGCTACGCCCCCGGCCATCGGCTCACCCTGGCCCTGTCCAAGGACTTCGATCTCGGGCCGGTGGCGCTCACCGTCGGCGGCTACTACGAGGGCAAGAACGGACGGCCGTACTCGTTCAACATCAACGGCGACTGGAACGGCGACGGGCGTTTTGGCAACGACCTGCTCTACGTGCCGGCCAGCGAGGGCGAGGTGATCGTTCGCAACGGCACCTGGGCCGACCTCAACGCCTACATCGAGGCCGACGACAGCCTGCGCGAGAGCCGCGGCCAGATCATCGAGCGCAACACCGGGCGCAGCCCCTGGACCGACCGGCTCGACCTCAGCGCCCTGTTCACGGTACCGATCAAGGGCGTCAAGCTCCAGTACTCGCTGGTGGTGCAGAACTTCCTGAACCTGCTCAGCAAGGACTGGGGGGTGGTGGACTACGCGACCTTCAACGACCTCAACCCGATCCGGGTCAGCCTCGACCAGGCCTCGGGACAGATGGTCTACGACATCGGCACGCTCACCTCACCCAGCTACGTAAAGTGGGACCGGGACGATCTCCGCTCCCGCTGGCAGATGCAGATGGGCTTCCGTCTGCTCTTCTAGCCTGGCGAGGGACGTCACGGGCTGCGGGGGGCCCCTTCGGGGGCCTCCCGCCTTCTCTTTTTTGGGGGATTCCTCAAACCCCAGGCCGGCCACCGAGGTCAAACACCCAGAGGCCAGGGCTGGGGGCCGGACCGGACAGGGCCGCTGGCTCGCCGAGCGTCCAGATTCGGGCAAAAAGGGCGGATCTTTTGGCAGGCCCGGATCGTTCATTCCGGTGGGGCTCGCCGAAGTGATTCTGGGCCCGGGATATAATCCCCCGGGGCGCTCGGGTTCCCGATCGAACCGAACCTGCTGGAGGTCAAAGCACAAATGAGCCGACAACCCACAAGCCCGGTCAAGTACCTGCTCCCGCTCGCCCTGGGCCTGCTCTGGGCCCTACCCGGGCTGGCCGCCGAGGAGCAACCCGTCCTGGAGCTGTCCCTCCAGGACGCCGTGGCCCGGGCCCTCGAGAACAACGTCGACATCGCGGTCGAGCGCTTTGGCCCCGAGGCCGCCGCATATTCCATCACCCAGGCCAACGGGCGGTACGACACCTCCGTGACCGGCCTGCTCTACTACAACAAGACCACCACTCCCCAGAGCAGCGCCTTCTCGGGCGGCACCGAGGTGAACACCAACTCTCTCATCTACAACCTCGGGTTGAGCCAGTCCCTCAAGACCGGCGGCTCGCTCTCCCTCGACTTCAACAACCGGCGCCAGAACACCAACAGCGTCTTCACGACCTTCAACCCGAGCTACTCGGTCGACCTCACCGCCCAGTTCACCCAGCCGCTGCTGGCCAACCTGAAGATCGACGTCGGCCGTAACCAGATCCGGGCGGCCAAGAAGAACAAGGAGATCTCCGACGTCCAGTTCCGCCAGCAGGTGATCAACATCCGCGCCAACGTCCAGGCCCGCTACTACGACGTGATCGCCACGATGGACAACCTGGAGGCGGCCCGGAAGAACCTGACCCTGGCCAAGAAGCTGCAGGACGAGAACGAGATCAAGGTCCGGGTCGGCACCCTGGCCCCCCTCGACGTGGTCGAGGCGCAGGCCGAGGTGGCGGCCCGCGAGGAGGGCGTGATCACCGCCGAGGGGCTGCTCGCGGATGCCCAGGACGCCCTCAAGCGCATGATCTTCCCCGAGTACGACCGGGCCTCCTGGGCGTCCCGGGTGGTGCCCACCGACCGCTACGAGGCCCAGCCGGTCCAGATCGACCTCGAGGCGGCCCTGCAGCGGGCCCTCGAGGAGCGGACCGACATGGTGGCGGCGCGGATGGGTGTCGAGACCACCGAGTACGAGCTGGAGCTGGCCCGGAACCAGAAGCTCCCCTCGCTGAACCTGGTGGCCAGCTACGGGGGCAGCGGCGTGGGAGGCACCAACCTGATCCGCGACAGTCTCGGCGGACCGGTCGTCGACACCATCGAGGGAGGCTACAGTGACGCGGTCTCCGATGCCTTCGGCCTGAGCTACCCGACCTGGGCGGTGGGCGTGCAGTTCTCCATGCCGATCCGAAACCGCGAGGCCAAGGCGGTGGCGGCCCGGGCCCAGATCGCCCGCGACCAGCGGCAGTCGATCGTCCGCCGCCTGGAGCTACAGATAGCCACCGAGGTGCGCAGCGCCGGCCGGGCGGTGGAGACCAACTTCAAGCGGGTGGAGGCGACCCGTGCCTCCCGAGTGCTCATGGATCGCCGCCTCGACGCCGAGCAGAAGAAGTTCGCGGCCGGCATGTCGACCAGCTACCTGGTCACCCAGGCCCAGCGGGACCTGGCCCTGGCCGAGGTCTCGCAGCTCCAGGCCGAGCTGGACTTCCGCAAGAGCGTGATCGAGTTCGAGCGGGTCCAGGAGGCGGGTGCGAGCGGCAGCGGCTCGGTGCTGTCGGTCACCGCCGGCGGCCTGCAGGGGCTGCTGGCCAGCTCGGGCGCCTCCTCGCAGAGCACGCGCGCCCCGTCGCCGAACTGATCGGACGCCTTCGAGCCGACTACTCGAGGACCTCGGTCGCCAAGAGGTCCTCGAACCTTTCGCGCCGTCTGATCAGCCGCAGGCCGGCCGGCTCCACCAGGGCCTCGGCGGCCCGGGGTCGTAGGTTGTAGTTGGAGGACATCACGAAGGCGTAGGCTCCGGCGTCGCGTACCGCCAGCAGCTCGCCCGGCTCGACCGTCTCGAGCACCCGGTCCCGCGCCAGGAAGTCCGAGGACTCGCAGACCGGCCCCACGACGTCCACCTGGACCTCCCGCCGCCCCCGGGTGGTGACCGGCTCGATGCGGTGGAACGCGTCGTAGAGGGCGGGCCTCAGCAGGTCGTTCATCCCGGCGTCCACGACCACGAAGGTCTTCACCGAGCTGCGCTTGACGAACAGCACCCGGGTCAGCAGGAGACCCGCGGCGGCGACCAGCGAGCGGCCCGGCTCCAGGATCAGCTCGAGCGGCAGGCCGGAGAGGGCCGGCAGCACGGCTTCCGCCAGCTCCGCCGGGCCGTAGCCACCGTCGCCGTGGTAGTCGACGCCCAGCCCTCCCCCGAGATCGATGGTCCGCAGCCCGAAGCCGGCATCGAGGAGCTGGCGCGACAGTCGCGCCAGCTCGGCGGCGGCCTCGGCCAGGGGCGAGAGGTCGGTGATCTGGGAGCCGATGTGGCATTGCAGGCCCGAGACCTCGATCCCGGGGAGCCGGCGAGCCCGTTCGAGGATCTCCACCGCCCGGGCGCTCTCGATCCCGAACTTGCTGGCGCGCAGCCCGGTCGAGATGTAGGGATGCGACCCGGGATCGATGTCGGGGTTGACCCGGAGCGTGACTCGGGCTCGGGCGCCTTCGGAACCGGCCAGACGCGAGAGCCGCAGCATCTCGTCCTCGCTCTCGACGTTGAACTCGCCGATCCGGTGGCGAAGGCCCAGTGCCAGCTCGTCGTCGGTCTTGCCAACCCCGGAGAAGATGATGCGCTCGGCCGAGAAGCCGGCCCGTAGCGCGGCGCGTAGCTCCAGCCCGGAGACGATGTCGGCGCCGGCGCCGAGCCGGGCGAAGACGCGGAGCACCTCCCCCGAGGCGTTGGCCTTGAGCGCGTAGCAGATGCGGTGAGGGACGGCGGCGAAGGCCTGGTCGTACCCTCGGTACGCGGCCTCCATCGCAGAGCGGCCGTAGACGAAGAGCGGCGTCCCGAAACGTCGAGCGGCCTCCTCCAGTGAACGACCGTCGCAGCGCAGCTCGCCTTCCAGGCGCTCGAACCCCGACATGGCCGCCCATCATACCGGCTCCACGCCGGCTTCGGGGAGGCGTGCTACCATCGACCGATCGTCGCTCTGCCATGAAGGACCTCGTCACCGCTGAAGACGTGCTCGGCACCCCTCCCGGAGCGGAGCTGCGCACCTCGGTGGGGGCCACGGTGACGCCGTGGGCCCGGGAGGTGGCCAATACCCGTGGGGTGCGGATCGTGCACGCCTCCGCGCCCGAGGTGACCCAGGTGATCGCGCTGGGCGCCGATCATGGCGGGTTCGAGCTCAAGGAGCAGATCAAGGGGGCCCTCTCCCGGCTCGGCCGCCGCTTCCATGACCACGGCACCTTCTCCACGGAACCCGTGGACTACCCGGACATCGCCCGGCGGGTGGCCGAGGCGGTCCGGAAGGGCGAGGCCCACCTCGGGATCATCGTCGACGGCGCCGGGATCGGCTCGGCCATGGCCGCCAACAAGGTCAGGGGGGTGCGTGCCGCACCCTGCGTCGACGCCGCCGCCGCCCGCAACGCTCGCGAGCACAACGACGCCAACGTGTTGACGCTGGGGGCACGCTTCGTCGACGCGCGCCGCATGCTGGAGATCCTGGAGGTCTTCCTGTCGACGGAATGCGTGGAGCCCCGGCACCAGCGGCGGGTGGCCAAGATCATGGAGATCGAGGGCGCGTGACCGACCCCAGGCTGGTGGAGAGCATCGTCCGTGCGGTGATGGCCCAGCTCGGGACGATGGCCGCCTCCTGTGACTGCCACGCCGTCCCCGACGACTGCTGCCCCGACCGCCTGGACCGGATGGTGTCCGAGGGCGCCGCCCGCTTCGGGCTCGCCGCCAGCAGCGCCAGCTACCCACGCTCCATCGCCCGGCGCATCGACCACACCCTGCTCAAGCCCGAGGCGACCCGCGAGCAGATCGAGAAGCTGTGCAGCGAGGCGCTGACCCACGCCTTCGCCACCGTCTGCGTCAACCCCACCTGGGTGCCCCTGTGCGCCCATCTCTTGAAAGGCTCCGAGACCGGTGTCTGCACGGTGGTGGGCTTCCCCCTCGGCGCCACGCTCCCCGAGGTCAAGGCCTACGAGGCCTCCCGGGCAGCCGCCGAGGGTGCCTGCGAAGTCGACATGGTCATCAACGTCGGCGCGCTCAGGAGCGGAGACTACCCTCTGGTCGAGCGCGACATCAGGGGTGTCGTCGAGGCCTCCCGCGGGTGTGGCGCCCTGGTCAAGGTGATCCTGGAGACCGCGCTCCTGAGCGACGACGAGAAGGTCAAGGCCTGTGTGCTGAGCCGGGTGGCCGGTGCCGCCTTCGTCAAGACCTCGACGGGATTCGGGCCGGGCGGCGCCACCGTGGCCGACGTGGCCCTGATGCGGCGGGTGGTGGGCTCGCAGATGGGCGTCAAGGCGGCCGGAGGGGTCCGGGACCTTGGTGCCGCTCAGGCAATGATCGAGGCGGGCGCCGACCGGATCGGGGCCAGCGTCGGGGTCAAGATCGTGCAGGAGAGCCTGGCGGGCGAGACCGCCGTCTTGTCTGCCTGACCGGGCGCGCCGGAACGGCGACGCCTGGGTCCCCAGATTCTTCGGCTGCTGTCTCGCCCGGCGCCCTCCGAATGACGGGCCGGGGACGTCGTCCTGAGTGTTCCTTCGAAGCTGAGCCCAGGAAGGATCCGGCCTACGGGCTCGGCTCGAACCGCGGGCTCTCCAGCACGGCATCGAGCAGGGCCCGGGTCTCGGCGGACCGCTTCCACCGGTCTGCGGGGGCGTAGCTGATCGCGCACAGCGAGATGCCACCGCCGACCAGCGTCAGGTTGCGCTGCCGCCACTTCCGGTGGCCCTCGATCGGCTTGTCGTAGCGGACCACGAAGGCCGAGTCCATCACCTCGAAGCCCGATACCGTCCCGCTCAGAAAGTCGTACTCGTAGTCCACGCCGGGCTGGGTCTCCATGGGGCCGGCGAGACGCTCGTCCAGGCAGGCCACGTGGAGGCCGTCCAGTCCGGCCTCGCCCTCTCGGAAGATGAACCTCACCAGCAGCCCGTCGCCCCCGGCCTCGAGCGTCTCGGGGTGTTCGGGGGAAAGACCCACGCTCCAGCTCTGTGGGGTGCGAAACGTGAACCTGCCCGAGGGGTGCCGGTGCAGGAGGGGCAGTTCCGGCGGCGGTGCCTTCTTCTTGCCAGCCGTGGCGGACGGTGCGGCCGTCACCAGGAGCAGCGCAGGTAGGGCCAGCAGAAGGCGCCGGCGCCAGCACCCTCCGACCTCCCGCCCCCGGCTCTCGCCGCTACCGATCATTCGCCCGGGTGCCCACCCTCCGACCATACCCGAACTCTCTGCCGTGTGCCATCCCCGCGTCCCCGTGGTCGTGTTGATCGGGACGGCCACGCCGCCTACAATCGTCGCCCACAGCATCCACGGCCGGTGCCTTCCCCACATGGAATGCCCTCACTGCGGAGCCAGCAGCAGCGACAGGATGGAAACCTGCGCCGCCTGCGGGAAGCTGCTGCTGAGCCTCCCGGACGGGGCCCTGCTGGGCGCCCGCTACGAGATCCGCGGCCTCATCGGCCGGGGTGGCGTGGGCATGATCTATCGCGCCCACGATCGGGTCCTGGACGAGGCGGTGGCCCTCAAGACCCTTCGCCCCGAGGTCGCTCGGGACTCAGGCGCGGTGCGCCGGCTGCTGGCCGAGATCAAGCTGGCCCGCAAGGTCCGACATCGCAACGTCTGCGCGATCCACGACTACCAGGAAGATGACGGCCTGGTCTTCATCTCGATGGAGCTGATCGAGGGGACCAACCTCAAGGACCTGGTCAGCGAGCCGCACGGGCTGTCGGTGGAGGCGGCATTCGATATCGGGCTCCAGGTCGCCCACGGGCTGAAGGCCATCCACGATGCCGGCGTGATCCACCGCGACCTCAAGACCGGGAACATCATGATCGACTCTGCCGGTCGGGTGCGCCTGCTCGACTTCGGCATCGCCAAGCAGCAGGACGCCGAGTCCAGCCTCACGGGAACCGGCCAGATCATGGGGACGCCGGAGTACATGAGCCCTGAGCAGGTCCGGGGCCAGCCGCCGGACCTGAGGAGCGACATCTACTCGTTCGGCGTGGTGCTCTTCGAGATCTTCTCGGGGGCTGTCCCCTTCTCCGGCGACACGCCGATCATCACGCTGTTCAAGCACCTCGAGGACGAGCCCCCGCTCCACGGTCCGCGGGCGGCCCGACTGCCGGCCGCAGCGCTGCCGCTCCTGGCCACGGCACTGGCCAAGCAGCCCCACGAGCGCTACCAGGTGACGGCGGAGCTGATTGGGGCGATCGAGAAGGCGCGTTCGCTGACGCTGGAGGGGCAGAGGGCAACCCTCACACCCCGGCTCGAGAGCGAGGGTGCGCCGGCCCGCTCGGGGCCACGACCTGTTCCGCCACCGGTCGCGCCAGCGCCGCCACCGGTCACACCGGCACCGCCGCCGGTCGCCTCGACGCCGCGGGTCCTCCCGCCCGCCCTCCCGGCGCAGCCGCTCCAGCGTCCCGCTTCCAGGCCGCGCCGTTCGGCGACCGGGCTTCTGGTCGCGGCCGGCGCGGGAGGCGTCCTGGGACTGGCGGGAGCCATCACCCTGCTCTACTGGGGACCCGGACGTCCGGCTGTCCGCGAGCCCGCACCGGCCATGAGGCCGGCCGAGACGGGACCGACGGTCACGTACGACGTGGGGGCAGCGGCGTCGCGTGCCGGCGCGTCGTCCGGCCTCGACACGCCAGAGAAGCCCCCCATCGAGGAGATCGTGACCGTCGTGTCCGCCCTGCCTCCTCCTGCGCCCCCCGCCGGAGAGGCGCGCGCACCTGTCCCGACGCGGCGCACGCATCCGTCGACGACGGCGCCCGCCCCGCGCCCACACCCCACGGTGGCATCAACGGCGCCGGTGCGGCCACCGCCACCCAGCCCCGCCCCTGCGGAGCGCCAGAGCACGGCGCCGTCCGGCCCGGCCCGGACCCTGGTCGCCGGTCAGTCCCGCGTGCGCAGCGGCCGGGAGGCCAAGGACGGCCCGAAAGGTTTCGACATGGAGGGCGTCGCGGCGGTGGAGCAGGCCGCCGACTTCGCCGCCAGGGTCGAGTTCGAGGCCCAGCCTGCCTCGCCCCGCCCCGGCCAGCCCTACTCGATCGGGGTCTACCTCGCCAACTTCGGCAAGCGGGTCGTCCGCCTGAAGAACCTCTCGCTGACGGTCACGGCGAGCGGCAGCCGGCGCGCCAGCGACGCCATCCCCGTGGTCCGGGCGGTGGAGCCGCAGACGCGAGCGCTGCTGCAGGAGATCACGGGCTCCTGGAGCGACGGTGAGACCTCGTGGAGCTTGCGCGCCACGGTGACCAACGACCGCAACGACACCTGCACCAACGTCCTCACCTGGAGGTAGGACCGGGTGCGGATGCTAAAATAGCTCGCCATGTCACGCGGCTCGTCCGTCGGCCCAACCGTGCGATCCCGGGACTGCCGCCCCGATCTGGTCCCTGCCGGTCGGCCCCGGCCCGGCAGCCTCCAGGGCCTTCCGGCCCGCATCCTGGCGGCGGTCCTGTTGCTCGTCCTCGGCGTCGCCTGCGACGAGGGGGGTTGCCTGTACACGAAGCGCGGCCGCTCCGCCGAGTGGACCCGGGTGAAGGGCGAGGACGGCTCGGAGCTGAGGCTGGTCGAGCGCGGCCCCTACCGGGCCTACTACGACGCCGCCGGACGGCTCCAGCGCATCGAGTTCGACAGCAACGGCGACGGCCGACCCGACAACATCGCCCACCACGACGGTGCCGAGCGGGCCCGGCTGTTGGAGGTCGACACCGATTTCGACGGCACCATCGACCGCTGGGAGCACTACGACGAGCAGGGGCAGCTGGTGAAGGTCGGCTCGGCGGCCCGAGGGGGAGCGCCGCAGCGCTGGTCCTACCTCGGTCCGGACGGCCTGCCCAACCGGATCGAGTACGACTCCAACTCCGACGGGCGACCTGAGCGAGTCGAGGTCTTCGAGGCCGGGCGGATCGTCGCCGTCGAGGTCGACTCGGATCGTGATGGCCGGATCGACCGTTGGCAGGACTGGCGGACGGGGATCTTGAGCTTCGAGGACTTCGACAGCGATGGCGACGGCCGTCCCGACCGGCGCCTCCGCTACGACAGCGGCGGCAAGGTCCGGGGCATCGAGACGTTGAAGGACACGCCGACCCGGCCGACACGGTGAGCCGCGCCACCGCGCCAGCAGCGTCCCAGGTCAGGGACCGCGCCTTCGTGCTCCGCCTGGCGGTGATGGGGGCGCTGGTTCTGGCGCCGCTTGTGTTCGGCGCGGTCCACCCCTTCGCCTACCGGCCCCTGCTCGGCATCGCCTTCCTGGCCGGGGCCTGGTCGTGGGTGCGCGGACACTGGCGACGGAGCCAGGGCGAGCGGGTGCCCGAGCTGCCCGGACAGGGCCCGCTGTGGGCCCTGCTGGCGCTGGTGCTGCTGCAACTGCTGCCGCTGCCACCTGAGCTGCTGCGCTTCGTCTCTCCTGGCTCGTACGCCGCCTATCACATCCCCCCGCTGCCGGTGCGTCCCTGGAGGCCGATCAGCGTCTGCCCGAGCGACACCCTCCGGGGCCTCGTGTTCCTCGCCGGCATGGGCCTGCTCTATGCCACCGTCTTCCGGGATTTTCAGGAGCGCCGGTGGCGGCGGCGGCTGTGCGCGGCGCTCCTGGGGACCGGCCTGGCGCTGGCGGTGGCTGCCCTGGTGCAGGCCGCGTCTGCTCACCCGACGCGCATCTACGGGTTCCTCCACGTCAGCACCGACTGGGCGGTATTCGGCCCCTACATCAACCGCAACCACCTGGCCGGCTATCTCGCCATGGTCCTCCCGCTCGGCTTCGGGTTCGTGGCCGAGTCGCTCGAGGAGGTGCTGGCCCGGCGGCGCGGTCGCAGGCTCTGGCGCGCGGTGCTCGACCCGGCCGCCAACGCCGTGGCCTGGCGGTCGGCCATCACGATCGTGCTGCTGGTGGCCCTGCTGGCCGCGCAGTCGCGGGGGGCGATCGCGGCCTGCCTGGTCTCCGTGCCGGTGTTCCTGGTCCTGTTCCGCTACCGCCGGGCAGCGCTTCTGGTGCTGGTGCTGCTGCTGGCGTTGGGCCTCACCACCGTGGACCTGGGAGCGATGCTGCAGAGCTTCGAGAGCCGCGGCTTCAACCGCTACGACGCCTGGGTCGACATGCTCGCCATGGTCCGCTACTTCCCCGTGTTCGGCGCCGGGCTCAACGCCTTCGGCTGGGCCTTCCGTCCCTACCAGACCATCGACCGACACAACCTGTGGGGCCAGGCCCACAACGACTACCTGCAGATCCTGTTCGAGCTGGGAGTGGTCGGCCTGATCCCGGTGGCGCTGCTGACGCGCCGCCTGCTTCAAGCGGCCGTCGCCCAGGTTCGGCGAGATGCCATCACCGCCGGGGTCTTCGCGGGAATCGCCGCCTCCTGTGTGCACGCCCTGGTCGACTTCGACTGGCGGATCCCCGCCAACGGCGCGGCCCTCGCGGCGCTGTGCGGCCTGGCCATGGCGCCGCCGAGAGCTCGCCCGTCGACCGGCCGCCCACGCCGGTATCCGCAAGCCCCCCCACCGATGGGTCCGGAGCGGCCGACGCCGTCGTCGGGACGCTAGGGGACGACCGTGGCCGGCCGCCGGCCGAATGCGGCGAAGACCTGCTTGTTCTCGTCCATCACCAGGGTGCAGACCGGGGCCATCCGGGCAGAGGAGCAGTGCCCGCCCCACCCAATGAAGTAGGCCTCCTCGGGAGGCGTGACCTCGAGGGTGGTGGGAACCGCGCGCAGGACCACGCGCTGTCCGTCGCTGTAGAGGTCCTGCAGCGGGTCGACGCCGACCTCGCCCAGGCCGTAGCCTTCGTTGATCTCGACCGAGAGCGTCCACGGACCCGGCGTCGGCTCCGGCGTCGGCGTGGGCGGCACCGTGGGCGTCGGGGTGGGCGTCGGGGTGGGCGTCGGGGTGGGCGTCGGCGTGGGTGTCGGCGTGTTGCGCACCACCTGGCTGACGCCGACACCGGCGGCGGTGGCACCGATCAGGATGGCGGCCAGCGCCCCCGCGCCCAGCGCCAGGCCGCCGGCGGCGAAGCCGACCGGCAGCGTCGCTTCGGCCCCGGTGGCCGCCGAGAAGACGGTGAGCTCTCCCGACGGCTCGCCGTAGGCCGCCAGGACCTTGTCCTCGCACTCGTCCTCGAACTCCACCACCGTCGCCTCGTAGTCCTCGGTCCGGATGTCCTTGAAGTCCGTGGTGGTGGCCTGGACGTGGTAGGTGATGGGGCTGGCGGCGAGCTGCGGGCGGGGCAACCAGCCACGGAACAGCCCTTCGGTCTGGACCATCTCGACGAAGTACCACTCGTCGGAGAGCGCGGAGCGGAAATAGACGCGGGCCCGGACCACCACGGTGGCCGGCTCGATCAAGGCGTCCAGGATCGGGAACTCGCCCGCCACCATGCAGCCGACCCCCTGGTGCTGGATCGTCGCCCCCTCCTCGGAGGTCTCCGGCAGGCCCTCCTGCACGATGGGAACGGTGAGGGCCACGAACTCCAGGTCGGCCGAGGCGACTTGCCCGGGCTCGACGTTGACAACCGAAGGCGCGCGGCTGACCGAGAGCCCGGAGCGGGAGTCACCGGTGATCAGGTAGCTCCCCGGTGCGGCGTCGAGCTCGTAACGCCCCTCGGCCCCCGACTGCGCCACCAGCACCTCTCCCGAGCCGATGTTGACGAGCGAGAGATCGATCCCGCTCAGCGGTCGGCCGTCGACCGTCACCCGGCCCTGGACGACGCCGGTGGCGGGGGCCGCCATCAAGCTAGGGGGGCAGACCAGCAGGGCTGCCAGCACCGCCGCACACGCAGACCGCATGGACACCTCCGTCCTCATCCTAGGAATCCGGTATCCTCTTGTCAAGCGGTAATTTAGGCTGGCTGGGTTGCCAAGCGACTTGAGATCCTCTCAGGCGCCGGTCTTGAGGCGGCCCGGCGGCTCGGCCCTGAGGGAGCCGGCATGGGCCGGATCGACACCCCGCCGGACGGCGATCATCTCGGCGAGGATGCTCACGGCGATCTCCTCGGGCGTCAGCGCGCCGATGGCGAGCCCTACCGGGACGTGGACCTGGGCCAGGGCTTCGGGCGCCACCCCCCGTTGGGCGAGGGCGCTGAAGACGTGGACCATCTTGGGCTTGCTCCCCAAGAGCCCCACGTAGCGCAGCTCCCGGCCTAGCACCGCCGCCAGGGCGTCGGCGTCACCCTTGTGGCCTCGGGTCACCACCACCACGAAGCTGCCCCTCCCCAGGGTGAGCTGGTCAGCGGCGGCGGCGAACTCCTCCACCAGGATCTTGTCGGCGTCCGGGAAGCGCTCGCGGCTCGCGAACTTGGCCCGGTCGTCGACGACCTCGACGCGAAAGCCAACCAGCTTCGCCAGGCGCGACAGGGGCACCGCCACGTGCCCGGCGCCGAACAGGCACAAGGTGGGCGTGCCCTCGATCGGCTCGATGAACACCTGCATCCTCCCCCCGCAGACCAGGCCGTCCTCCCCCGCCTGCTCCGGGGTCAGATCGTACGAGGCGAGCTGTGGCTTGCCGCTCCGGATCACCTCTCGCGCCCGCCGTGCCATCTCGGCCTCGACACATCCGCCGCCGATGGTCCCCACCAGCCCGCCGTCGGGGTAGACGAGCATCTTCACCCCCGCCTTCTGGGGGGTCGAACCCTCGGTCGCCACCACCGTCAGCAGGGCCGCCGGCTGGGCGTCACGAGCGGCCGCGAGGACCGCCTCGAGAACTCGCTCCATGGTTGCGCTGCCAGGATAGCAGAACCCACCGAGCTGCCAGCACCGGACCGGTCAGGGGGACCGGTCAGGGGGACCGGTCAGGGGGACCG
>CAZNNH010000050.1:0-18443 GCA_964574335.1 uncultured Acidobacteriota bacterium | reverse complement strand
TGCCAGCACCGGACCGGTCAGGGGGACCGGTCAGGGGGACCGGTCAGGGGGACCGTCGGAGCGCGCCGTCGAGGGCTGCTTCGAGGGCCTGCCGGTCGAGGGGCTTGCTGAGGACTCGGTTGAAGAGGCGGGGCGAGTGGGTCCCCTGGGTGGGGCCCACCAGGGCGATCAGCGGCGTGTCGGCGGTTGCCGGGCTGCGCTTCAGGCGTTGGGCCACGGCTTCGGCGCCCAGCCTCGGCAAGATCCGGTCCAGCACGATGGCGCCCGGCCGCACCCGCGCCGCCGCCTCCAGGGCCTCGACCCCATGGCTCGTCTCACAGACCTCGAAGCCCATCTCCTCGATCAGCCCGCGCAGCTCGCCCCGGGTGCTCTCGTCGCCGGCGGCCACCAGGATCACCGGCGCCCGGCTCTGGGCGGCGGCCCCGTAGACCGGAAGCGCGAAGCAGAAGCTGGTGCCGCCGCCGTCCCGCGGCACGGCCCACAGGCGGCCGCCATGGGCGCGGATGATCCGGTCGCAGATGTAGAGGCCCAGGCCGGCCCCCTCGATCCCCGCCGTCCGCTCGTTCCGCACCCGGGTGAAGGCGCGAAAAAGCTGGCTCACCTCCTCCACGGCCAGGCCGATGCCACGATCACGCACCGCGACCGTGGCCTGCTCGCCCTCTCTGACCAGCTCCAGCTCGATCGGCCCTCCGTCCGGCGAGTACTTGACCGCGTTCGAGAGCAGGTTCTCGAGCACCTGACAGATCCTCGAGCGGTCGGCCCAGCAGGCCACCGGATCCTCGGGCAGCGCCAGACGGACCGGATGCCCGGCGTCCTCAGGGAGTCTCTCGAGCACCTCCCGGACCGAGGCCGCCAGGTCGATGATTCCGAAGTCGAACGGAAAGTCGCCGCTGTCCAGCCGCATGGTCTGTAGCGTCTTGTCCACCAGGTTGGCCATGTGGACGGCCGCCCCCACGATCCCACGGGCCCGCTCGACGCGCTCCATCCCCGGCGCCTCCGGCTGGCTGGCCAGCATCTCGGCGTGGCTCATCACCCCCGAGAGGGGGGCTCGCAGGTCGTGGGCCACGACGTTGACCAGCTCGCTCTTGAGGCGGTCGAGCTCCACCAGCTCGGCGTTCGTACGCTCCAGGGCATGGAACAGCTCGGCGTTACGCAGGATGATGCCGATCCCGTCGGCCAGCGTCTCGAGGGTGATCCGCTGCTCTCGATCGAACCGCCCGGGGGCCTCGCTGGTCACCGCCAGCACCGCGTTCACCTCGCCGCTCGACTGAATCGGCACCAGCACACCGCTTTGAGCGGCGCCGAACGCACCATCGCCTCCCACCTCGGACGGTTCCCGGAGCAGCACGGTGCAGCGCTCGGTCAGGACGCGTCCCAGCGGCCCGATGTCCAACGGCACCGCCCCCCGACCGGACGGAAAACGGGCGCCCGCCGAGAGCTCCACCCGGAAGACGCCGGCCTCCCGGTCGGGCACCAACCACCTGACGGTGGGCCCTCCGAACGCCTGGTGGATCCGACGTGCCGCCGTCTCCAGGATGGTGTGCCGGGAGAGGCTGCCGGTGACCTCACGGAGCAACGTGTTGACCAGACGGAGCTGCTCGCCCCGCTCGTGCTCGGCGGCGAACGCCATCGAGTTGGCGACGGCAACCGAGAGCTGGCTGGCGAAACGGGTCAGATAGCCGAGGTCCTCCTTGGTGAAGGGCGGCGCTCCCGGGCGCCGGGTGGCGTTCAAGACGCCGAACACCGCTGGCACGTCTTGCTCCCGGTCGAAGTAGGTGACGGGGACGCAGATCAGACGCGCCACCGGGTTTCCCTTGGGGACGAAATCGGCATCGTGCCCGGTGTCGTCGACGAGGGCCGGGACCCGGTCTCGGGCCACCCGTCCCGCGATCCCCTCCCCCAGCTTGAACGCGGGCTCGAGGTAGGCGTCGGTGTCCGGCTCCCGGGCCCAGGCGACGAACAGCTTGAGCAGGCTCTGCTTGTGGTCGAGCCGGAGCGCCGAGGTGTGATCGGCTCCGATCAGGCGGCCGGCGTCTTCGGTGGCCTTCACGAACAGATGGCGCAGCTCGCGCAGCGCGGTGGTCTCGAGGCTCAGCTCGTAGAGGGTGGCCATCTCGCGAGCCAGCCGCTCGGTGGCGCCCACGCTGTCCGCCTTCTGCAGCCCCACCGAGAGCTGACCGGCGATCGCCGACAGCAGGCTCGCCTCTTCGTCCACCCGGGGGCTGCGCCCGACCAGCCCGAGGACGCCCAGCACCCCCTCGCGGGCCTGGATCGGCACCGCCACCTCACGGCCACCTCCCCGGTGCTCCGACTCGGTCAGCCGGGCCTGCTCGAGGGCGCGCCGGAGGAGCCCCGCGTCGAGCGTCTCGGCTCCCTCGGCCAGGGAGCCCACCCCCCTCTCGAGGCGAAGCCCGGGGCCATCTTCGCTCCTCCGGTAGAAGGCCGCGCCCGTGTATCCCAGGTCGCGACTGACCCGCGAGAGGGTCAGCTCAATCAGCGGGGTCCGTCCGCTGGTGGCCGCCATCGCCGCCACCAGGTCGGACAGCCGCTGTAAGGACGCCGCGTGGCGGCGCTCGGCATCGAATGCCTGGCGGCTCCGCAGGAAGGCCTTGACCTTGAGGGCGAACGAGGCCGGATCCGGGGGCTTACGGACGAAGTCGTCGGCCCCGGCCTGGTAGCCGCGGCGAACCGCCTCGGCGTCCTCGAGGCCCGTGAGCAGCACCACCGGCAGCGCCGGACCGTGCCGCTTTCGGATCCGCCGGCAGACCTCGAAGCCATCGATGCCGGGGAGCAGGATGTCGAGGATCACCAGCCCGATCCCCGTCGAGGCCAGCACCTCCAGGGCCTCCTCGCCGGAGCCGGCCGCCTGCGTCTCGAACCCCGACTCCCGCAGGAGGGCGACCAGCATCCGCGCGATCTCGGGCTCGTCGTCGACGACCAGCACCCGTGGCATCAGGTCTCACACGCCGGCCGCCCGGCGGGTCAGGCGAGGCAGACCGGCTCAGATGAAGAGGTGCTCGTCCTCGTCGTAACGTTCGTCGCGGCGGCGGAGGTTGGCCGCCCGTCTGGGCTCGCTGGCACCGAGACGGCGATAGACCTCGTAGCCGCGCCTTATCCCGTGCACGAACGCCGAGATGCGGCCGAAGCGGCCCCAGGGGCGGAGCAGCAAGCCTCGGAGCAGCGCCGCCACATCCTCGAACCTCTCCGTGGTGTCCACCACCAGCGCGTCTATGCGCCGTGCCTGGAGCACCGCCAGGTCGGAGACCTCGCTGAGGTTCCGGGTCATCCGGGCCAGGCTCTCGAGGCTCGGCCGGATCTCGCGATCGAGACCCTGCTGGATCTCGTCGAGGCGCTGCGCCAGCCGCCGGCCACGCAGGCCGAGCACGACCAAGAACACGGTCTGGACCAGCGACGACAAGGCGATCGCGCCCAGGAGCACGGCGTACCAAGAAGCCAAGCGGTCCATCACACCTCTCTGGAGGGCCGACCCGCCCGCACCCGCGGTCGCTTCGGGGGGGGCGCGCCGGCTCTCGGAATCGGCTCCGCCCCTTACGCCTTGTCCTTCTCTTCCCGATACGCCTGGCGCCCGGCGTCGACCGCGGCGGCGAGCCGCTCCTTCCGCTTCTCCAGGTTCCCTCGCTGCCGTTCGACGTAGCCTGAGGCGTCGTCCAGCAGCTCCTTGCCCCGGGCCACGGCCTTGTCCCGGAGCTCCCGGCTGCGGTCGGTGCCTTCGCGGATCCGCTCGCCCAGCATCTCCCGGGTCTCGTGCCCCGAGCGTGGCGCGTACAGGAGCGCCAGCGCGGCGCCGGTCACGCCTCCGAGGAGGAACGCCAGCATCACCATCCCTCCCGACCCGTTATCGTCGCTCATGAGCAGTCCTCCTCCCCTCGTGGAACGAGTGGAGACCCAGTTTAGAACAGGCCCCTCCAAGGCCGCAAGCACGGGCCGCGCCCGTCTACCCCTCTCCCTCGCCCCCCTGCAGCAAGCCGAAGGTGGCGGCGCGGAATCCCGGGTCGTGCTCGAGAGCGCGGAGCAGCCAGCGCGACATCACGGCGAGGTAGTCGAGGGCGATGTCGGCGTTGTCTTCGAAGACGTCGGCCCTGCAGCGCCACCACCCGCGTTTCGGTCACGGCATCGAGGAGGCGCGGACACCGCGAGAACCCCTCCAGCACGCCGAGCGGCGAGCCGGGGCCGAACAAGAAGCGTTGGCCTCGGCCGGCGGAATGGCCCGCCACCGCTCCGTTGACGACCAGCAGCATCCAGCCTCCGGCGTCCCCCTCGCGCCACAGCCGGACCCCGGACTCGAAGCGTGCCTCGGTCAGGCCGCGGGAGAGCTCGGCCAGGGCGTTGATGCTGCTGCGACGAAAGGGGGCCGCCTGCCGCAGCAGGAAGATCCGCTCCACCAGGTCGAGGTCCCGAGAGGCCGGCACCAGCGGCGTGGACCGCGACGGCGGCTCGAGGCGCTGGTCGGGGTGGCGTTTCTGCAGCTCGATCAGCTGGGCGCTGACCTGGCTCAGAACGTGACGCAGGATCGAGAAGTGGTCCTCGAAGACCTCCACCAGCGCGTCCGCGTCGAGCTCCCGGCCCTGCCGGCGGCGGCCGCGCCCTGACAGGGGATCAGGTGGCCAGGGACGCTTCCTGGCGGTCGGCCAGCTCACGCAGCTTGGCCAGCTTGGCGTAGGTGTAGTAGGCGTTGAGCATCGAGACGGTCATGCCCACGTGGCCGAGCAGGACGCCGCGCTTCATCACGTAGTTGCGCACGAACGTCCACCACGAGGTCGCGGCCATCTCCAGCCCGCCAGGGACCCGTCTCTTGCCCAGCGACTGCTGCGCCCACAGGGTCGTGTACGAGTCAATCTTGATCAGGTGGTCGCTGACGTCGGCATAAGGGAAGTGCTCGAGCTCGAAGCGGAGCCGCCCCACCGGCCCGTCCACCTGCACCGACTCGTGCACCAGCTCGCCGCCCCACCGGCCCCGGCGGCGATCGAACAGGCGCAGCTGCGGGTCCGGGAACCAATCCGTCCCCCGCACCCAGCGGCCCAGATAACGCACCACCCGGGGGATACGGTAGCCGGCCATCCCGAAGCCCTGGTCCCGGAGCTGGCAGATCTCCTCGCGCAACGCGGGCGTGACCCGCTCGTCGGCGTCGAGTGCCAGCACCCATTCGTGGGCGGCGGTGTCCACCGCGTAATTGCGCTGATCGCGGAACCCGCACCATGGGGTGTGGATCACCACCCGGGCGCCGGAGGCCTGGGCGAGATCTCGGGTCCGGTCCTGGGAGCCCGAGTCCACCACCAGCACCTCGTCACAGAAGCGGACGCTGTCGAGGGCGGCGGGCAGGTCCCGCTCCTCGTCCTGGGTGATGATCACGGCCGAGAGCGCTGGCATCGGCCAGCAAGTATAGCTGCGGATCGGGCTAGGTGAGGGCGCTCGGGCGGGCGACGGCCAAGTCGGTCGAGGTCCGGGTCAGGGGTATACTCGCGTCCCGTGGCCGGCCCGCTCGCTGCTCCTCGAGACAGCTCGACCAGGCTCGCCGCCGGGGTCGTCTTCGGTGGGTTCCTGCTCCTCTTCTGGGTGCAGGCCAAGACCCATCCCGATTCCTGGTTGGAGCTGTCTCGCCTGGCCTCGGTCGAGTCGCTAGTCGAGCGCGGGACCTGGGCCATCGACGACTCGCCCCTGGCCAGCCGGACCTGGGACACGCTCCGCATCGGGGGGCACTTCTACTCGGACAAGCCCCCGCTCCTCCAGGCCCTGGCCGCGGTCCCGTACGCCATCCTGCACCATGGGTTCGGCATCGCCCTCTCCAGCGCTCCCTGCCCGTCGCGGGCGGGCTGCGCCTACACATGGCTCACGTTCCTGCTGGTCGGCGTGCCATCGGCCGCGATGCTGGCGCTGCTTTTTGGAGCGGTGACCGTCCACGCCGGCTCCGCGAGGCGGGCCTGGGTGACGACGGCGGTGCTCGCCTTCGCGACGCCCTTCTGGCCCTACAGCCTGGTGTTCAACAACCACGCGCCCGCCGCGGCCGCGCTCTTCTCGAGCCTGGCGCTGCTGATGGGAAAAGCGCCGGCGCCGGCCTGGAGGCTGCTGGGGGCCGGGGTGCTGGCTGGTCTGGCGGCCAGCTTCGACCTGCCGGCGGCCATCCCCTTCGTGGGACTGCTGCTGCTTGCCTCTTGCCGAGGCCTCCGCGGGCTTTTTCTGTTCGCGGCGGGAGCCGCTCTGCCGGCGGCGGCGAGCGCGTTCCTGGATTGGCAGATCACGGGGAGCGTGCTGCCCCCTTACTTCCTGGTCGAGGGCTACGACTACCCTGGATCGCGGTTCCCGCCGCGGCTGGCCGGTCACGCCCGGCCCGCGAACCTGGCCCGATACGCCTTCGAAGGGGTCGTCGGGAGCCGCGGCTTCCTGGCCCACACCCCCACGCTGTTGTGGGGGATGGCGGGACTCTGGGCGGTGCTGCGGCGGCGCCGGCACCCCTTGCGGGCGGCGGCAGCGGCCGTTATGGTCTCGTTCGCCCTCGAGGTCCTGTACGTGCTGACGCTGACGTTCGGCCACGGGGGCAAGGCGTACGCCGAGCGCTTCCTGGTGGCCCCGATGCCGCTGGTCCTCTTCTTTGCGGCCTTCGCGCTTCCTTCCGGCGCCCGCTCTCCGAGAAAGGCCCTCGGCGTGGGGCTGTTCACCGTCGCGACGGCGGCGGGGGCGGTCTCAGCCTACCAGGGCGTGCTGCGGACCTGGCACATCACGCCCCCCGTGCTGTACCTCGCGCCCCGGCCCCGCCTCCCCTTCCTGACGGTCTGCTCGAGCCTGGCCGAGCCATCTTGTCTCGACCGCAGACGGAGCCGAAGTCGCCCGGAGACGTCGCCGGGCCAGGCACAGCCGTCGCCCGGGGCCAGCGCCCGGACGGCTACGCCCGGCGGGAGCTGACGGCGACCGGACGACCCTCGCGAGCCGACTCGAGCAGGGCCAGGATGGTGGCCACGTTGGCGCGGCTGTCGGCCAGGCTCACGGCCGGTGGCCTACCGTCCAGCACCGCGGCGACCAGGTCCTCGACCTCGTACAGGTAGAGCTCGTCGGCCGCCACCGGGACCGCCTGGGTGTCGTCGCCGCGGCGCAAGAGCAGGGTCGCGGCCGCGGGCGGCTTGAACGCCTGCGGCACCACCAGGGTCCCCTCGCTGCCCACGATCTCGACGCCGGTTCGGAACGGGGCGTCGAAGCCGCAGTCGATCTGGGCGGCCACGCCGTCCTCGAAGAGGAGCTGCCCGGTGAAGGAGAGGTCCACGCCGGTGGGGCCGGTCACCGCCCAGCCGAAGGCCTCGACCGGCAGGGACCCGGCGACCAGCCGGGCGTAGCTGATCGGGTAGCAACCGACGTCCCACAGGCTACCGCCACCCAGCTCCGGGACCAGGCGGACGTCGCCTTCCCGGCTCAGGTTGAAGCTGAAGGCGCCGCGGATCCGGCGCAGCCTCCCGATCGCCCCGCCACGGACCAGCTCGACCACCTTGCGGGTCTGCGGGTGGTGGCGGTACATGAACGCCTCGGCCACCACCACGCCGGCGCCCTCGGCAGCGGCCTCGATGGCGTCGACCTGGTCCAGGCTGATCGCCAGCGGCTTCTCGCACAGCACGTGCTTGCCCGCCTCCGCCGCCCGGATCGTCCACTCGGCATGCAGGCTGTTGGGCAGCGGATTGTAGACGACGTCCACCTCGTCGTCGGCCAGCAACGCGGGGTAGCCCTCCAGTGCCCGTGGGATCCCCCAGCTCCGCGCGAACTCCTGGGCGGCCCGGGCCGAGCGGCTGGCGACCGCCACCAGCTCGGAGCGGGCGCTCTTGCCGAGCGCCGGGATCAACGATCGGTTGATGCGCGCCGTGCCCAGCAGGCCCCAGCGCAGCCCGGTGGTCATGCGATCACCCCTGAGACGGTCAGCTCCGGTACGCCTCGCGGCCGATCCCCTGCACCGGGATCCCCTGCGAGCCGAGCACCTCGTGCTGCAGCGCGTACATGCAGGCCGCCGCCTCGTCGATCTTGCGGGTGAAGGCGATCGAGCCCTGCAGGATCGGCTCGAGCTGGTCCCGGCTCTGCACCCGCGCCGGAGGGTACTCGTGCTCGACCACCAGGTGGGTGTTGGCGACATCCAGCGTCAGCAGCTCGCGAGCCGCGAGCTGGTGGTCCAGCCAGTCCACAGTCCGGTTCTGGAGGTAGGCCAGCGGGTCGTGGCGCGCCGTGCCGGGAAGCTCGTGCTCGCACAGCACCGTCTGCTTGAGCCACGCCCTGACCTGGTCGGCGGGCCTGTCGGAGGGCTTGCCGCCCACCCAATCGCCGCGTTGCATGGTCTGGCCGCCGTAGCCCCAGGCGGAGACGCCCCTGGCATCGATCACCTGGCCCTTGACGTGGAAGCCGGCGATCAGGAACGGGTACCCCTGGTCCTTGAGGTACTGGAAGATCGACCGGCTGTCCTGCCCCATCAGGATCGCGTGCGAGGGGTCGTAGTGGATTCGAAACTGGTCGCCGACCCCCGCCTTCTCGCAGATCCGGTGGAGGGCGATCCAGGGCCCGGGCGCGTAGGCGATGTTGTTGTGGAAGCTGTCGGTGCTGTTCCAGCCCGGCATCGGGCACTGCTCGACCCGATAGGTGAGCCCCCGCGAGCGGGCCTCCTTGAGCAACGGGACGAAGCTCTCTTTGAAGTCCTCCAGGTTCTGGTCCATCCCCAACCGCTCGTTGCGGCCGACGAACCCGCACACGGCGTCGACGCCGAGCATGTTGGCGGCCTCGAAGACCCGCAGCATGAAGTCGTGCTTCTTCTTCCGGGTCGCCGGGTCATGATGGAGCATGTTGTCGAAGTAGGAGACGTCCGACAGGCCGATCCGGTGCGCTTCCAGCGCCCCCTTGACCCGCTTGGCCCGCTCGGCGCCCAGGGGCTCCCGCAGGTCGAGGGTGTTGGCGACCGGGTCGAGCATCGCCTCGGCGGGAACGTCGGCTTCCGAGGGGTGCAACGCCGCCGAGAGCTGGATGTGGTCGGCCCCCAGCTCACGGGCGAACGCCACCCACTCCTCCACCGCCTTGTCGGGATCGGCGTCGCGGACCTCGCGCGGCGTCAGCTCCTGTAGCGCCGCCGTCAGCACCCCGACCTTCATGAACTTCGGCTCGAACGGCTGGTAGGACATTGCTCCCTCCTCGAAGGCGGTCCCGCGGCCGCCCCGGCCTTCCCTTCCCTCCCGGGCGCGGCCCGGGCGAGCGACCTCAGCGCCTCTGGTACTGCCCGGGATCGATCGAGAAACCCCAGCTCTGGAGCTGGCGCGCCCAGTCGCCCAGGTTCTGCCGGTCGATGCGAACCAGGTCCATCCGGATGCTCTCCGGGACCTCCTTGTGAAGGTGGACCTTGTCGACGATGGTGGTCACGCCGACCCGTCCCCACTCGTAGACCGGCTGCGCGTACAGCACCGCCAGGCCCTTGTCCACGTAGAGGAGCTGCTCGGGGAGGCCATCCACCGCCACCACGGTCAGCTTGCGGCGGGTGAGGTCGTTGAGCAGGGCGAAGCTCTGGCTGGAGCGGAACAGCGGCCACCCACCCACCATGATCCAGGCCTTGAGGTCGGGGTGGGCAGCATCGACCCGCATCACCTCGGCGGCCGCGTCCTGGGGCTTCTCGACGTGGGAGAAGGTGCCGACCAGCTCCAACCCGGGATGGTCGGCCAGTGCCTGGAGAGCGCCCTCGGTCCGCTGCTTCAGGTTGGGGGCCTCGGGGTTGCCGACCAGCAGCGCCACCTTGCCGCTGCCGCCGATCCGGGCGGCCACCTCCTCGACCAGCCGCGCTCCCACCTTGAGGTCGTCCGGGCCGTAGTGACAGAAGCGCCGGGAGGCCGGTGCGTCGCTGTCGAAGGTCATCACCGCCACCCGCTTGGCGACCGCCCCGTCGATGGCGGGGGTGAGGCGCCCGGCATCCGAGACCGCGATCAGGATCGCGTCGACCCGATCGGCGACCGCCTTCTCAACCGCCTGCACCTGCAGCTCCGGATCCTCCCGCGGCGGGGTCAGGATCGAGACCTGGATGTCGACGCCGAGCTGGGCGCCGAGCTTGGCGGCGGTATCCTGGGCCCCCCGGTGCGCGGCGAGGAAGACCGGGTTGGCGAAGCTCTTACCGATCACGGCGATCCGCAGGTGCTTGCTGACGTTGGCCTGGGCCACCACCGTCACGCCGGCGGCGCCGAAGGCCATCGCCAGCGCTGCGACCAGCCACCTCCTCATGGCACAACCCTCCTTGGATGGCCGGATTCTATCCCAGGATCCGCGCCAAACCGCGCATTGCTTCGGGGGACACGATCCGGGTTTCCATCGCCACCAGGGAAACCCGGTCATGTCCCTGGGGAGGCTACTCGTTGCCGGCCTCTCGCTCCTCTTCCCGCGCCCAGGCCAGCTCGAGAGAGGGGACGGGCTCGGTCACCAGGCGGGTGTTGTAGCTCAGAGCCCAGGCCCGGCGCTCGGGGGTCCAGGGATAGGGCTGCTCGGACCCGTAGGGGTAGCGCGTCATGCCATGGAACGGCAGCGGTCCGAGCGAATCGGGGGTGGCGGAGTTGATGTCCATCTCTTTGCTGAAGCCGTCGGCGTAGAGCAGGTAGGTGCGCCGCCAGCCACCAGGCAGCGGAGGCAGCCGCGAGGCGTCAAAGGAGAGGGCGATCTCGTCGCCGGGCTTGGAGATGACGTACATGTCGTCGGCGGCGGTGAGCAGCTCCCGCACGTCGCCCAGCCGGGTGTAGCGGCCCGGGAACTGCTTCCACGGCGAGGCCCAGGCCACCTCGGCATAGTCGTATCCGTACGGCTCCCGGCCGTCCGGCGAGACCTCGCGGGAGAAGCCCCGCTCGCGCAGAAAGGCGGCCTCCGCCTCCAGCGTCGTCTTCTGGATGGGGGCGCCGGGGGCCAGGGTGGCGACCTGGATCCGGTCGTAGTAGATGCGCATGTTGGTCACCAGACGCACCTCGCGGCTCGGCCCCTGCCAGAGGCCGGTCAGCTCGAAGGGCACGGTCTGGGGCCGCCCCACCGGGATCCCGGCGTAGCCGACGTCCCGCCACTCTCCGGCCGCGTCGCGGACCTGGACGAGAGGCGGCGACAGCTCCCGGCCCACGTGGTGGGCGGCCACGTTGTCGCTGGAGAAGGCGTAGTCGGTCCAGCCGGTCATCAGCAGCACGGTGGGCTGGTCTCCGACCGGCCCCAGGTCCAGGGTCAGGGTGTGCGGCTCGGCGTAGCCACGGATCCGGTACAGCTCGAAGTCCTCGGCGAAGCGCCGATCCATCCGGGCGACGAGGTCCAGCACGTCGGTCCCGGCGCCGGTCCGGGCGCTCAGCGGGGGCCGCAGGTCGCGTGCCGCCAGCAGCCGGAACGGCGGCGGCTCCGCCTCCATCCCCTCGTTGGGGTGGACCTCGACGTCGGCGGGGTGGCTCACCACCAGAAGGGCCAGGCGATCGACGAACACCGCCTCCTCCAGCTCGTTGGTGACGCGCAGCTCGAGACGGCCGTCGCGCTCCTTGAGCTGTCGGTCGGTCAGGCGCACGTACTCGTCGGGGTCGGGCCGGCTGTAGCTGCCCGGGCCGTGCCAGTAGCCCATCTCGCCGGCACCCATGAAGTCGCTGACGAACTCGAACCGCTCGCCGTTCCAGGCGTACAGATAGGGGCAGGAGGAGGGCTTGCGATCGAGCTCCTTGATCGCCATCGCCATCGCGGTGGTGCCCGCGATCTGGGCGCCCCCTCCCGACCCCTCGGCCGAGACCAGCTCGGTCTGCAGGACCCCTGCCGGCCAGAGCACCCGCACCGCGTCGGCTCGCTGGCGGCGCCCCAGGCCCAGGACGATGTCACCGGGGGCGACCGGTGGGGTGGTCGAGTAGACCTCGAGCCGTTCCCTGAGGCTGGCGGCGCGCATCTCGACCTTGACCCCGATCCCGGACCGGTTGCTGACGTGGCCGGCCAGCCGGACCCGGAGCGACGGGTTGTGGTTGCCGCCCCGGTTCTCCCAGAGACGCAGCTCCCCGGAGAAAAGGCGCAGCACCAGGTCGGTGTCGCCGTCCTGGTCGAGGTCGGCGGCGGCCAGGGTCGCCTCGGCGAGACCGGCGGCCTCCATCCTGGGGAGCGCCGCGGTCTGATCGACGAAGCGGTCCCCCAGGTTCCGCAGCAGCCGAACCCCTTGGGCCGACAGCGTGAGTAGGTCCAAGAGCCCGTCGTCGTCGAAGTCCACGAACAGGGCCCGCGTGCTGCCCGAGGACCCGAGCGGTGCCGGCCGCTCCTGGAACCGGCCGCGGCCGTCGCTCAACGCCAGGACGTCGGCCCGGCCGGCAAGACCGAAGAAGAAGTCGGTGTAGCCGTCCTTGTTGACGTCGGCGGCGGCGACGCAGCGGTAGCCTCCCACGGTGGTGAGCCCCACCTCCGACGAGAGCTCCCGGAACGTCCCGTCGCGCAGGTTCCGGAAGAGGCTGGGGCTGCCGCCGTAGTCGACGCTCATCAGGTCCACGTCGCGGCGGTTGTCGAAGTCGGTGGGCACCACGGCCACCGAGTGGCCTTCGGCACCGCCGTCCAGGCCGGCCTCGGCGGTGACGTCGGAGAAGTGGCCCTCGCCATCGCCCTGCAGCAGGAAGCGGCGGGCCTTGGCGAAGCCCTCCGGGAAGGGCGCCTTGCCGGCTGGAGGGCCGGACCCGAGGTCGGCCAGCCCCGCCAGGAAGATGTCCAGGTCGCCGTCGTGGTCGGCGTCGACGAAGGCCGCGGCCACCGCCAGCGGGATCCCGGTGGGCATCCCCGCCGCCTCGGAGGTCTCCGAGAAGCGCCCCTCCCCGTCGTTGTGGTACAGGCTCGGCCCACCGCTACGCAGCACCAGCAGGTCGGCGTGCCCGTCGTTGTCGTAGTCTCCGAAGACGGCTCCCTGGCCCCCGCGTGCCGGATCCAGACCCGCCGCCTTGGTGACGTCGGCGAGCCGGCCGCCCCGGTTGCGATAGAGCCGCTGGCCGTCCGGCCCCACGTCGAACAGGTCGAGGTAGGAGTCGCCGTCGAAGTCGAAGAGCGTGATCTGGCCGCCCAGGGCCTGGGGGACCGAGGCGGCGTCGAGGCTTCGGCCGAAAGCTCCCGGCGAAACCGCCCCGGTGGGCGTGGACCCGGCGGCGAGAAGGCGCTTGGTGCCGTCCACGTACCGGACATCGGGCGTCTCCGCCTGGACCAGCTCCGGCTCGGCGCCCGAGCTGGTCAGCGCCTCCGCGTAGCGCCCCTGCTCCGGATAGGACTGGCCGATCTCGGTACCGTAGCCGGCCTCGCGCAGCTTCTGGAAGCGCCCCATCATCCGGCGCCCTTCCTCGCGGCTGCCGGAGCGGATCAGCGAGATGCCGAGATTGTAGACGGCGGTTGCGTTGTACGGCTCGGCCGCCTCGGCCTTCTGGAACAGGCCCACGGCCGCCGCGTAGTCGCGCTCCTGCAGGTCCACCTGTCCCAGGTTCACGAGCGCCCCCACGTCGTTCGGGTCCTGGGCCAGCACCTTCTGGAAGGCGGCCTTGGCGTCGGCCACCCGGTTCTGGCCACGGGCGATCAGGCCCAGGATGTACTGGGGCTGCGGGGCGCCCGGTGCCTTCTGCGCGGCGAGCTCGGCCTCGTGCTCGGCCGCCTCGAGGTCGGGCACGTTGAACAGGGCGATCGCCAGGTTGATCTGGGCGAGGGTCAGGGTGGGGTCGATCTCCAGGCTCCGCCGGAAGGCCGCCGCCGCCTCGGCGTGACGGTACTGCTCGAGGAGGGCCACGCCGAGGTTGTTGGCCCGATAGGCCTCCTCGCGCACCTCGAAGGCGGTCTCGCCGGCGCTCACGGCCGGCCACAGCCCCAGCAGCGCCAGGCCGGTCGCCACGGCGGCGAGACGCGACGCCCGACGGCGGTTGGCTCTACGGGAGGGAAGAAGGCTCACGAGTGATCGTTCCACGGCTCCATGCTCCTCGCTCTGGTCCAGGCACCGATACTACCCTGAGTTCCGGCGTGGCATGATGGGCGCGATCGCGGCCGATGTCGGCCGAGGGGAGGAGAGCATGAACGGACCCGGACCCGCCCGCCGCGTGGCGCTCTTGCTCGTCGTCCTGGCCGCCGCCGGCGCCGCGCCGGCCGCCACCCAGGAGGCGGCGCCACCGCCGCGCCCCAACATCCTCTGGATCTCGGTCGAGGACATCAGTCCCCACCTCGGCTCCTACGGCGACCCGGTGGCCCGCACCCCCCGGCTGGACCAGTTCGCCGCCGAGGGGACCCGCTACACCAACGTCTTCACCGTAGCCCCGGTGTGCGCTCCCAACCGCTCGGGGATCATCACCGGGATGTACCCGACCTCGATCGGGACCCACCACATGCGCACCAGCCACGTGGCGGAAGGGCTGCCCACCCCCTACTCGGCGGTGCCTCCCCCCTACGTGAAGGCCTTCACCGAGTACCTGCGCGCCGCCGGCTACTACTGCACCAACAACGCCAAGACCGACTACCAGTTCGACACCCCGACGAGCGCCTGGGACGAGTCGAGCCAGACCGCCCACTGGCGCGACCGGAAAGACCCGGGTCAGCCCTTCTTCGCCGTCTTCAACTTCGAGACCACCCACGAGAGCCGGAACTGGCCCGAGCCCGAGAAGACCGATCCCGCGACCGTCTCGGTGCCCCCCTACTACCCCGACACGCCGGTGGTGCGCCGGGCCATCGCCCGCCTCTACGACAACATCGCCCGCGTCGACCAGCAGGCCGGCGAGGTGCTCGACCAGCTCCGAAGCGACGGGCTCGCCAACCGGACCATCGTCTTCTTCTGGAGCGACCACGGCGACGGCCTGCCACGGGCCAAGCGCTGGCTGTACGACTCCGGCACCCGCGTCCCGCTGATCGTGCGCTGGCCGGACGGCCTCGCCCCCGGCACGGTCAGCGGCCAGCTCATCAGCTCGATCGACCTCGGCCCCACCGTGCTGTCGGTGGCCGGGGTCCCGATCCCCTATCACATGCAGGGCCGGGCCTTCCTCGGGCCCCAGGCGACCGCGCCCCGCGAGCGCCTCTTCTCGGCCCGCGACCGCTTCGACGAGTCCTACGACATGGTGCGGTCGGTCCGCGACTTCCGCTTCCGCTACGTGCGCAACTACTACCCCGAGAAGCCCTACGTGCTGTGGATCCCCTACCGCAACCGCTCGCCGCTGATGCAGGAGCTGCTGCGCCTCGATGCCGAGGACGCCCTCGAGGGGCCTCAGAAGCTCTGGTTCGGGGACCGCCGGCCGCCCGAAGAGCTGTACGACTGCCAGGAGGACCCCTTCCAGGTGCAGAACCTGGTCGGCGACGTCGAGCACCGGGCGGTGCTGGAGCGACTCCGTCAGGCCCTCGACGACTGGCGGGCCGAGACCGGCGACTTGGGCGACATCCCCGAGTCGGAGATGGTGCGGCGCTTCTGGCCGGACGGCGTCCAGCCCGAGACCGCGCGCCCGGCCTTCGTGGTCAACGCCCCCGAGGACCGCGGCAGCCAGGCCAGGAACGAGGGGGGGACGTTCTCGGCGCCGATGACGCTCTCCCTGCACTGCCCCACCCAGGGGGCCTCGATCGTCTACACCCTGGCGGCGGGCGAGACGCCGCACTGGTTGCTCTACGTGGGGCCGCTCCGGCTGTCCCGTGGCGAGACCACGGTGAGGGCCCGAGCGATCCGTTACGGCTACAAAGAAAGCCCCGAGCTCGCAGGGACCTTCTCCATCCGCTAGCTCGGGAGCCGAGCCGAACCTAATCAAGGAGGGCCTCATGTCGACTGTTCGGACGGTCGTTACGTTGCTGAGCCTGTTGGCCGTCGTCCCCCCGATCCTGCCGGCCGGGGAAGCCGTTCCCGAAGGCTTCAAGCCGATCTTCAACGGCAAGGACCTCACCGGCTGGCACGTCAGCCAGACCAACCACCACGGCAACAGCGAGGGCTGGACGGTCTCGGAGGGCGTGCTCCTGGCCATCCAGGACCGTCCCGGCAACGGCGGGATCCTGCTCACCGACGAGAAGTACCGGGACTTCGAGGTCTCACTCGAGATCAAGCCGGACTGGGGCTGTGACGGCGGCCTCTTCCTGCGCTCGAACGAGAAGGGCGAGGCCTACCAGGTGATGATCGACTACCTGGAGGGCGGCAGCGTGGGCGGGCTGTACGGCGAGGGCCTCGGGGACCTGGGCCCCGGCCAGAGCGGCGACCGCAGCGGGGCCAACTGGAAGGAGGTCTGGAAGAAGGACGACTGGAACACCCTCCGGGCCCGCATCGAGGGGGAGGTGCCGCACATCCAGGTCTGGCTCAACCAGACCCGGATCGTCGACTGGACCGACACCCAGAACCATCTGAAGGACGGCGCCACCGAAGGGATGATCGCCCTGCAGATCCACCTCAGCAACGCGGAGGTCCCCCGCTGGAAGGAGGGAGGGCACCACCGCTATCGGAACGTCGCGGTCAAGGTGCTGAAGTAGCGAAACCCGGGGACACAATACGGGTTGTTTGATCTACCTCTGGGGTCGTGTCGCCGGGGTGGGTCTCAGCCGTGGCGACGGCTGTCGTTCGATCCGTTCCGGCTCCAGAGCCGGTCCCAGGCCCGCTCGTGGTCCCACTCGGGGGTGGGGGCGAAGTACTCCTCCTCCCCCTCGAGGTGCCTCCGGATCTCCTCCTCGTTGAGCTCGATGCCGAGCCCCGGGCCGTCCGGCACCTGGATGAAGCCGTCCTGGACGATCGGCTTCGGCACCCCGGTCACCAGGTCGTCGTACCAGGCGTCGTCGACGCTGTGGTGCTCCATCACCAGGAAGTTCTCGGTGGCGGCGGCGCAGTGGACGCTCGAGAACAGCGTGATCGGGCTGCCCGCCATGTGCAGGGCCATCGAGATTCCGTGTTCCATGGCCAGGTCGCCGATCTTCTTGGTCTCGAGAAGGCCCCCGGCGGTGGCGATGTCCGGGTGGCAGATCGAGATCGCCTTCTTCTCGAACAGGTCCAGGAACCCCTCCTTCAGGTAGATGTCCTCGCCGGTCAGGATCGGCGTGGTGCACGAGCTCTTGAGGCGCAGGTACTGGTCGGTGTAGTACCAGGGGACCATGTCCTCGAGCCAGGCCAGGTTGAAGGGGTCGAGGGCCTGGGCCAGCTTGATGCCGTCCTCGATGCCGAAGTGGCCGTAGTGGTCGGAGGCCAGCGGCGTCTCCCAGCCCACGATGTCGCGCACGGTGGCGACGTAGTCCTGGATCACCTTCAGCCCCCTGTCGGTGATCCGGATCCCGGTGAACGGGTGGGCGACGCGCGAGAACTCGCTGCCGCTGTACTGGTCGAAGGGATCGACCCCCTGCCCCTTGGGCCAGGTCAGGCCACCGTCGATGTGCCTCAGTAGGTTGATGCTGATGTCCATCTTGAGGAAGGTGAAGCCGCGCTCGACCCGCGCCTTGAGCCGCCGGCCCATCACCTCGGGGTCGGGATCGGAGGGCGTGTCCGAGTAGACGCGGATCTTGTCCCGGAACTTGCCCCCCAGCATCTGCCAGCACGGCACGCCCCAGGCCTTGCCGGCCAGGTCCCAGCAGGCCTCCTCGACCGCGCACACGCCGCCTGCCTGGCGGGCGTGGTGGCCGAACTGCTTGACCTTGCGGAAGACCTTGTCGACGCTGGTGGGGTTCTCGCCCAGGATGCGGCTCTTGAGCATCAGCGCGTAGGTGGGGCTGGCGCCGTCGCGCACCTCGCCGTAGCCGGAGAGACCCTGGTTGGTGTCGATGCGAACCAGGTAACGCCGCCATCCCCCCGGGCCGATGCGAACCACGCGCAGGTCGGTGATCTTCAGGTCGGACGGCTGCGACGCAGTCTTGACGTTCGAGACCGCGGCCTCCACGTCGGCGTCGGCCAGCAAGCTCGCCCCCCCGGCGGTGACCGCCGCGGCTCCGCCTCCCAGCGCCTTGATCAGACCCCGTCGGTCCATGGCTCGCCTCCCTTACGTTTCAGGCCTCGTCCCCGGCTGGCCGGCCGTGCCACCAGGTGGCCAGCACCGAGCCGGAGACGTTCATCCAGGGGCCGAAGATGGCCGGCGCCAGCGCGGCGCTCGGGCTCTGCAGCACGTTCATGGCCAGCGCCGAGGCCATCCCCCCGTTCTGCATCCCCACCTCGAAGGCGACGGTCCGGCAGGCCCGCTCGTCCAGCCGGCAAAGCTTGCTCGCCCAGTACCCGGCCACGTAGCCAAGCGCGTTGTGCAGGACCGCGGCGCAAACCAGGGCCAGGCCCACGGTCAGCAGCTTCTCGGCCGAGCGGGCGGTGATGATGGCGATGATGTAGCAGATCCCGGCCATGGAGACGATGGGCAGCGCCTGGTCCATCCAGTTGCCGGTCTTGCGAAGCAGCACGTTGACGATCAGCTTGGCCAGGCAGCCCGCGCCGTCCAGCGCGGCGCCGATGTCCAGCCCGTCGCGCAGCGTCCCGAAGCGCCCCAGGCGGCTCGGGTCGACCCACC
>CAZNNH010000049.1:0-36289 GCA_964574335.1 uncultured Acidobacteriota bacterium | reverse complement strand
TGAGCACCAGCAGCCGATCGGCGACCCGCTCCACGTCCGCGAGTTGGTGGGAGCTGATGATGACGCAGCGCTCCGGGTCGCGGACCACGTCCAGCACCGAGTCGAGCAGGGCGCGGCGCCCGGAGAGGTCGAGGCCGGTGGCCGGCTCGTCGAGGACCAGCAGGCGGGGGCGGAAGGCCAGGGCGAGCAGCAGGCGCAGCCGCGTCCCCTGGCCGCGCGACAGCTCGTGGACCTTGCGGTGCGGGTCGATGTCGAAGCGCTGGAGGAGCACCTCGACCCGCTTCGGGTCCCAGGTGGGGTAGTAGCCGGAGACCATCCGCAACAGCGCACCGATCCGCATCGCGAACAGCGGCATGTCGTCGCTCATGAAGCCCAGGCTCACCCGCACCCGGGCCGGGTCCTTCCACGGGTCCCGGCCGAAGACCGAGACGCGGCCGGCGTTCACGGGACGGAGGCCCGAGAGGCTCTCGAGCAGCGTGGTCTTGCCGGCGCCGTTCGGGCCCACCACGCCCACCACCTGGCCCGCCTCCACCGACCAGGCCGGGACCTGGAGGCGGAACGCCCCCCGCTTCACCACCAGGCCCTCGATGCGGACCAGCTCAGGCGTCTCCATCGGCCTCTCCTCGTGTCTTCTCGACCAGCAGACGCTCGAAGGCCTGGCGGAGCGCCTCGCCATCCAGGCCCAGGTGACGGGCCCGGGTGACGGCCGCCGTGAGCTGGGCGCGGGCCTCGGCCAGGGCGTGCTTCCTGGACACCGTCTCCACCTCGTCCGCGACGAACGTCCCCTGGCCCTGGCGCCTGACGATCAGGCCGGCCTGCTCGAGGTCCGAGTAGGCGCGCCTCACCGTGATCAGCGAGACCAGGAGCTGCGGCGCCAGCTCGCGGAACGAGGGGAGGCGGCTACCAGAAGGAAGCTGGCCGGCGCGGATCAACTCCGCGACCTGATCCACGATCTGGCGGTAGAAGGGGACCCCGGAGGCGGAGCTGAGCTTGAGCGGCAGACGATCCATGTCCGGCGGTCCTCCTGGGCTATCCGTACTGCTGTGTATATAGATATACTCAGAGGATCGGTTTGTCAAGGCCGCCCGTGCCGCTCCGCTGGAGGTGTCCGCCCGTTCCCTGGAAGGACCGCTCATTCCCTGGAACGACCGTTCATTCCCTGGAGGGACCGCTCGTTCCCGGTGGCGGGGCGGAGCCCCCCTGTTGGGCGAGCAGCGGCCTCGGAGCAGTTCGCCTGAGCCGCGCTCGCCCGACTGGCAGGCGACCGCCGAGTGCGGTACCGTTGGGCCGGTCGTCACCATCAGGCGCTCCGAGAAGTGCGAGCGCGGCCGCCGGAGCCATGGGGCGTGGCCAGGGAGGTACAGTCGATGGACGGACTGAGGCCGGCCGCGCATCGCCTGGCAAGGATCTCCCAGCTTGCGAGAAGACGGTTCTTCCCCATGGTCGCCCTCGTCAGCGCCCTTGGGCTGGCGACCGCGATGGGCGCCCTGGGCGCTCGCCTCTTGCCCGAGGACTCCGGGGCGCCCCAAGTCGAGCTCGTCGTCGGCGCATGGATCGGGCTGGTCGGCCTGCTGGCCGGAGCCCTGGTCCTCGCGAGCAGGGGTGTGCTGTGGGAGAGCGCCGCGGACCGCCCGTCCAAGGTCCTCCTCGACAACCTCCTGGAGCATTTCCCCGGCCTCATCTACTTCAAGGACCGCGAGAGCCGCTTCCTGCGCATCAGCCAGGCTCACGTCAGGCACTTCAAGCTGGCGCGCGAAGAGGATGCCTGGGGCAAGACGGACCACGACATGTTCTCCAGTGAGCACGCCCAGCAGGCCATGCGCGACGAGCAGGAGATCATCCGCACTGGCGAGCCTTTGATCGACTTCGAGGAGAAGGAGACGTGGGCCTCCGGACAGGAGACCTGGGTTTCGACCTCGAAGATGCCGCTGCGCGACCGGCGCGGCGCCATCGTCGGCACCTTCGGAATCTCCGTCGACGTCACTCGACGCAGGCAGGCGGAGCAGGCCGCCGGCCGCGAGCGCGACCTGCTACACGCGCTGATGAACAACATCCCCGACCTCATCTACTTCAAGGACTCCGAGAGGCGCTTCACGCGCGTCAACATGGCGCATGCCGCCGCGCTGGGTCTGTCGGACGCCGAGGAGGCCGTTGGCAAGACAGATGCCGACTTCTTCCCGGCGGATTTCGCAGATGCTGCCGGCGAAGACGAGCGCCGCCTCCTGGAGACGGGTGAACCCTTGCTCGGCAAGACCGAGTACGACCAGGGATCGGGACGCTGGTTCCTGGCCACCAAGGTCCCGACCCGAGACGCCAATGGCGAGGTCACGGGCCTGGTCGGGATCTCCAAAGACGTCACGGAACGGCGCCAGGCCGAGGAGCATCTGCAGCGGGATCTTGAGGCCTTCCTGGGCTTCGCTTCGGCGGTAGCAGACGGCGATCTGACGCGTCGCGCGGAGCAGGGCAAGGAGACGCTGGGCCAGATCGCCGGCGCCGTCAACCGCATCCTCGAGCGACTCGTCCAGATCCTGGCTGAGGTGCGTGACGCGGCGTTTCTGGTGTCCAGCGCTTCGTCCGAGATCCTGGCCGCGTCGACCCAGATCGCCAAGGGAGCCCGGCATGGACGTGATCGCGTGCACCAGACGTCGGCCGCGGTCGAGCAGATGGTCGCCTCTCTCGGCCAGGTCGCGCAGAACGCCGCCCAGTCGGCGGACGCCGCTCGTCAGGTCCTGGAGCACCTGAGCGTCAGCGACCGCGCGGTGCAGGACACCGCCCAGGGGATGTCAGCCATCGACCGCGCCGTCTCCCAAACGGCGGAGAAGATGCGCCTGCTCGGTGAGCGCAGCGGAGAGATCTTCGAGATCATCGACATGATCGAGGATATCGCCTCGCGCTCCGAGCTTCTGTCGATGAACGCCGCGATCGAGGCAGCGCACGCCGGCGACCTGGGGCGGGGATTCGGGGTCGTGGCGGAAGAGATCCGGCACCTGGCGGAGCGGTCGACCGAGGCGACGCGCAGCGTGACCACGATCGTCAAGGGGATGTCCGGCGAGATCCAGGCCGCGCTGGCGGCGATGGAGACCAGCACCCACGAGGTCGAGCAGGGATTGGCGCTGTCGGAGAAGGCACGGCACGGTCTCGGGGAGATCTCCGCCCTGGTCCAGCACAGCACGGACCTGGCCGGCGAGATCTCGAGCGCCACCCAGGAGCAGACCGAGGTGTCCAAGACCGTTTCGGAGGCAATGCAGGTCGTCGCCAGCATCACCGAGCAGTCGACGGCGGGCTCGAATGAGACGACCCGTGCGGTGCAAGACCTGGTGGAGCTGTCAGAGCAGCTCACGGCGGCAATTTCCCGCTTCCGCATCGACTCCCCTGCCGACACCCGGGACGGCGGCGATGGAGACGAGGCGGCCCGGCGTGCGCTAGCCGAGGTTACGCAGGAACTCGGCGAGGTCGTGGAGCAGCTCGCGACCACCCAGCGGGCGCTGGACGAGCAGCCACCGACCAGGGCGCCCGGCAGCGACGAGGCTGCCGCCGGGCCGGCCGCCCCGAGCCCGCCCACGCGCCCCCGGACGGACCTCAAGGTCCTGAGCGCAAACCTCGCCCGGATCGCCGAGAAGCTGGCGCGCGGCGCAGACGAGCCTCCATTGGGCGAGACGACAAGCCCACGGCCTAAGTCTCCCGGGGGGCCGGCCTCTTCCTGACGCCGCGACCGTGGTCGCCACGACTGCCCGCTCCCGGGACCTGTCGGGCGACGGCTACTCCCCGAACTTGATCCCCTGGGCCAGCGGCAGCTCGGTGCTGTAGTTGATGGTGTTGGTCTGCCGGCGCATGTAGGCCTTCCAGGCGTCGCTGCCCGACTCGCGGCCGCCCCCGGTTTCCTTCTCGCCGCCGAAGGCCCCGCCGATCTCGGCGCCGCTGGTGCCGATGTTGACGTTGGCGATCCCGCAGTCGCTGCCCTGGTGGGAGAGGAACTGCTCCGCCTCCAGCAGGTTCTGGGTGAAGATCGCCGAGCTGAGGCCCTGCGGCACGCCGTTGTGGAGGGCGATGGCCTCGTCCAGGGTGCGGTACTTGATGATGTAGAGGATCGGCGCGAAGGTCTCCTCCTGGACGATCGCCCAGTCGTTCTTCGCCCTCACGATGCAGGGGGTGACGTAGCAGCCGCCCGGGTAGTCCTTGCCCTCCAGGCGCTCGCCGCCGCAAACCACCTCGCCGCCTTCCTTCTTGATGCGCTCCAGGGCCTGCATCATCGTGGTCACCGCCGCCCGGTCGATCAGCGGGCCCATCAACGTCTGGTTCTCGAGCGGGTTGCCGATCCGCACCTGGGCATAGGCCTTCGCCAGGCGCGAGACCAGCTCGGCCTCGACGGACTCGTGGACGATGATGCGCCGGGTGCTGGTGCAGCGCTGGCCGGCGGTGCCCACCGCCCCGAACAGGATCGCCGGCACCACCAGGTCGAGGTTGGCGTGGGCGGTGACGATGATCGCGTTGTTGCCGCCCAGCTCGAGGATGGTCCGTCCCAGCCGTTGGTGGACCACCTGGCCCACCCGGTGGCCCATCCGGCACGAGCCGGTGGCCGAGATCAGCGGGACCCGACGGTCGGCCAGCAGCGCCTCGCCGACGGTGCTTCCACGCCCGATCACCAGGCTGAAGACGGCGGGATCGACGCCCTGCTCCCGGCAGACCCGCTCGGCGATCCGGGTGCAAGCGATGGCCGTGAGCGGCGTCTTGGAGGAGGGCTTCCACAGCGTGGCGTCGCCGCACACCGCCGCGATCGCCGCGTTCCAGGACCAGACCGCCACCGGGAAGTTGAAGGCCGACACCACCCCCACCACGCCCAGCGGGTGCCACTGCTCGTACATCCGGTGGCCGGGGCGCTCGGAGTGCATGGTCAGGCCGTAGAGCTGCCGCGACAGGCCGACCGCGAAGTCGCAGATGTCGATCATCTCCTGGACCTCGCCCTCGCCTTCGGCCCGGATCTTCCCGCACTCCAGCGTCACCAGGGCGCCCAGCTTGTCCTTGACCCGCCTGAGGGCGATGCCGAGCTGCCGGACCAGCTCGCCGCGCTCGGGGGCTGGCACCTGGCGCCAGGCCAGGAAGGCCTGATGGGCGCGGGCCGCCACCTTCTGGTACTCGTCGGTGGTCACCTGGGTGACGGCAGCGAGCAGACGGCCATCGATGGGGGTCTCCACCGCCAGCGTCTCGCCGCTGCCCAGCCACTCGCCACAGAAGCCGCCGGGGCCCTTCTCCGGGACGCCAAGCGACTCGAGGATCTCCTTCATGATTCCCTCCGGCCGGGGCTACTCGTCGGCACCCCGTGAAAGATGCTCTGATTCTATGCCGCGCCGACCCTCGTCGGGATGCCAGGCGCCATCCCCACGTCGCCACAGCATGCGGTCGCTGAGATCGGCGGTGAGGATCATGGCTCAGGAGCGCGGCGTGACCCGGCTGCCGTCCTGAAGGGTGTCGCTCGGATGGACCACCACCTGCTGACCCGGCTCGAGCCCGGCCAGCACCTGGGCCTCCAGGCCGTTGCGGCGGCCGATCTCGATCTCACGCAGGCGGGCCCGGCCGCCCTCGACGGCGAAGGCCGCCCACCCCTGCTGGTGGCGGAACAGGCTGCCGGTGGGCAGCTTGACCACGTCCTGGCCCTCCCAGACCACCACCCGCACCTCGACCCGGTAGCCGTCGCCCAACCGCTTCCAGGCCCCGGCCGGGTCCTCGAGGTCGATCACCACGTTGACCCGCTGCTCCTCGACGCCGAGCGCCGAGATCTTGGTGAAGCCGGAAGGCTCGACCCGACGCACCTTCCCGCTCAGGACCTCGTCTCCCCCCCATTGCTCCACCAGCACCGGGTCCCCGTCGTGGATCCTGACCGCATCGGTCGAGAGCATGTCCGAGACGATCTCCAGGTTCTCAGGGTCGCCCAGCTCCAGCAGAGGCTCGCCGGCCGGCACCACCGCCTCGCTCCAGCGCAGTCGCTTCAGGACCACGCCGTCGATCGGCGAGAGGATCGTCATCGGCTCACCGGCGTCGTCGCCACCGCTGGCCTGGAGCAGGCTCGCCTTGGCCATCTCCAGCTCGTGCTCGGCTCTGGCGGTGGCGTACTGGGCGGCGCGGGCGGCCTCTTCCCGGGTGCGAAGGGTGGCCTGGCTCTGCTCCAGGAGCTCGGCCGAGACGATCCGCTCCCGCGCCAGCTCCTGGCTGCGGCCGTGCTCCGAGCGGGCCAGCGAGAGGGCGGCCAGGGCCGACTCCTGCTGGGCGCGAGCCTGGCCCAGCGCCGCCCGGGCGGCGCGCACCCGCGCCTCGGCCTCGGCCCGAGCTCGCGCGTCGAGGGGGGTGGGGGCGCCGGGTTTCAAGGTGGCCAGCACCGTGCTCGCGCGCTCGACCCGGTCGCCGGGCTCGAGGTCGACACGCAGCAGCCGCCCGGCCACCGGCGACGCGATCACGAAGCGGTCGTGCACCCGGGTCTCCCCCTCCTCGTCGATGGTGACCCGCAAAGCGCCGCGCTCGACGGCGGCGAGGTCGGCCGGCACCGCCTTGGGCCAGAGGCCGATCGCCAGCAGGACCAGCACCAGAACGACGCCCGCCAGCACCTTCGGGTTCCTGAGCTCCGCCTTCATCTCGTCTACTCCCGTGTCTTGAGGACCGCCACCAGGTCGAGGTGGTCCAGCTTGCGTCGGACCGCCAGGCCGGAGAGGGCGGCGGCCACGATCACCGTCAGCGCCGACCACGCCATGGTCTGTGGCGTGATCGCCAGCGGGATGCGGTACACCTCGCTCTGCAGCGTGGAGACGATCGCCGCCGAGAGACCCCACCCGATCAGCACCCCGAGGGGGAGCGCCAGCACGGTCAGGATCGACAGCTCCCCGAGCAGGATCAGCGAGATCTCCAGGATGGTGAAGCCCAGCACCCGCAGGCTGGCCAGCTCGCGGCTGCGCTCCGAGAGCGAGATGCGGGCGGCGTTGTAGACCACGCCGAAGGCGATGATCCCGGCGAACAGGACGTTGCCGATCGTCATGATGTCGAAGTTCTGGGCCATGAGCTTGCGGAAGCTCTGGAGGGCCATCGCCGTGATCGCCACCCCGCCCACCGCGGGCATCGCCTTGAGACGCCGGTAGAGGGCGTCGAGATGGTCCGAGTCGGCCTGCAGGTAGGCGCCCGAGAGGGCCCGTCCCTCGCGCATCAGGCGGTGCAGCGCGTCCATGGGCATGTAGACGGCGACGCCCATGTAGTCGTCGACGGTCCTGGCCACCGGGATCTCCCGAACCGGCCGGGAGCCCTCGAGGATCTCGAGGAGCACCGTGTCGCCGGGCCGGACGCCCAGCACGGCGGCCAGCACCTGGGAGATCACCAGGCCCTCCGGTGGGAGCTCGAACACGTGGCCCCCGACGTCGACGACGCGGTTGAGGGTGGGCGCCTCGGGGACGCCGGTCACGCCCAGGTAGCGGTAGCGCGGCCCGAAACGAACCCGGGCCGGGACCGAGCGTTTCGGCTCGACGTACATCACCCCGGGGAGCGACTGCACCTCGTGGAAGGCGCGGGCCGAGACCGGCTCCACGAAGGTGACGGTGACGTCCTGCCGCTGGACCAGGTTGAACTGGGCCTCCATCAGCACGTCCATCGAGTCGAGGAAGCCGAAGCCGACCACCAGGATCCCGGTGGCGAAGGCGATCCCGATCACCGAGGCGGCGGCGCGCCAGGGCTGTCGCTCCAGGTTGCGCAGCACCATCCGGGTGGCGTGGCCGAGCCGCCGCCGCACCGCCTCGGTCTCGACCAGGCTGGTGCGGTAGCGGGCCGGCGGCTCCGGGCGCATCGCCTCGGCGGGTGGGATCTCGACCGCGCGCCGGACTGCGAAGAACGCCCCCAGCGACCCGGCCACCAGGCTCAGCAGCACGCCGGTGGCGGCGACGCCGGGCGAAAGCCGGTACTGGAGGACCGGGAAGCGGAAGAACTGGTTGTAGAGGGACGAGAGCCCCGAGCCCAGGTACGCCCCGGCCGCGATCCCCAGCAGGGCGCCGAGGCAGGCGATGATCAGCGCCCACTTGACGTAGTGCCAGGCCAGCTCCCGGTTGCCGTAGCCGAGGGCCTTGAGGGAGGCGATCTGAGGGCGCTGGATGGCCAGGGCCCGGGTCATCGCCACGTTCAGCAGGAAGGCCGCCACCCCCAGGAAGATGGCCGGGATCAGGAAGCCGAAGCTCTGGAGCTGCGCCAGCTCGTTGGAGACGGTCCAGTTGGACATCTGCAGGCGCCGAGGGATCGCCCCTCGCCCCCCGTAGCGGTCGAGCAGCCGGTCCAGGCGCGCGATGACGTCCTCCTCGGAGGCGCCGCGCATCAGCTTGAGCGAGACGTCGTTGAAGCCCCCCTCCATGTCGAAGGCGGTGGCCAGGGCCCGGCGCTCCATCCAGAAGACGCCGAAACGGCGGTCGTCCGGGATCAGCTCGCCGGGAGGGATGATGTAGATGTACTCGGGCGAGAGAGCCAGGCCGACGATGGTCAAGGCGCGCTTCCTGCCGTTGATGATCGCCGAGACGTGGTCGCCCGGCCCCAGCCCGTGGGCTTCGGCGAAGGCCTCGGAGACCAGGACCTCGTCGTCGCGGCCGGGCTCGATCCAGCGCCCACGCCTCAGGAAGAGGTCGTTGAGGCGGGGCCGGCCGGTCGCTGGTGCCGAGATCAGACGGCCGGTCGCCGGCTCCTCCATCCCGGGGACGTCGAGGGTGACGTCGGCCACCACCCTCAGGTCGACCACGGCCACCCCGGGGACCGCCGCGATCCGCTCCTCCAGCCGGAGCGGGGCCCGCTTGGCGGAAGCGAAGACGTCGGCGAACCGCTGGTGGTCGTAGTAGGCGCGCCGGGTCCGCTGCAGGGAGTCGAAGTTGGACAGGTACATCACGTACATGGTCACGCCGGAGGCCACCACCATGGCGATGGCCAGGCCCTGCCCCTTCATCTGCCAGAGGTCGCGGAGCAGCTTGCGGTCCAAGGCGGGGAGCCGGAGGGAAGGTCGCTTCACCAGCGCAGCTCCTGGGGCGGGACCTTCTGCGGGTTGGGCGTGACCGAGGCGATCCGGCCGTCAGCCAGGCGCACCACCCGATCCGACATCGCCGCGATCGCCGCGTTGTGGGTGATCACGGCGGTCGACGTGCCCAGCTCGCGGTTGACCCGGGCGATCGCCTCCAGCACCACGATCCCGGTGGAGATGTCGAGGGCCCCGGTCGGCTCGTCGCACAGCAGCACGTCCGGGCGCTTGGCGATGGCGCGGGCGATGGCGATGCGCTGCTGCTCTCCGCCCGAGAGCTGGGAGGGGAAGTGGTCGAGACGGTCGCCCAGCCCCACCAGACCGAGGGCCTCCTCGGGGTCCATCGGATTGGCCACGATCTCCGTGACCAGGGCCACGTTCTCCCGGGCGGTCAGGCTCGGGATCAGGTTGTAGAACTGGAACACGAAGCCGACGTGGTGACGCCGGTAGGTGGTCAGCTCCTCCTCGGTCGCCGTCGTGAGGTCACGGCCGCGGTAGAGGACGTGGCCTTCGGTCGGCACGTCGAGCCCGCCCAGGATGTTCAGCAGCGTCGACTTGCCGCTGCCGGACGGCCCGAGCAGGACGATCAGCTCGGACTGCCGCAGCTCCAGGTCCACGCCGCGCAGCGCGTGCACCTCGACCTCGCCCATGCGATAGACCTTGCGCAGGCCCCTCGCCTCGAAGACCGTCCCGTCGTCGTCGGTCACCGTGTCTCCTCGCGAGCCGCGCGCAGGCTCGGTAGCAGGTGCTCGATGTGGAAGTCCACCTGCTGCATCAGGTCGAAGAAGCGCTCTTCCATGTAGTAGTGGAGGCCGACACCGTCCAGGTAGGCGGTCAGGTTGATCGCGATCTTCTCCGCGTCCCGGGCGATCCCGGGGCGGAAGGCCCCGCTGGCCACGCCGTCGAGCAGGGTGTCGACGACCGCCTGGCGGAACCCTCGGAAGGCCCGGCGGACCAGGTCGCGGGCCGGTCGGCTGCCGTCGGAGAGCAGCATCTGGAACATCACGATGGCGATCCTGACGGTCCTCTCGTCGTCGAGGAAAGGCTCCATCGCCACCCGGGCCAGCCGCCGGAGACGCTGTTCGGGATCCCGGACGCCTTCGAGCCGGCGGCGGGCCTCCGTGTCGAGCTGCTCCACCCAGGCCACGATCGCCTCCGAGAAGAGCTCCTCCTTGGAGTCGAAGTAGTCGTAGATCGTTCCCTTGCCGACGCCCGCCGCCTGGGCGATCTGGCTGACCGGGGTGGCCTCGAAGCCCTGCGCGGCAAACAGGTCGATCGACTTGAGGGCGATCTGCTTTCGGCGCGCCTCCTTGTCGACGATCCTGGGCATGGGCTCAACCTGTGGGAGGTATGACCGACTGCTCGGTCAGGAATCCGGACGCCTCGGTCCACGGTATCTCAGGCGACGTATCCTGCGCAACCCAAAGTAGTTGTGACGTTGTCCGGAGGCCCAGGCGTTCCTTGAATCCGACTGAGTGGTCGCTCATGTTGGGGAGGATTCGCCGCCGGACCGATGCCCCTGCTTTCGGGCTCCACGGCGACGGGACCGATCCCCGCCGGGAAGCGGGTAGAATCCTCCCGCAACCCGAATCAGCAGGAGGTACTGTGATGCCGAGCCTTCTGAGAAGTGCCGCTGCCGTGGTGGTGGTCCTGGTCCCAGCCCTGACCAGCGCCGACGAGGCGGAGCTCAGGAACGCCCTGGTGGGGCACCAGGTGATGGTTAAGATGGACCTGCCGGCCACCCGCAAGGGACTCGACTACTACCCGGAGCGGAGCACGACGTTCGACAACGCCGAGCACCAGAAGAGGCTTCGCCAGAACGGGATCGGCATCCGCGAGGGCGATGTCGTCACGGTGAGCAAGATCAACGTCAAGGGGAAGTACGTCGAGTTCCACCTCGGGGAAGGGGGCAGCTCCCAGCTCCCGTCCCACCCCTCCACCTACGTTCCCAAGTCGGACTACCAGAAGCAGCTCGAGAAGCAGCTCAAGGGCGCGACCAAGGAGCAGAAGAAGACGATCGAGAGAGCGCTGGCGAGGGAACGGGATCGGCGCCGCCGGGAGGAGAGGCTGCTCAAGGCGGTGGCCGAACAGGAGTACCAGATGGCCCTCAGCCAGCGAACGCCGGAGCAATGGGCGCTCTTGGCCGGCTCCCGGGTCAATGTCCGTTTCGACCGCTCGGTCCCCGCCGAGGCGCTCACCCCAGCGGGGCTGAGGTCGCTGCTGAAGACTGTCTTCGACTTCAACCCCGCGCACGTGCGAGCTCCGGTCGCGGCTCCCGTCGCGGCGGCCGACGCCCCCGTGACCAAGGGGCAATCCCGTGCCGACGTGGACGCGGCCCTGGGGCCGCCGAAGCGCTGCTCTCAGAAGGAGCAGGGGATGCTGATGGTGAGCGTCTGCACCTACCCGCTGGGCGAAGCGACGCTGGAGGCGCGCTTCGTGGACGACGTGCTGGTTCGCTACGTCCTGACGTCCAAGTGAGCCGTCACCAGCGGCGCAGCGCTCAGGAGCAGCCGCTGGTCGAGCCGCAGTTGCCGCAGCGGTAGCAGCTGCCGTTGCGGATCATGATGCTGCCGCAGTAGTGGCACGACGGGGCGTCCGCCTGGCTCTTGATCGGGATCTCCGACGCGGCGAACGCTTCCGGCGTCGCGGGCAAGGCCTGGCCGTTCAGGGCCACGGGCTCCCCATCGCCGTCGCGGTCCGCGTCCAGGAACTTGGTCGCCATCCAACGGAAGATGTAGTCGGTGATGCTCTTGGCGTACGGGATCTGCGAGTTCTTGGTGAAGCCGGACGGCTCGAAGCGGACGTGGGAGAACTTCTCGACCAGCGCCTCGAGCGGCACGCCGTACTGCAGCGCCATCGAGATCGAGGTGGCGAAGGCGTCCATCAGGCCGGAGATGGTCGAGCCCTCCTTGGCCATCACCAGGAAGATCTCCCCCGGCTTTCCGTCCGCGTACATCCCCACCGTGATGTACCCCTCGTGTCCGGCGATGGAGAACTTGTGGGTGATCGCGCGCCGCTCGTCGGGGAGCTTCCGTCGTGCCGGCCGGATCTCGTCCTGGTCCTCCGGCTCGTCCGTCTTCTCGGCCGCCTGCTTGGCGGTGGTGAGCGGCTGGCTGCGCTTGCAGCCGTCACGGTAGACGGCCACCGCCTTGAGCCCCAGCCGCCACGCCTCGTTGTAGGCCTCGGCGATGTCGTCGGGGGTGCTGTCGGTGGGCATGTTCACGGTCTTCGAGATCGCCCCGGACAGGAAGGGCTGGACCGCCGCCATCATCTTGATGTGGCCCATGTGGTGGATCGACCGCTGGCCGTTGGCAGGCGGGAACGCGCAGTCGAAGATGGGCAGGTGCTCCGCCTTCAGCTCGGGCGCCCCTTCGATGGTCTCGTGCTCCTCGAGGTGTCCGAGGATCGAGGCCACCTGCTGTGACGAGTAGCCCAGCTTGCGCAGGGCATCGGGGACCGACTGGTTGACGATCTTCATCACCCCGCCGCCCACCAGCTTCTTGTACTTGATGAGGGCGATGTCCGGCTCGATACCGGTGGTGTCGCAGTCCATCAGGAAGCCGATGGTGCCGGTGGGCGCCAGCACCGTCACCTGGCTGTTGCGGTAGCCGTGCTGGGCGCCCAGCGCATAGGCCTCGTCCCAGACGTCGTGGGTGGCGCACAGGAGCTCGCGCGGCACCAGCTCCTCGTCGACCATGTGGGCGTGCTGTCGGTGCTTGTCGATCACCCGCAGCATCGGCTCGGCGTTCTCCCGATAGCCGGCGAAGGACCCCATCGCCGCGGAGATCCGAGCGCTCTGGGCGTAGGCCTCGCCGTGCATCAGGGCGGTGACCATGGCGGCATAGGCGCGCCCCGGCTCCGAGTCGTAGGGAAGGCCGCGGTCCATCAGCAGCACGCCGAGGTTGGCGTAGCCGAGGCCCAGCGGACGATAGTCGTGGCTGTTGCGATCGATGGCCGGGGTGGGGTAGCTGGCGTTGTCGACCAGGATCTCCTGGGCGGTGATCACCGTGCGGACCGCTGCCTGGAACGAGTCGATGTCCAGCTCGCCCTTGGCGTTCCTGAACTTCATCAGATTGAGCGAGGCCAGGTTGCAGGCGGTGTCGTCCAGGAACATGTACTCCGAGCAGGGGTTGCTGGCGTTGATGCGACCGCTGTTCGGGCAGGTGTGCCAGTCGTTGATGGCGGTGTCGAACTGCATCCCGGGGTCGCCACACTGCCAGGCCGCCTCGGCCATCGCCTTCATCAGCTCTCGGGCCTTGAAGGTCTCGCAGGGCTCGCCCGACAGCACGTAGCGGGTCTGCCAGTCACCGTCCTCGGCCACCGCCCGCATGAACTCGTCGGTGACCCGCACCGAGTGGTTGGCGTTCTGGAAGAAGACCGAGTCGTAGGCGCCCCCCTTGACGTTGAAGGAGCCCTCGTAGCCGGCCTCGATCAGCGCCCAGGCCTTGCGCTCCTCGTCGGCCTTGCTGGTGACGAACTCGAGGATGTCCGGGTGGTCGATGTTCAGGATCACCATCTTGGCGGCGCGGCGGGTCTTGCCCCCACTCTTGATCACGCCCGCGAAGGCGTCATAGCCGCGCATGAACGAGACCGGGCCGGATGCGGTGCCGCCGCCGGCGAGCGGCTCGCTGGAGGAGCGGATCTTCGAGAGGTTGGAGCCGGTGCCGGACCCGAACTTGAAAAGCATCCCCTCGGTCTTGGCCAGGCCGAGGATCGACTCCATGGTGTCGTCCACGGAGTTGATGAAGCACGCCGAGGCCTGGGGGTGCTTCTCGATGCCGACGTTGAACCAGACCGGGCTGTTGAACGCCACCTTCTGGTTGACCAGCAGGTGGGTGAGGTCGTCCGAGAAGCAGATGAGGTCTTGGGAGGTGGCGAAGTAGCCCTGGGCCTCGCCCCAGCTCCTGATCGTGTCCACCACCCGCGAGATCAGCGCCCGGACGCTCCGCTCCCGGTCCGGGGTCCCGAGCCGACCCCTGAAGTACTTCGAGGCCACGATGTTGGTGGCCGTCTGGCTCCAGGTCTCGGGAACCTCCACCTCCTCCTGCTGGAAGACCGGACGTCCCCGCTCGTCGTTGATGACCGCGGTCCGCAGCTCCCACCGGAGCTCATCGAAGGGGTGGGTACCCGGCTTGGTGAAGTGGCGGTGAAAGTTGAGCCCCTTGCGCGGCTCCGTCCTGGCGGCCGAGCGGGAATCCTGGGTGTTCTCTAGCGGGTGAGTGGACATTCACGCGCCTCCAATGAGCTGAGAATTGTCATGACACGACCGCCTCGCGCTCCTTCGCGGATTCACGGGCTTGGGTGGTTTTGGCTCGGGGATTATCGGCCAGCCTTCCCGGCCCTGTCAAGCACAAACCGCTATATCTTGTGTGCTGGCTCACAAAGCCAACAATATGTTGTCTATCATAGACTTACGGTCGCCGGTTCCGGCCCCCACAGGGGACTCTCCGGGGCCTCGGGAGGCTGTTGAGGGACACGCCACCGTGTCGGCGTCGTCGCGGCTTCCTATTGTTTCAGAGGGCGTTGCGCACGATTTACGAGAGGGGCCTTCAGCCTCTCGCGCGCAAGTGCTGTTTAGTAAAGGATTTTTCGGTCTACGTGTGGGGTCCGCCGAGGCCCTCGTGTCAGCCCCTCGTCGGGCGTCCGACGCGGGAAAGTCATGCCATCTCAGGAGGTCCGAGGGGCCTCCGGAGAGTCCGCGGCGAGCTGGCTGATCCGGGCCAGGTTGCGGATCTCGCGAGCCAGCTCCTCGCGGCTCAGCCCACCCTTCTGGACGATCTTCTTGACGTGGCCATTCAGGCGCAGCACCTCTTCCGGGGTGATGTCCTTGGCCGTCACCACGATCACCGGGATGCGCCTCCACGCCTCGTTCTTGCGCAGCTCGGCGATGAACTCGAAGCCGTCCATCTCCGGCATCATCAGGTCGAGCAGGATCAGCTCCGGCAGCGCCCGGGCCACGGCCTCCAGACCGATGCGGCCGTTCTCGGCCTCGGCCACGGTCCAGCCGTCTCCCTCGAGGGTCCGTCGCATCAGCTCCCGGGTCACCGCGTCGTCCTCGATCACCAGCAGGCTGCAGGGGGGGTGCCGGCACCGGTACCGCCGGAGCGTCGCCACCAGCCGCTCGCGGTCGATCGGCTTGGGGAGGAAGTCGGCGGCTCCCAGCGCGTGGCCCATCTCCTTGTCGTCGACCATCGTGATCATGACCACCGGGATGCCCGAGACCTCAGGGTCGCTCTTGAGCTTCTTGAGCACCGCCCAACCGTCCATGCCGGGCATCAGCACGTCGAGCGTGATCACGTCGGGACGGAGCTCGCGGGCCAGCCGGAGGCCGGCCTCGCCGTTGGTGGCGGTGTGGACCAGGAAACCTTCCCGGGCCAGGCCACGCGCCATCAGGTCGCAGGCGTTCTGGTCGTCGTCGATCACCAGCACGGTGGCCTGCGGGAGAGAGGCCGGAGGCGGGGCGGCGGGCCCGGCGGCTCTTGCCTCCTCGGCTGCGGGCGGCGGAGGCGACGAGGGCGGAGGCTGGTCCTTCTCCACCTTCCGCGGCACCCGGACGGTGAAGACCGAGCCCTTCCCGTACTCGCTCCTGACGGTGATGTCGCCCCCCATCATCTGGCAGAAGCGTCGGCTGATCACCAGGCCCAGCCCGGTTCCCCCGTACTTCCGCGAGGTCGAGGCATCGGCCTGGGTGAAGGCCTGGAACAGCCGCCCGAGCTGCTCTTCGGTCAGGCCGACACCGGTGTCCCTGACGTCGAAGATCATCCAGTCGACGCTGCCGACGAGCTCGCTCCGGGCGTCCAGGCTGACGGTCCCGCGCTCGGTGAACTTGCTGGCGTTGCTCAGCAGGTTGAACAGGACCTGGCGCACCCGGGTCACGTCGGCGTGCATCTCGCCGAGATCCTCGGTGTAGCGGACATCGAGGACGTTGCCGTTCTTCTCCACCAGCGGCATGATGGTGGCCTTCACGTCCTTGATCAGGGCCACCAGGTCGAAGTCCTCGAGGTAGAGCTCCATCTTGCCGGACTCGATCTTGGACAGATCGAGGATGTCGTTGATCAGCGCCAGCAGGTGCTTTCCGGCCCCGTGGATCTTCTTCAGGTCGGGGACCAGATCCTCCTGTCCCAGGTCCTCGGCCTCTTCCTGCAGCATCTCGCTGTAGCCGATGATGGCGTTCAGGGGGGTGCGCAGCTCGTGGCTCATGTTGGCCAGGAAGGCGCTCTTGGTGCGGTTGGCCTGCTCGGCGGCTTCCTTGGCCACGGTGAGCTGCTCGTCGCGCTGCTGGATCTGGCCCAGCATCTCGTTGAAGTTGTCGATCAGGAGGCCCAGCTCGTCGTCGGCCTCCTTGGTGGCCCGCAGCGCGAAGTCGCCCTCGCGCGAGACCCTGGTCTCCACCTCGACCAGATGCAGGATCGGGCCCGAGACCAGGGTCTGCAGCCGTCGCGAGAGCAGAAGCGTGATCAGCGAGGCCATGGCCAGGACACCGAGCACGATTCCCGCGAAGCCGCGCAGCCGGTCGTAGAGCTGGCCCATATCCGACTCGATGAACACCATCCCGATGGGCTGGCCCTCGCTGTTGACGACCGGGTGGAACACGTACAGGGCGTCGTCGGTGAACCGGGTGGAATGCGGAGGCGGGGGCGGCTGGACGGCTCCGGCTCCCGCCCTCACGTACTGGGCGAAGACCTCGTCTGACGCAGGCGCCTCACCGGTCGCAGCTCCCTCCGGTGGAGAGGGCTCGGTCTCGGCATCCTCCGAGGTCGGCGCGTCGAGCAGCTCCCCGAGCGACCCGCCCAGGATGTCGTCTCCGGCAGCCGACTTGGGAGTCAGCACCAGGGCTGCCACCACGTTCGGCCGCGCCACCAGGCCGGCCAGGATGTCCTGGGCCAACTGGCGGTCCCCGAAGTCCACCGCCGCCCGGATGTTGATGCTAATCCCCTCCGCCACCGCTTGGAGGTCCTCCCGCATGCTGACCCGGAAGCTGAGGACGTCGTAGAGCAGCAGCACCGCGCAGGCCACCAGCAGCGCCGTCGTGCTCGCGATCATCACGATCACGGTGAGCTTCTTGCTGATCGACGAGTTCTTGAAGGCGTGCCACAGACCCACGGCTGGTTCCCTCTCCGGCCTCTATCCTATTGCACTACGGTCGCGATGCGGAGCAGGGTGGCCTCGAACTCGCTACCCTCCGACTTCGAGGTCTCCAGGTTGATGGAGATCTGGGGCTTGCCGAGATGCAGGCCGATCCCGACCGCGACGCCCTGGTTGACGTAGCCGGTGACCCCGGTGGTGGTGGTGATGCGCTTCTCCCGGGCCACCCGCAGGATCGCGTCCAGGTGGGCGTCCGTCCCCGGCGCGACGTAGAACACGTTGATCCCTTCCTGCTCGACGGTCTCAGTGAGCTTTTGCTCGGTGTCGAAGGGGACGTTGACGAAGTCGATGGGGAGGCCCTTCACGGTCTTTCCCCGGGCCCGGCGCAGACTCCGGATCATCTCGTTGGTCACGCTCAGGGACTCGGAGTTGGTGGGGACGAAGAGGATCCCGACCACCAGCTTGGGGCTCACCCGGGCCTCGAACTGGCGATCGTAGGTCAGCACCTTGAGCAGCAAGGGGAGCTGCTGGCTGACGGGCATCGAGGCCTGGGCCATCAGTGGAGGGGGCCACAGTGCGAGCAGGAGCAGCGCCAGGGGGAGGGCGCGCCACCCCCTGCCCCCGCCCCGACGGGGCCGGTTCGAAGCGCCGCAGCGCCGGAGCGACCCGGCGTCAGAAGCGGTAGGCGGCATCGAAGATGACGCTCACTCCAGGTCGAGGGTAGTCACCCGGGACACCGTTCCAGGGGGAGGGATCGAAGTACTCGGCGTCGAAGAGGTTCCGCAACGTGGCCCGCAGGTCGAGGTTGCGGATGACGTTCTCGCCTCGGAAGCAGACGTCGAGGAGAGCCCGGCTGCCGAGGTCGGGCCGGGGGTCTCCTTCCACACGGGGGCTGCCGGTTCGGATCCTCAGCCGAGGTGTCACCGTGTACCGCTCGCCGAACGCCAGAGTGGCCCCGAACGAGGCCACCACACCGGGGACGTCAGCCACCGGCTGGCCGGTCTCGGCCACCCGAGCCCGCAGGAAGGTCACGCTGGCCGTTCCCAGGTGACGTCCGAGCTGCGCCTGGGCCTCGATCTCGAGCCCCATGACGTCACGCCGGGGTCCGTTGATCAGCAGCTTCGGCTCCGGCACCGACGCCGGTCCGTCGGTGAGGATGGGCGAGTGGACGAAGCTCAGGAAGCCCGTTCCCCGCACCTCGACTCGGCGCCCGGCGCGGCCGAGCCCCAGCTCGAGGGTGTCGGACGTCACCGGATCGAGATCCGGGTTTCCCACCAGCCGTGGCAGGTCGAAGTACAGCTCCCGGAACGACGGGGCGCGGAAGGAGCGCCCGTACATGGCCTTGAGGGTCAGGCTGCGCGGGAGCGAGAAGACCGCCGCCAGGCGGGGGCTGGCCAGGGTTCCCACGTCGTCGTAGCGATCGACACGCAGGCCGCCGGTCAGCGACAAGCTGGGCCGGGCCAGTTGCCAGGTGTCCTGCGCGAACGCCGCCACGATGGTTCGGCTCGCGTCCTGCACCGCACCGATCAGGGGGACGAGCTCGCCTTCGCTGACGATGGTGAGGTCGCGGTAGTCGAGGTTGGCGTCGGCCGACAGATTACGGGTGGCCTCGCGCGCGAGGCTCACGCCGGCAAGGAGATGGTGAGAGCCGAGGCGTCGTTCGAGCTGGCCGTCCAGGGAAAGGCGCTGCGACTTGAGGGAGCTCTGCAGCAGGCCACCCGAGGGGAGCGTGGCCTGGTCCATCCCCTCGCCGACGGTGAACCCGGGGGGGTAGGTCTCGACCAGCTCCCGCAGCTCACCCCTCTCCCAGCCCAGGCGGCCCGACACCGAGCCGTCCTCGCCCAGGGCGCGACGATAGCTCGCGCTCAGGAGCATCTGCCGGTTGGTCAGCTCGGTCTGGCTGCTCAGCGAGTCGCTGACGCCGATGAGGCCCCCGGAGCGCTCGTTCTTGAGCAGCCAGTCGACGGTGAGGTCCTTGTACGCGATCCGGTAGAGCCCCTCCAGGATGCGCTCGTCGTCGGTGGTGCGTCCGGGCGCCAGGGAGAGAGGCTCCCGCGCCGGGTTTGTCTGGTCGATCGCCGTCTGGGCGTCCGCGGGGACGGCAAGCCGCGCCCCGTTGTCGTCCTCGAACCGGACGAAGCCGGCCAGGTCCACGCTGCCTATCGGTCCGCCCACCCGCAGGCTGACCTCCTTGGTGCCGAAGCTGCCTACGGCGGGCACGACCTCGATCCCGGAGAGCTCGCCGGGCCGGTGGGTCACGATGTTGATCACCGCCGCCAGCGCGCCCCCGCCGTACAGGGCCGAGCCGGGCCCGCGCAGCACCTCCAGCTGCTTGATCTCGGCGACGGCCAGGCGGCGGTGCAGCAAGGTCACCCCGCCGGTCAGCTCGTCGTTGAGACGCTGGCCGTTGATCAGCACCAGGACGGCCTCGGAGGCGCCGACGGCGCTCTCCACCCCACGGGCTACGATCTTCTCGCGGCCCAGGTTGTCGGTCACCACGTCGAACCCCGGCAGCATCTCCAGAAGCTCACGCAGGGTCCGGGCGCCGAGGCGCTGGATCCGCCCCTCGTCGATCACGCTCACCGAGCCCGGAGCCTGATCGAGCGACAGCTCTCTCCCCGAGGCCACCGAGACAGTGGGCGCCTCGACCTCCAGGAGCTCCTCGAGGTTGAGCTCGTCGAAATCCTGGAAAAACCCCAGTCGCGCCAGCTCGGCGGCCGAGACCTGCTTGGGCTGGTCCGCCCGGGCGGGCCGCCCGCCCAGGGAGCCGGCGACCAGCGCGGCCACGACCAGGGTCCACCTCGCGGTCCGGGTCGTCTTCACCATTGCTCTCACCGGAGACCCAGGTGCCGAAGCCGCGCGGCTTGGGGCGGGGAACGCTGCGCACCCACCCCCAGCCCTCCTCGGCGTGCACCGTGGCGTCGGGGACCAGAGATCGAGGAACCCGGAAGAGTCCATACCCGCTCGTTCGGAGGGAGTCGGCCTGGACGTGATGGCAGCGCCCGGGCCGATCAGCGGCCGAAGCTTGCCACCTTCACGGGCAGCCTTGTCGGCCATTCTATCGACCGCTCCAAGGGTGTCAAGCTGGCCCGAGCCGCGAAGCCGCGAAGCCGAGGATGGCGTGGGAGATCCGGCAGGATCTGCACCGCGGACCCCGCCCGACGCCGGAGTGGGTTACTGTGTGGGTCGGGTGCGAGGGGCCGGTTGCCCGGTGCCTCGGCCCGAGCGGAGGGGGTTCCTTGGCGAAGGCAAGCGCGAAAGCCACCCGGGCCGCACGGCCCCGCAAGGGGCACAAGACCGGACGGCCGCAGATGAACCTGTTCGAGGAGAAGGCGGAGACGCCCCCGCCACCGGGCGGGCGACCCAAGGCCCGGCGTCGCCAGGGCTCGCCACCGCCGCGCGGCGTCACCGCCGAGGTCATGGCCTCGCGCCAGCGTGACATCTCGGTCTCCGAGTTCTTCGTCAAGAACCGCCACCTGCTCGGCTTCGACAATCCCAGAAAGGCGCTCTTGACTGCGGTGCGTGAGTGTGTCGACAACTCCCTCGACGCCTGCTCCGAGGCCGGCATCCTGCCCACGCTCCGCATCGACATCGCTCAGCTCGCCGAGGACCGCTTCCGCATCTCGGTCGAAGACAACGGCCCCGGGATCGTCCGCAACCAGATCCCGCGCATCTTCGGCAAGCTCCTCTACGGCAGCAAGTTCCACACCCTGAAGCAGCAGCGCGGGCAGCAGGGGATCGGGGTCAGCGCTGCCGGCATGTACGGGCAGCTCACCACCGGCCGCCCGGTGACGATCAGGAGTCGCACCAACCCCCACGCCGCCGCCCACCACTTCGAGGTGACCGTCGACACCAAGAAGAACGAGCCGCTGGTGCTCAAGGACCAGAAGGTCGACTGGGACGTCAAGCACGGCACCCAGGTGGAGATCGAGCTGCAGGCGGTCTATCAGAAGGGACGCCGCTCGGTCGACGAGTACGTGGAGCAGACCGCGCTGGCCAACCCCCATGCCGAGATCCACTATGGCCCGCCCGGACAGGAGCCGGTCCACTTCGCCCGGGCGGTGGGTCTTCTTCCCGAGGAGCCCCGGGAGATCAAGCCGCACCCGTATGGCGTCGAGCTCGGGATGCTGCTGCGGATGCTCCAGGACACGCCTGCCCGCACCCTGGCGGCCGCTCTCAAGAGCGACTTCTCCCGGGTCACCGACAAGGTGGTAAGGGAGGTGGGGGCCCAGAGCGGGATCTCCATGGACATCCGCCCCAAGCGGATCTCCGCCTCGGACGCCGAGCGCCTGCACAAGGCCCTGCAGGCCGTCAAGCTCATGGCGCCGCCCACCGCCTGTCTCTCGCCGATCGGCGAGGAGGCGATCAAGGCCGGGCTGCGCAAGCAGATCCAGGCCGACTACTACGACGCGGTCACCCGTCCGCCGGCGGTGTACCGGGGCAACCCCTTCCAGGTGGAGGTGGGCCTCGCCTACGGCGGAGGCCTGCCCGCCGACGATCTGGTGGAGCTTCTCCGGACCGCGAACCGGGTGCCGCTGCAGTACCAGGCCTCGGCCTGTGCCATCACCCGAGCGGTGCTGCGCGTCGACTGGAAGACCTACGGCCTGTCGATGTCGAAGGGGGCGCTGCCCACCGGCCCGGTGGTGCTGATGGTGCACATCGCCTCGGTCTGGGTGCCGTTCACCTCGGAGTCGAAGGAGGCGATCGCCCACTACCCCGAGATCATCAAGGAGCTGCGCCTGGGGCTGATGGAGGTGGGGCGGCGGCTGGGCACCCACATCCGCCGGCGTCGGCGGGCCGACGCCGAGGCCAAGAAGAAGTCCCACATCGACCTTTTCATCCCCCACATCGGGATCGCGCTCACCGAGATCCTGGCGCTCTCCGAGCGCCAGCAGGACAGGGTGGTCGCCGCCCTGCGGCGTACCCTGGAGCGCAGCCGGGAGAAGATGGTGTAGGATCCCGGCGAACGTCGCTGGCGTTCCGCAGGAGCAGGAATGGTCCTCTCGTCCTGGTTCGGAAGCAGCAAAGAGCGCAGCGTCGACGAGCTGATCGCCGCCAAGCAGTACGGCAAGGCGGTCGAGCGGCTGTACGACGAGTTCAAGCAAGGCGCCCGCGACCCCCGGCTGCGCCTTCAGCTCGCCGACGTCCTGACCCTCTCGGGCAAGGGCGCCCAGGCGGTGCCGATCCTGAAGGGACTGGCCGACGACTACGCCCGGGAGGGCTACGCGGCCAAGGCGATCGCCACCCTCAAGAAGATCGAGCGCATCAATCCGGGACGGGCCGACGTCGAGCAGAAGCTGGCCGGTCTGATCGAGAAGAGGCGTCAGGAGACGGTCTCCACCATGAGCCGGCCGGCACCACCTCTCCTCGAGCTGGGGATGGAGGAGATCACGCCAATGTCGGTCGCGCCGGAGGCCGCCGCGGTGGCGGTAGAGGAGCCGGCAGAGGCGCCCAGGGACGACCTGCTGGTGAGCCTGCAAGAGACCCTGGAGGCTGCGAGCGCCCAGGCGGCCGGGTCGCCGCCCAGCGCCGCCATGGTGGCCTCCCCGCTCTTCAGCGACTTCTCCCAGGAGGAGCTGGTGGCGGTGATCCGCGGGCTTGCGCTGCAGACCTTCGAGCCCGGCGACATCATCATCACCCAGGGCGAGCCCGGCGACTCCCTCTTCATCCTGACCACCGGCACCGCCAAGGCCTTCGTCAGGGAGGCGTCGGGACGCCACCGGCTGGTGCGTCGCATGTCCGACGGGGCCTTCTTCGGAGAGATCTCGATCCTGACTGGAGAGCCTCGCACCGCCACCGTCACCGCCGCCACCGAATGTGACCTGCTCGAGTTGCAGCGCTCGCAGCTCGACGAGATCACCAAGACCCATCCGCGGGTGCTTGCGGTCCTGCGCCAGTTTTGCGAGGAGAGGACCCGCAACCGCTGAGCCCGGCCGGCGCCTTTTTTGCGCGTGGTACACTGAGCCGAGCCAACATGTTCCGTCGGAGGAAGTCTGCCCAAGAGTAGCGTCAAGGAGGAGGCCGTCCTCAGCCGGATCGTGGACTCGGCAGGGAAGATCCGCGACAAGATCGTGTCGGGGGGCAAGCCGTCGATGAAGTTCCCGCTCCGCTCCCTCTCCAACGTCCGCTATTCCCCCAGCCGGGGGCATTTCGAGATGGTGGGCAAGAAGAAGGAGCGGACGCTCAGCTTCTCCACGGTGAAGAGCTTCGCCCAGACGCTGCGAATGATCGCCCTCTCCAAGAAGCTGATCGAGACCGACGACTACGCCACCAAGCGCGACGCCTACTACCAGACCAAGAACTGGGAGGAGGCCCGCTGCGACGTCCAGGTCGAGTCCGACACCCTGATGGACGACATCGAGGCGTTCTACGGGGTCAACAAGGAGCAGCTCCGCTTCAGCCCCGACGAGCACGGCGGCCTGGTGGCGGGGGCGCTGGTCGTCATCGACCACGAGCCGGGCAGCACCAAGACGATCGCCGTGGACTGCACCAAGTTCGGCTCCGGCTCGTACGGCATCCCACCGGCAGTCGAGCACCTGGGCTTCAAGACCAAGGCCAAGTTCATCCTGGCGATCGAGACCGGAGGCATCTTCGATCGCCTGAACCGGCACCGCTTCTGGGAGCGAGCCGACTGCATCCTGGTGTCGATGGCCGGGGTCCCGACCCGGGCCGTCCGGCGCTTCGTCCGTCGGCTCTCCGACGAGAAGAAGCTACCGGTCTACGTGTTCGTCGACTGCGATCCCTACGGCATCGGCAACATCTACCGGACCCTGAAGGTCGGCTCCGGAAACAACGCCCATCTCAACGCGTACTTCTGCGTCCCGAAGGCGCGTTTCCTCGGGGTCACGCCCCAGGACATCGTGGACTACGAGCTGCCCACACACCCGCTCAAGGAGGTGGACGTCAAGCGAGCCAAGGACGCCCTGAAGAACGACCCGTTCTTCAAGCACTACAAGGAGTGGGCCAAGGCGCTCGAGCAGCTGCTCAAGATGGGAAAGCGCGCCGAGCAGCAGGCCTTCGCGAAGTTCGACCTCAACTACGTGATGGACACGTACCTGCCGGACAAGCTGCGGCACCCGGAGCGGTTTCTGCCCTAGCCCGGGCAAAAAAGGCGCAGCGTCCTCCGCCGGCTGAGATGGACAAGGGTCGTCATCGGGCGGCCCTGGGAGCGAGGAGCCATGGTGGTCGCCAAGAAGAAGGACAAGGCCAAGCCCAAGCCCAAGGCGAAGGCCAAGCTCAAGCCCAAGCCCAAGCCCAAGACGAAGCCCAAGCCCAAGCCCAAGCCCAAGGGCCGACCGGCGACCCGCGCGGAGCGGGTGTCTGCCCGGAAGGGCTCGGCCTCTGCCGAGGCCCGCAAGCCGAAGGCGCGTGGCGCCGGCGCAGGGAAGGGCCGGCCGGCGGCCGCTCCCATGGGAGCGGAGGCGCCCGCCAAGCCGCGCGCCCGCCACGCCCGCCGTCAGTCCACCCGTCGCGGCGCGGACGGGCGGCCGATCGTGCCCGGATCGATCCTGCTGCCGGGCGGGCCCCGCGGCCTCGAGGAGGTCCAGTACCTGCTTCGGGGCTGCGTGTCGTCCGAGCAGACGGTGCCCGAGGCGCGGATCCTGGAGGCGCTGGCCAAGCGGGATGACGGGCACGGGTTGGATTCCGGCGAGCTCGCCCGTGAGCTGACCGCTGCGTCCCGCCGATTCGAGAGCGGCAGCATCGAGCCCCTGCTGCCGGGCCGGATGCCGCTGGTTCGACGTACGTTCGCGAGCGTGGTGGAGCGGGCGGTGACGCGGCGCCGGGAGATCGGCGCGTTCTTGCGCGGCCTCGACATCGGAGGTACCGAGACCTCTCACATGGACCCCCACGGCGAGGGGAGCCTGCAGAACCTGATGGAGTGGGCGGCACGGCTGGAGACGCTGGCCGAGGCGGACGAGCCCGGGCAGCCCGACTACTCGCAGTTCCATCGGGTGCTCGACCAGCTCGAGAGCAGCACCGAGGCTCTGATCGTGGACGTCGAGCTCACCCTGCGCCGGCTCCGCGACCGGGTGAGGAGCTGACCGTGGCCCAGGTCGACCGCGAAGGTTTTACGCTGCTCGTGGGCGACCCGGGTCCGGATCGAGGCATGGCCGAGAAGCTGCTGGTCCAGGGGGGCCTGGCGGTGGCGACGGGTACGGTGGCGGAGATCCTCGACATGCCCGACCTCACGCCCCCGCTGATCACCATCCTGGACGACTCGGGCCGCCAAGAGGATCGGGTGGGTGTGCTCCAGAGCCTGCTCGAGCATCCGCCGCTTCTGGGCGTCCCACTGCTGGTGCTGGCCCGGGACACCGACATCGAGAGCTACACCACGGCGATCACCAAGGGCGCAGCGGCCTACCTGGCCAAGCCGGTCTACGAGGAGGAGCTGCTGGAGGTGGTCCAGCGGCTGAGCGGCTGGAGCGGCGAGAGCGATCACACCGAGCGCAGGCGTCGGGTGAGGCGACCGGTGGTGATGCGAGTCACCCTGGACATCCGGAAGAGCAAGACCCAGGTCCGGGGGACGCTGGTGGACGTCAGCAGCGGAGGGTGCCGGGTCGAGACCACCGAGGCGCTCGAGAGCGGCGACCTGGTGCGGGTGGTCCTGAACGCCCACGAGGAGACCACCCACGTGGCGCTCGGAGGCGAGGTCCGCTGGTGCGCGACGACCCAGGAGGGCGCCTTCCTGGTGGGCGTCAAGTTCACGGGCACCACCGCGATGCTGGCGGGCAAGATCCTCGGGTTCGTCTCCAGCGGCCTGACCTGATGGCTTCTCTCCCGGAGATCACCCGAGCCGCGCCGCGGCGGCGGGTGCAGGCCCGTTTCCCGGACGGCAGTGTCCTCGAAGCGCCGGTCGGCACGCCGCTCGGTGACCTGTTGCGGGCCGCCGCCCGCGATGGCCATCCCGGCCAGGAGGCGTTGGCCGCCGTGGTCGACGGCCGCCTGCGCGAGCTGAGCGTCCCCCTCACGCACGACGCCGAGGTCCGGCCGGTGGGGCCGGAGGACATGGACGGCGTCCGCATCTACCGCCGATCGCTCGTCTTCCTGCTGGTCACGGCCACCAAGGAGCTCTTCCCAGAGGCGAGCGTGTTCGTGGAGCACCCCGCCACCACGGCGGCCGGCTACTACTGCACCGTTCGCGGACGCCCGGTCTTCGAGGAATCGGAGCTCGGTCGGATCGACGAGCGCATGCGGGAGATCGTGGCCGAAGATGCGCCTCTTGTCCGGTCTCTGGTCGAGGTCACCGAGGCGGTCGAGCGGTTCCGCTCACGGGGCGAGGACGACACCGCCCGCCTGCTCGCCCACCGGGCGAAGGGTAAGGTGCCGCTCTACACGCTGCGGGGGCGGGCCCACTTCAGCCACGGCTACCTGGTTCCCTCGGCAGGGTACGTCCCGCACTTCGCCCTGCGGGCCCTCCCGCACGGCTTCATGCTGCAGTTCCCTCACCAGCACGAGCCCGGTCGGATCGCGGCCCTGGCGCCCTACCCGAAGCTGTTCAGCGTCTTCCAGGAGGCCGGCGACTGGCTGAACCGACTGGGTGTGCGCAGCGCCGGGGCGCTCAACGACGCCATCGAGGCCGGGCGGCTCCCCGAGGTGTCGCTGGTGGCCGAGGCCCTCCACGAGGGGCGGATCGCCGCCATCGCCCGCGAGATCGCCGCTCGAGACGTCCGGGTGGTGGTGGTGGCCGGACCCTCCTCGTCGGGGAAGACCACCTTCTCCAAACGGTTGGCGGTGCAGCTCCTGGCGATGGGCCGCCGCCCGTTCCCGGTCGGACTCGACGACTACTTCCTCGACCGCGAGGATACCCCCAAGGACGAGCACGGCAACTACGACTTCGAGCACATCGGGGCCGTGGACCTGGGCCTGGTCGAGTCACATCTCCTGGCGTTGCTCGAGGGCCGGACCGTCGCGCTGCCTCACTACGACTTTCGCGCCGGGAGAAGGCGACCCGGGACGACGGCGAGGCTGCGCCCGGAGGATGTCCTGATCGTCGAGGGGATCCACGGCCTGAACCCGCTCCTGCTGTCCGGTCTCCCCTCGGAGCGCCTCTACCGCGTCTACGTCTCCGCGCTCACCCAGCTCAACCTGGACCGCCACAACCGGGTGAGCACCACCGACTGCCGGCTGATCCGCCGGGTGGTCCGCGACACCGCCACCCGGGGCTACCCGGCCCGGGAGACGATCGCCCGCTGGATCTCGGTGGCGCGCGGCGAGAAGCGGAACATCTTCCCGTTCCAGGAGAACGCGGACGCCATCTTCAACTCGTCGCTGGTCCACGAGCTGTCGGTGCTGCGCCCGCTGGCCGAGCCGCTGCTGCTGCAGATCCGGGCCGACACCGCCGAGTTCGTGGAGGTGAACCGCCTGCTGTCGTTCCTACAGTGGTTCAAGCCCGCCGCCGCCGACGTGGTACCGGGCAACTCGATCCTGCGCGAGTTCATCGGCGGCTCGATCCTGGACGGCTTCCGCCTCTGGCCGTCTCACGAGACCGGGCCCCCGACGGCAGCCTGGCGCGAGGTCGAGGTGCCGTCGGCCTGACCCTCACCCTCGGACCTCGCCGATCCTCCGAGCTTCAGTGGCGTCTGAAGCGCTTGCTGGTACTCGTCGTCGGTGAGCGAGCCGGTCGACCACAGCTTCCCGAGCAGGCTCACCACCAGCCCCTCGAAGGCCGGTGACAGCTCCCCCGAGGCGAAGCAGCGCTGGTAGATCAAGGGGCCCGGGATCAGGCGCACCAGGAAGGCCATCTCCTTGGGGCAGAGCTCGCCCGGGGTCTTACCGAAGTAGTGCTCGGCCGCCGGCCGCAGGCCGTAGAGCCCCGGTCCCCACTCCACCACGTTCAGGTAGATCTCGAGCTGCCGCTCCTTGCCGAGGCGCGAGTCGAGGAGCAGCGCCAGCGGGAGCTCGCTCAGCTTGCGGGTCAGGGTGCGCTCCTTGGAGAGGAGCAGGTTCTTCACCAGTTGCTGGGTGATGGTCGAGGCGCCCCGCCAGGGCTTGCCCTCGCCGAGGCTGGCGACGGCGGCCTCCGCGACGGCGGAGAGGTCGACGCCCCGATGGCCTTCGAAGCCGTAGTCCTCGGCCAGCAGCAGCGCCTGCACGAACAGCGGCGGCACCTCGGAGAGGGCGATGAAGTCCGGGGCGCCGGGGCGCACCTCGATCAGGTGGACGCTCCCATCGGGCTCCTCGGTCCGGTAGGTGAACGGCTCCTGCAGCCTCTCGATCGCCGCCAGCGTGCCGTGGGGTGAGTAGAAGCTCAGGCTCTGTCTGACGGTGATCGGACCCGGCTGGTCGGGACGGCGCGCGACGGCCACCGCTGCCGAGAGGGAGCCGAGCTTGTCCGCAGGCGGGTCGAGACCCAGCACGTCGAACAACGCCCGCAGGTCGAGATGATCGAGACGGAGCTGGACGTCGAGCGAGGAGGCGGTCGGGGTCGACTCGATCCGTCCGTGGCCCTCGGCCACGACACGGTTGGTCACCAGTCGGAGCATGGAGACCTGCAGGCAACGGCGCGTCGGGGAGAAGGCGGCGGCAACGTCCAGGCTCACGTCGACCGACTCGCCGCGGGGGCTCCCGTCGACCAGGCCCTCGAGCCTCGGGAGGGTGGCCAGCCGCAGGCCCCGGCCCGCCATTCTCGCCTGTGCGGCCTGCTCCCCATCGCTCCCGAGGCGCAGCACCAGGCTGCCCTCCCATCGGCCTAGCTCGGCGACCGAGGCTCCGTTCCAGCGGACGTCGGCGACCTGCTGGAGGGGGAGGTCTTGCACCTTCACGACCAGCGTACGATCACCGTCCGCCGCCTTTGACTCCGCGGTGATCCCGAGACCGCCCTCAAACCCCACCACCCGGAGGTGGCCTCGTTGGGTGGTGACCTGCCAGGTCGAGGGGCGGGTCTCGATCTCGAGGCCGTGGGGCAGCACCACCAGCCCGGCTCCGATCGCCACCCGGGAGAGGTGCCCCAGCCCCCTTCCCCACAACCGCGGCTCGATCTCGACCCATTCGAATCCGCCAACGCCCCCCTGGTCCCGTGCCAGGGACAGGTGGTCGAGTCGGATCCGCAGCGACGGGGAGAGCTCCACCCGCCCCAGCTCCAGGCGGAGACCGAGCCGTGCCGCCTCGGCCCGGGCCCTTCGGGCAATGGCTGTCTCCAGCCCGCGACGGACCGTGGGCCACGCCAGGAGCGCCGCGGCGGCAGCCAGCGTCATCGAGAGCGCTAGCGCCAGGGCCCGACGGCGGGTCACGGCGGTCAGGCGCGGCACGGTCGCCGGGGGCCCAGGTATCGCTTCGGTGTCGGGTGCTGGCTCCACTTCAGGCCGTGCATGCTAGGCGGCTTGTCCCGGGCCTGTCCAGGGGCGCCTGGCATGGGCGGCTCAGCGACGCCGCTTCTTGGCGTGCTCCAGCCGTTCCGCGTCGAGCAGGTCTTGGGCGCGTCCGGCGGCGCGCTTGGCGAGAAGCAGGTCGTCGAGAGCCAGGACGCGGATGGGCTCGCCTCCGTAGGTCGCGCTTTCGGCTCGGGGCCAGGCCGCGGAGAACTCGAGGCCCGTGAGGCCCACCAAGACGTCGACGCGATTGGGCTCGATACCGATCTGGAACACCATCTCGGGATCGCACAGGTTGGCCGTGGTCAGCTCCTGAACCGGAGCGCCGAAGGCCGCAAGCGCCTTCAGGACGCGAGCCGCATTCTCCGGCTGCGGCTCCACCCAGATGTCGAGGTCCTTCGTGTAACGGGGATCCGTGTAGTGGATGACCGCGTAGGCCCCCACCACCAGGTAGCGTGCCTCAGCGGCGTTGAGGGCGGAGAACAGCTCTTTGAAGTCGGGATTGACAGCCATCACCTCCCCGCATGGCCGAGACCTCGGACACCATCTCCCAGGCGGCCGCGAACCGACCCTCGGCCCCGACCGCCGCCCAGAACTCGAGGTCGAACGAGGGATCGTCGTCCGGTCGCCTCGAGAGCCGGGCCATCACCACCCGCGGCCTGGATCCTGGATCGGTCGGCACATCTCCAGCATAGTGCACGGGTGGCGGGACGAGAAGAGCGATCGGCGGGCCGAGCACGGCGGCCACAGATCGGACCATCGATAGAGGGTGACGTCGTTTCGGCGGCGGGAGGGTCGCCCCGGAGCGCCGTCCCGACCGGGCTTCGGAGCCGGGTGGGGGGCAGCGTGCGGGCTCACACGAAGGCCTGGAAGACCTCGTTGGCCAGCAGCAGGCCGGCGTCGGTGAGCCGCAGCCTGTCACCCCGCAGCTCGATCAGGCCAGCGTCGAACGAGGGGCCCAGCCCCTCTCGGAACGTCTCCATCGGGTCGACCCGATAGAGGCGCAGGAAGCGGCCGAGGTCCACCCCCTCGCGGAGGCGCAGGGCCATGAAGAGGGCCTCGGTCCACCGGTCGCGAAGGGAGAGGGTCCGGCCCCCGGCCCGCGCCGCCGCCCCACCTCCGGACTCCACGGCGCGGCAGTAGGCGCCGAAGCTCGCTTGGTTCCAGAAGCGACCGCCCCCGAGGGAGCTGTGGGCCGACATCCCCAGGCCGAGGAAGGGTTGGTCTCTCCAGTACTTGAGGTTGTGGGAGGACTGGTGGCCGGGGCGGGCGAAGTTGGAGATCTCGTACTGCTGTAGCCCCAGCGCGGCGAGCTGGGCCCGGGACTCGTGGTACAGGTCTACCACGAGGTCGTCGGGGGGCAGCGACAGCCGGCCACGGTCCGCCCGATGGGAGAGCAGGTTGCGGCCCGAGACCTCGAGGAGGTAGAGGCTGACGTGGTCCAGGGAGAGGGTCTCGACGGCGGCCAGGCTGCCGCCCCAGCGCTCGCGACTCTCGCCCGGCCAGCCCAGGATCAGGTCGATCGAGACGCTGCGGAAGCCGGCCCGGCGTGCCGCCTCGACGCAGCCGAAAACGTCGTCGGGGGCGTGGTCGCGGCCCATCTCCCGCAGGACCGCCGGGTCGAACGACTGCGCGCCGAGGCTCAGCCGGTTGATGCCGAGCCCCACCAGGGCCTCGAGGGAGGCGGCGTCGAGGTCGCGGGGGTTGGCCTCGAGGGTGGTCTCGGCGCCGTCCGGCAGCCCATGGCGCGACCGGAGCCGCCGGCACAGCTTCTCGAGGTGCTCGATGGCCAGGAGCGACGGCGTCCCTCCGCCCAGGTACAGGGTGTCGGCGGCTCCCCCGGGGGCCGCCTCGATCTCTTCGAGCAGCGCCTGCACGTAGCGACGCTGGCGTTCGGCGGAGGCGACCCCTGGGGAGATCGCGAAGTGGCAGTAGCTGCACTTCGCCCGGCAGAAGGGGAGGTGCAGGTAGAGGCCGAGCGGCTCGGCGCTCACCGACCGGGCCGCCGCGCGCCCATCAATCGGCGGCCACGTCGAAGTCGACGTCGAGGAGCAGCCCGTCCGGGCCGACCACGACCGAGCCGACCCGCAGGTCGCCAAGCTGGAGCCGCACGGCGCCCAGGGACGACAGCCCCCTGAGCGTCTCTTCCACCGCGGCGCGCAGCGGGTAGCGGAGACGCTCCTGCAACCACCGGCTCACCAGGCCGGAGACCAGCTTGAAGTAGGCGCTCTCCGGCGCCTCGACATGGAGCCCGTCCAGGCGCAGGACACCGTCCGCGTAGACGGGCACCCCCTGGATGTCGAGCCGCAGCGTGTCGCCGGGTCCGACGCACCGCCCCGCCACCGAGGCGCCGGCGCGTCCGCTGAAGAGGAGCTCGATCCTGAGCCGGCTCCCGAACGCGGAGACGTGGGGCTCCTGGATGAACGCGTAGCGACACTCCTCGCCCGGGCCTCCCTCGAGGTACAGGCGCCCACCGTCCGTGAGGACCTGAAGGACCAGGAGCCGCTCGAGGGCGGGATAGGTGAGCCGGAGCTGGGCGGCCGCCGCCGGCGTTGCCGCCTGGGCCAGCGCCAACGCCAAGGCCAGCGCAGCGGTGGCGCCCCTCACGGCCCGACCGAGCCGCCGCGGGCGATCAGGCGGTTCAGCTCCTGGCGCTGGGAGCGCCGGTCGCTTCCCGAGATCGGGACCACCACGCACATCTCCAGGAGCCGGGAGCGCAGGCGGAGGCCGATCCGCTCCACCAGGTACTCCTTGCGCACCAGCGGATCGGCGGCCATCGCCGCCTCGCGATCGACGTCCTCGTAGTTGGTGGTGATGATGGTGGTGCGCTTGGCGATGTAGCGGCAGTTCAGGATGTAGAAGAGGGTGTCGTTCATCCAGTCGGTCATCTTCCAGGCCCCGAGGTCGTCGAGCACCAGGACGTCGGCCTCCACCACCGGATCGAGGACCTGCACCTCGGTGGTGCGGGTCTCGGGGTCGTACGAGCGCTTGATCTCGCGGATCAGCTCGTGGAAGTCCCAGAACTGGCCCTCTGCCCCCTTGCCGGTGACCAGCTCGCGCAGCACCGCCACCGCCAGGTGGGTCTTGCCCACGCCGTTGCTGCCGGTGAAGAGCAGCCCCAGCCCCTCGTCCTCCTGCCGCAGGTAGGGATAGCCGGCGCAGTAGCTCTTCGCGCGCTCCAGCGCCTGCCGTTGGGAGGATGTCAGCGTGTCGAAGTTGTCGAAGGTGCAGTGCTCGTAGCGCGGGGGGACGCGACAGCTCGAGAGGAAGGCGTCCTCCGACCCGGGCTTCGATCGGGCGTCCCGGCAGTCGCAAGGTAGGGCGTACTCGCGCCCCTCCCGGTCCACGATCCGGAAGCCGGTCCCGTTGCAGCGCTCGCAGGTCCCGCTCAATTGAGGTATCCCCGTAGGCCCTGGGCGGCCTGGCTGCGCCGGAGCTTCTCCTTGGCCTTGCTCTCGATCTGGCGGATCCGCTCCCGGGAGAGGCGCAACGTCTCGCCGATCTCCTGCAGCGTACGCGGATCCTCGCCGTCCAGCCCGAAGCGCATCTCGATCACCGCTCGCTCCTTGTCGTCGAGCTCGGAGACCATCTCCCGGGTCTTCTCGGCGAAGGAGGAGCGGATCAGCTCCAGCTCGACCGACGGGATGGTCTCCTGCTCCAGGGTGTCGCCGAGCTCCATGCCCCCATCCTCACCGACGGTCGAGGAGAGCGACAGGTCCTCGCCGGAGATCAGCAGCAGCGCCTCCACCTCCTGCTCGGAGAGGTCGGTCTTCTTGGCCACCTCGGCGGTGGTGGGGGCGCGCGACAGCTCGGCGGCGAGCTGCTCGCGGGCGTTACCGATCCGGGAGACCTGGGACGACATCTTCTGGGGGAGCCGGAACACCCGCGAGTGCTCCGACAGGGCGTGGAAGATGGCCTGGCGGATCCACCAGACCGCGTAGGAGATGAACTTGACGTTGCGGTCGGGGTCGAAGCGCTTGGCCGCCTCCATCAGGCCCAGGTTCCCCTCGTGGATCAGGTCCAGAAACGACAGCCCGAGCCCGCGATAACGCTTGGAGTAGGAGACCACGAAGCGCAGGTTGGCCTCCACCAGCCGCTGCAGGGCCTCCTGGTCACCCTGGCGGATCCGCCTCCCCAGCGCCTGCTCCTCCTCGAGCGGCAACGGCTCGTAGCGGGCGATCTCCCGGATGTAGGCATTGAGGGTGTCGGTGGTGGCCTCGCCGCCCGTCTCCGCTCGGGACCGCGACACCCTTCGGCGCTTCGTGACGGTCTTGCGGGGGGGCATCGGGAAGAGACGATTATACCGGCTCCTGCTCCCCGGCCGTGGCCCGCACGATGTGGGTGGGCGGCAGCTTCACCAGCGCCTGCTGGAACCGCTCCTGCCAACCTTCCTGGTTGGAGCGCATCAGCTCCTCCTTGACGTAGGCGAGGAACTGGTTCATCTCGTGCTGCATCCGCTCCATCTTGCGGCGCATGTTGAGGATGATCTCGACCCCGGCCAGGTTGACCCCGAGGTCGCGGGTGAGGTTCAGGATCACCTCGAGCTGGTGGAGGTCCTCCTCGGAGTAGAGGCGGGTGTTGCCCTCGGTCCGGGACGGCCGGAGCAGGCCCTCGCGCTCGTAGAGGCGCAGGGTCTGGGGGTGGATGTTGTAGCTCTTGGCGACCACGCTGATCATGAAGTGCCGCCCACCGGACGGCTTTCCCGGCTCGCCTTCGCCCTCGGTGGAGCTCCCGCGTGGACGCCGACCCCGTGCCATGCTCACCCCTCTCGGCCTTCGCCGCCGCCGCGGGCCCGGCGCGGATCATGCGGGATCCGACGGGCCAGCTCACGCATCAGCTCCCGGTCCTGCTCCTCGGTGACCGCGGGCACCCAGATCCGGGCCTCCACGAACAGGTCGCCACGCCCCTTCCCCCCCAACCGGGGGGCGCCCCGCTTGCGGAGGCGGAACCGCTGGCCACTCTGAGTGCCCGCCGGGATCTCGATCGTCACCGGGCCGTCCGGCGTCTCGACCTCGATGTGGCCCCCCAGGGCCGCCTCGAAGATGGTCACCGGGACCACGCAATGGAGCTCGTCACCCTCGCGGCGGTAGAACGGGTGGGGCTCCGCCTCGACGGTCAGCACCAGGTCGCCGGGCTTGCCCCCGAAGCGTCCTGCGTTGCCGCACTCCGGCACCCGAACCTTCGAGTCCGTGGTGACGCCGGGCGGGATCTGCACGTCCAGCCACTCGCTCTGCATCAGACGGCCTTCGCCGCGGCAGCGGGTACAGGGACGGCGGGAGAGGGTCCCCTCGGAGCCGCAAGTCGGGCAGCCCCGCGAGAAGACCATGTGCCCGCGGGAGGCCCGGATCTGGCCGGAGCCGTGACAGCGGGGACAGGGAATCGGCTCGAGAGACGTCTCCCCCGAGCCCCGGCAGATCGGGCAGCGGTCGAGGCGCGTGAGCTGGATCCGGCGCTTGGCTCCCGACAGGGACTCGTCGAAGCTGATCCGGGCCACGTGCTCGAGGTCCTCGCCGGGCGTCGGCCGTCGGTCCTCGGGCGAGGAGCGGGGGCCCAGAACGTCGTCGAAGATCTCGCGGAAGCCGACACCCGACTGGGTCTCGTCGGCCGAGAAGTCGAAACCCTCGAAGCCCACAGCCGGCGCCTTGGTGGCGGGAGGGGTCTCGATCTCGCCTCGATCGTAGGCGGCGCGACGCGGTGCGTCCTTCAGCACCTCGTAGGCGCGGGCCACCGACTGGAACCGCTCGGCCGCCAGCAGATCCCCAGGGTTGAGGTCGGGATGCAGCAGGCGCGCCTGCTTCTGGTAGGCGCGACGGATCTCGGCGGCACTGGCGCCGCGCGTGACACCGAGGACCACGTAGAGATCCATAGCTCCATAGTCTACGCTATGAAATTGAGTCGAGGATTGTCAACTCTTCTGGCCTCTGGGCACAAGGTTAAGTGTATCAATTAGTTATAGGATAAAGTCGGCCGGCTGGCGGCCACCGGCCGGCCTCGGTAACATGGTTGCCACCGATGGTCGAGAGCTTTGCCGTCGAAGGGGATCGAGTCCTGAGCCTGGGAAGGGCCGGCTCACTGCAGGAGGCCTCGGCCGGGTTTCCGGATGGCGCCTACACGACGTTGCGCACCTACGGGGGCGGTCGCCTGCTCCGGCTCGGCGAGCACGTGCGCCGGCTCAACGTCTCGGCGGCCGGCCTCGGACGGCCAGGCACCGTGCCGGAAGAGGGCCTGCGTCGAGGCCTGTCGGCGGCGCTCGCCGGCCGCTCTGACGGCGAGTCGCGCCTTCGGGTCACCTTCGCCCCGCCCCGCCTGCTCGTCTCGGTGGAGCCGTTCGAAGAGCGGCCTGCCGAGCTCTACCGGAGCGGCGTCCGTTGTGTCACGGTGGCCCTGCGCCGAAGGCAGCCGCACCCGAAGGACACGCGCTTCATCCCCCTCGCTGCCCAGGCGCGGCGCCACCTGCCCCCGGGTACCGAGGAGGGCCTGATGCTGGGCGAGGACGGGGCGCTCCTCGAGGGGCTCAGCTCCAACTTCTTCGCGGTTCGGGGAGGGACGCTGTTCACCGACGACGAGCACGTGCTCCCGGGCATCACCCGGGGGTTGCTGCTGGAGGTGGCGCAGGGCGTGGTGCCGATCGTGCTCCGGGCGGTCCGGCTCTCCGAGCTCGCAGGCGTGGACGAGGGCTTCCTGACCAGCTCCTCTCGCGGGGTCCTGCCGGTGCGGCAGGTCGACCAGGTGACGATCGCCGGTGGGCGACCGGGGCCGATCACGCAACTGCTCGGTCGGCGGTTGGCCGACCGCATCGACCGCGAGGCGGAGGCCCTGGTCTATACGCGGCGCCCGAAGTGAATTCGGTCGCCGCTATCAAGCGGGGGGCTCCCGC
>CAZNNH010000048.1:0-36624 GCA_964574335.1 uncultured Acidobacteriota bacterium | reverse complement strand
GCGGCGGCATCTACACCAAGGCGGCCGACGTCGGCGCCGACCTGGTGGGCAAGGTGGAGGCCGGGATCCCCGAGGACCACCCGCTCAACCCCGCCACCATCGCCGACAACGTCGGCGACAACGTCGGCGACGTGGCCGGCATGGGCGCCGACCTGTTCGAGTCGTACATCGGAGCCGTGATCTCGTCGATGATCCTCGGCGCCACCTGGTTCGTCGGCCTCGAGGCTGCCCGCCCCGGCACCGGCATGAACGCCGTCTACCTGCCGCTGGCCATCGCCCTGATCGGCGTGGTGGCTTCCATCCTGGGCTTCTTCTTCGTCCGCACCAAGGAGGGGGGGAACCCCCAGACCGGCCTCAACATGGGGACCTTCGGCGCCGGCGCCCTGACGATCGTGGGCACGCTGGCCGCGATCAAGGTCTTCATCCCCGAAGGCGGGGTGACGGTGACCGGCATGGTCACCGGGCAGACCGCCACCTACACCTGGTGGGGCGTGGCGGTGGCCGTCGTCGCCGGGCTGCTGGCCGGGATCGCGGTCGGGCTCCTGACCGAGTTCTACACCGCCACCTTCAAGTCGCCGGTGGGCAGCATCGTCGAGGCCTCCAAGACCGGCGCGGCCACCACCGTGATCCAGGGCCTGGCCGTGGGCATGAACTCGACCACCCTGCCGATCCTGGTGATCGGCGGCGCAATCCTGCTGGCCTTCCAGTTCTCGGGCCTGTACGGCATCGCCCTGGCGGCGGTCGGGATGCTGTCCACCACGGCCATCCAACTCGCCACCGACGCCTACGGGCCGATCGCCGACAACGCCGGAGGGGTGGCCGAGATGTCGCGGCTGGGCCGCGACATCCGCGCCCGCACCGACAAGCTCGACGCGGTAGGCAACACCACCGCCGCCATCGGCAAGGGCTTCGCGATCGGCTCGGCGGCGCTCACCGCGCTGGCGCTGACCGCCGCCTTCCTGACCAAGATGGAAGGCCGGGTGAGCATCGACGCCGCCAACCCGGAGGTGCTGGTGGGGCTGCTGATCGGCTGCATGCTCCCCTTCCGCTTCTCGGCGATGGCGATGGTCGCCGTCGGCAAGGCCGCTCAGGACATGATCCAGGAGGTCCGCCGGCAGTTCCGCGAGATCCCCGAGCTGAGGCCGGCCCTGCTCGCCGCCCAGAAGGCCGAGCACGAGGACCGCGAGCCCACCGAGGAGGAGCAGGCGGTGATCCGGGCCGCCGACGGCAAGGCCGAGTACACCCAGTGCGTGGCCATCTCCACCGCCGCAGCGATCAAGAAGATGATCGCGCCCGGCCTGCTGGCGGTGATCGTGCCGGTGCTGGTGGGGCTATGGGACGTCAACATGCTGGGAGGCCTGCTGATCGGCGTCACCATCTCCGGCGTCTGCCTGGCCATCTTTCAGGCCAATGCCGGCGGCGCCTGGGACAACTCGAAGAAGCAGGTCAAGGAGCAGGGCCACAAGGTGTGGGGCGACGCCTACGAGGAGATGCACCGGGCGACCGTGACCGGGGACACCGTCGGCGACCCGTTCAAGGACACGTCGGGCCCGTCGCTCAACATCCTCATCAAGTTGATCAGCGTGGTGGCCATGATCATCGCGCCGCTGCTGTTCGCCTTCCACTTCGGAGGCTGAGAGGGATCCGGTGACGCGGCCGGGGCTCGCCGGCCGCGTCATGGATCATTTGGACTATTGGCTTGACCAGCCGGGAGGGTTACCCTTCACTTGAGCGCACGGCGGGGCCCTCCAGACGAACCTTTCCGCAGACAGCAAGGATCCTCGCCCACAACGACGTTCCGCAGAACTCCTCGCCCTTTCCTACTCGAGTCACTCGCCGTGCGCCGACCCCGTCGCTGCCCGCCCCCTCTCGTCGAGGCGGCGGCACGCCTCGAGCAGGAGCTGCTCGAAGCTCTCGCCCAGCGGCTCCCCGTCGACCCCGCCCGGCACGAACTCGAAGTACCCGCGCTCCCAGGACAGCAGCTCGACGACGGCGTCGAAGCCCTGCACCTCGGCGCTGGTGGCGCCGACGATCTCCCCCTCGCCGAACCGGACCTCCAGCACCCGGGCCCCGAAACGGGCGCTCAGCGTACCGGAGAAGCGCGCCACGTGGCAGATCTGCAGCAGCGCCGGCGACCCCACCAGGTCCAGGCGCCCCTCCATCGCCGAGCCGGTCCGGCTCTGGCTTCCCACCTCGGCGAACCGCCTCAGGATCAGGTTGATCCGGAGCAGGATCTCGCGCAGCGGGGTCCGCTTGGAGAGGAAGTCGTCGGCCCCCGCCGAGAGCCCCTTGTAGCGCTCCTTGTAGTCGTCCCAGCCCGACAGGAACACGAACGGCGTCTGGCGCAAGAGGGTGTGCTGGCGGACCTGGCGGCACAGCTCCAGGCCGTCCACCCCCGGCATCTCGAGGTCGGCCAGGATCAGCCACGGCCGGCGCGCCAGCGCGGTCGCCACCGCCTCGCGTCCGTCCGCCGCCTCGTGCACCGTGAAGGCCTGGCTGGTCAGGAAGTGCACCAGCAGCCGGCGAAACGCGGGATCGTCGTCCACGATCAGCACCGTCCGCAGCAGCGCGGGCAGGGAGTAGGGATCGGGCAGGGCGGCGTCGTTCAGCTCCTGGGGCCCCGCCTCTCCTGCCTCGAGCAGCGAGGCCAGAGGGACGTCGCCGGCCGGCGGCGGAGTCGCCTGGACGCCGCCGCGGCCGAGCCCCTCGACCTTGCGCAGCAGCAGCGGGGTTGGCACGGGCCGGGTCAGGTAGCCGGCGGCCCCGGAGGCCAGGGCCCGCGCCCGCGCCGCGTAGCCGGCGTCGGCGCTCACCAGGATCACGGCGCAGCCGGCGGTCTCGGGGGCCTCGCGGAGCCCCTTCAGCAGCGCGTCCCGCTCGGCCCAGTCGGCGTCGCAGATCACCAGCTCCGGTCGGGCCCGACGCGCCTCCAGCAGCGCCTGGGGTAGATCGTCCCAGCGGGTCACCGCGTAGCCGGCTTCCGCCAGGCCGCTCTCTTCGGCCTGGTGAGCCGGGCCGATCACGAAGATCGTCTGGATGGCAGGGCGCCCCTCCCCCATCAGCCGTCCTCGCACACCCGGGCGCCGCCTTCGGCTCGGGCTCGGGCCAGGGCCCGCAACGCCGCCTGCTGCCAGGCGGAGAGCGACAGGCCGTCTTCCAGCCAGGCCACGCCTCCGCTGAAGGAGACCGACGGCGGGCCGAGGTCACGGCGGTCCAGCGCCAGGAACTCCTGAAGCAGCCGCGACGCCAGGCGGACCGCCTCCTTGCGCTCGAGGCCGTGGAGCAGCACCCAGAACTCGTCCCCGGCCGGCCGCCCCACCCGGTCCTCGTCGCGCAGCCGGCCCCGCAGCAGCGTGGCGAGGGAGATCAGGACCCGATCGCCCACCAGAGGCCCGTGGCGATCGTTGAGCGTCCGGAAGCCGTCGATGTCGACCGCCAGCCAGGCCCAGGACCGCTCCGGCGACCGGCGCTTGACCGACCACGCCTCGTGCGCCTCCTCGAGGAAGGCGCTGCCGGTGGTCACGCCGGTCAGGGGGTCACGGCTCCAGCGAGCCCGCGCCTGGCGCGCCCGCCTCACCCGGCTGGCCACCGTCGCCAGCAGCAGCTCCGGGTCCACCGGGTTGCCGAGCTGCTCGTCGATGCCGGCCCGGGCCAGCTCCAGCCGGAAGCCCAGGCCTGACCCGCCGCCCACGACCACGAAGGGGAGGGCGGCGTTCCGCCGGTCCTGGCGCAGGAAGCGGCACAGCTCGGCGGCGCCCCGGGCGCCTCGCAGCCCGTCGATCAGGACCAGGTCCTTGGTGTCGAGGATCAGCTCGGCCTCCACCTCCTCCAGGCGGGCTCGGGTGGCGACGGAGTGGCCGGCCTGCGAGAGCAGCGCCGCGCACCGCTCGGCCTGGCTGGAGCCGTCCGAGACCAGGAGCACCCGGCCCGGCCCCTCCTCTCCCCGGCGGAGCAGCTCCTCGAGCTGGCAACGGAACGCCCGCGGATCCAGCGGCAGGCCCAGGCACACGTCCGCCCCGCAGCGTTGGGCCTCCATGCGTGCCGACGTCTCCGTCTCGCCGCTGAGCGCCAGGATCGGCGTCGCCGCGGCGGCGGCGAAGCCGCGGAGGTACTCGATCAGCTCGTAGCCGCTGCCGTCCGGGAGCAGCAGCTCGACGATCAGGGCCTCCGGCAGGTGCTCCTCGATGGCGCGCACGGCTTCGGCACGGGTGCGCACGGGCCGGACGGCGAGCCCCTGGCTCTCGAGCGGCTCGACCAGGGCAGCCAACAGCCCCGGGTCGTGGGCGACCAACAGGGCCTCTCTCGGCGCCGAGACCTCGGTTGCCGAGGGCCCGGGCGGACCGCAGAGCTCCCGTCGCAGGTTCACGAGCACGCCCCGCCACCGGCCGAGCTGGGCCGGGTCGGGGCGACCTCCCGCCTGGACGTGGGCCAGGCACTCGTCCTCCATCCGGCGCGCCAGCGTGGTCACCAGCGGGAAGCCGTACAGCCCACCCGATCCCGCCAGCCCGTGCAGCTCGCGCCTCAGCTCACGCAGCGCCTGGTCGTCTCCCGAGGCCCGCTCGAGCTGGGCCGACATCCGATCCAGCCGGGTCAGGGCCTGGCCCACGAACCACTGGCGCAGCTCCGAGAAGGCTTCGGCGAAGGCCATCTAGCGTTCCGCCAGAGCAACGGTGCCGGACACTAGCGGAAGAAGCCCAGCAGCTCGGGAAGGGTCATTCGGTTGTTCAGCTTCTTTCGCAGCCCGAGCGTGCTCTTGAGCTGCCGCAGGCGCAGCTCCAGGGCGTTGTCGGAGAGGCTGGTGGTCAGCGCCGCCGCCCGGAGCAGCTCGGAGATGCGGGAGCGGAACTCGCCGTCGTAGGCCTCGGTCAGGCTGCCGGCCGGGCTGTGGTCGTTGAAGAACTGCTGGAGCCGGCGCAGCTCCTGCTCGGCGTCGGCGCCTGGGGCCGGGGCCTCCGGCGCCGGCTCCTTCTCGGGCGGCGCCGGCTCCTTCTCGGCTGGCGTCGGCGCGGGCGGCGGGAGGGCCGGCTCGGCGGCTCTCGCGGGCTCGGGCCGCCCAGGGAACGGGGCCTCGGCCTCCCCGAAGGAGAAGCCCACCTCCTCCGGACGGCGCGGTGGCGGAGCCGCCGGAGAGGGAGGTGGCGGCGACGCGGTCGGGGCGGCCACCTTCGGGGCGGCCACCGGCACCTGGGCCAGGACGTCCCCGAGCGAGAAGGCGTCCTCGTCGTCAGGGGGTGGCGGTGGAGCCACCGCCGCCGGCCGAGGAGCAGGTGGCGGCGCCACGGACGGGGCCGCCGCCTTCCGGGGGGGCACGGCCACCTGGGCCAGGGCGTCCCCGAGCGAGAAGGCCTCCTCCTCGTCGTAGACCAGGCGTGCCGGCGGCGGGGGCGGTTGATCCAGGTCGAGGGCGAACGGCTCCACGTCGTCGACGACCTCCTCGGGCTCGGCGGCGACCAGGTCGTCGACCAGGCGGTCGTCGTGGAGGGGAACCCGGGACAGCGTGTCCTGGCACTCGCGAAGCAGGTCGTTGGCGCGATCGTAGGTCTCGGTGATCTGCGACCGCAGCTCCTCGGCGGTCCCCTCCTCGCCGCCCCTGAGCAGCTCGAGCCAGGCGCGGTCCTCGGCCAGCTCGGCGTGGATGGTCACCACCTCGTCTCGCATGCCGAGCAGGTCCAGCTCGATCGCCTTCAGCGTTTCCGGGTCCGCCAGCTCCCCATCGACCACCAGCTCTCCGAGCCCGGCCTCGTCGAGCGAGGCGCCGCTGGGTGACGCCGGAGACTCCGAGAGGGCGCACTCGGCGGCCAGGAAATGGTCCAGGTCGGCGACCGCCGAGACCACGCTCTCCAGCGCCAGGCGGGCGCCCGGCGCCATCGGGACGTTGGGAGTCACCTGGAGGAAGCTGGTCAGGTGGGCGAGCTGCCGGTTGAAGAACGACAGGCGCTGCAGGTGGCGGTCGCGGTGCTCCTCCCGGTCCTGACCCTCCAGGACCGGCGCCAGGATGTCGCCCAGCGAGCCCCCCTCGGGGTGGACGGCGTGCGGCCGAGTGGGAGCTCGCCTCTTGGGCCGCGGGGGTGTGGAGAGCCCCAGATCGAGGACCGTGCGGCGACCGGTCGACACGCCCAGCTCCTCGTCTTTCTTCTTGATCAGGCGGAACATGGCTCCCGAGACGCCGTGGGCTCCGAACGCCCCCCCAAGGGGGCCGAAGCGCCACCCTCCTCCCCTTCTATTCTCGCAGCCCTCGGGCCCACGACGACATGAGTCAAACGAACTACGCCCGCGGCAGGGTGAAACGGAAGGTCGCTCCCGTCCCCAGGCCCTCCGACTCGACCCAGACCCGGCCCCCGTGCGCCTCCACGATGCGCTTGACGAGGGCCAGGCCAATCCCCGTGCCCTCGGTGCGTGCGCCCAGCCGCTCGAACAGGCCGAAGACGCGCTCCTGGTCCTCCGGCGGGATCCCGACGCCGTTGTCCTTGACGTAGCAAGTGACCTCGGGCCCGTCCTGCCCGGAGGCCCCGACCTCGACCTGAGGCTTCGTCCCGTCGGCGACGAAGCTCAGGGCGTTGTCGATCAGGTTCTGGTAGACCTCGCGCAGACGGGTGCGGTCCCCGAGGACCGACGGCTGTCCGGACGCCACCACCACCCGCCCCCCCCGCTGGGCGATCTCGCCCGCCAGTTGCTCCACCGCCTCCTGGGCCAGCCCCTCGAGGTCCACCACGGCGCGCTCGCTGGTCACGCGCCCGGCCCGGGAGAGCTCCAAGAGGTCCTCCAGCAGCCGTCCCATCCGTTCGGTCGCCGCCTCGATCCGGCCCAGGTCGTGCTCGGTACGATCGGTCCGTCCCCCCTCGAGGTCCTGGCGGACGTGGTAGAGGTAGCCGCGGATCGTCACCAGCGGCGCCCGCAGGTCGTGGGAGGCGGTGTAGGCGAACTGCTCCAGCTCCACGTTCTTGGCCTCGAGCTCGGCGTTGGTGGCCTCGAGCACCGCCTCGACCCGCTTGCGCTCGTCGACCTCCGTCTTGAGCTCGCGGTTCCGCTCGCGGATGTAGCGGGTCCGGAGACCGTGCCCGGCCACCAGCAGGGCCGCGATCAGCCCCACCACCAGGGCCCGGAACCAAGTTGTCCGCCATACCGGCGGCGTGATCACCACCCGCACCGACGCCCCCCGCCGGTTCCACAGCCCGTCGTCGTTGGATCCCCGCACCTGGAACCGATACTCGCCCGGATCCAGGTTGGTGTAGGTGACCGAGCGGCGGGCCCCCGACTCGACCCAGTCCTTGTCGAATCCCAGCAACCGGTACTGGTAGCGGCTCTTCTCCGGGTTTCGGTAGCCGAGGGCCGCGAACTGAAAGGTGAAGACCGACTGCTGGTAGGAGAGCCTCACCACCGAGGCCTCCTCGATGGCCTCGGCCAGTGGGCCCTTCGGGTCGATGGGGACCGGCTGGTTGAAGACCAGGAAGTCCGTGATCACCACCGGCGGCACGTGGGGGTTCCCGCGCACCTCCTCGGGGAAGAAGGCGTTGTAGCCGTGGGTCCCCCCGAACAGCAGCTCGCCGCTGCGGCTCTTCAGGAACGCACCCCGATTGAACTGGCGACCCTGCAGGCCCGAGCCGCTGTCGAAGTTGACGAAGGTCCGCGCCTCCGGGTCGAAGCGCGAGAGCCCCTCGTTGGTGCTCAGCCACAGGCGGCCGACGCCGTCCTCGAGGATGCCGTTGACCACGTCATTGGGCAGACCGTCGGCGGAGCGGAAGCTGGTGACCGAGCCCCGGTCGGGGTCGAAGAGCTGGAGGCCGTCGCCACGGGTGCCCAGCCACAGCCGCCCCCGGCTGTCCTGCTGGATGGTGAGCACGTCGCGGCTGGCGCCCGGATAGGTCACGAAACCGTCGCGCTCCCGGTCGTAGAGGCACAGCCCCTCACCGGTGCAGACCCAGAGGCGCTCCTCCCGGTCCTCGAACAAGGCCCAGATGGTGTCCCCGGGAAGGCTCGAGGGGTCGTCCGGGACGTGGGCGTAGCGGGTGAAGCGCCGGGTCCGTCGGTCCAGGCGGTTCAAGCCCATCGACAGCGTGCCCACCCACAGCTCGCCGCGGTGGTCCTCGAGCAGGCTCCAGACGTTGGAGTCGCTCAGGCTGTACGGATCCTGCGGGTCGTTCAGCAGCCGCTCGAAGCGGCCGGCGGTCTCGTCCACCAGCCGGTTGAGACCGCCGGCGAAGGTCCCCACCCAGAGCTTCTGGCTGCGGTCGCGAAGGATGGACAGGACCGCGTTGCCTCCCAGGCTGCCCGGGTCGTCGGGCTGGTGGCGGAAGAGGCGCAGGGCGCCGCTGCGCGGGTCGCGTCGGTGCAGCCCCCCCTCGGTGCCGATCCACAGCGTGCCGTCCGGGTCCTCGTGGAACGAGAGCACCGACTTGTGCGCCAGGCCGGTCCCGTCCCGGTTGTGGGTGAAGTACCGGAAGCCGCTCTGGTGCCGGTTGAGGAAGTGCAGGCCCGAGGCGTAGCCGCCCACCCAGAGGTCACCGTTTCGGTCCTCGAAGACGTCGCGGACCGAGTCCCCGCCCAGGCTCTGGGGATCGGCTTCGTCGCGGACGTAGCGGATCCACCCCCCCTTCTCCGCCTCGAAGCGATTGAGGCCGGCGCCGTCCGTCCCCACCCACAGCCCCTCCCGAGAGTCGAACAGGATCGACCAGACCAGGTTGCTGCCCAGGCTTCGCGGATCGCGCGGGTCGTTGCGGAAGTGGGTGAAGCGACCGGTTCTCGGGTCCAGCCGGTCGAGGCCGCCCTCGGTGGCGATCCACAGATGGCCAGAGGCGTCGAAGGCGAGGTCCCGGACGACGCCGTTGGCGAGGGCGTTCTCCTCCCCCGGCGCGGGGAGGTAGCGCCTCGAGCGGCCGGTCTCGGGGTCGAGGTGGTTCAGGCCGCCGCCCTGAGTGCCCACCCACAGCCCGGCTTCGGGATCCTCCGCCAGCGCCAGGACGTGATCGGCGCTCAGCGAGCTCGGATCCTGGGGGTCGTGGTGGAAGTGGGTGAAGGTGCCGGTCTCACGGTCGAGCCGGTCCAGCCCCATGTAGGTACCGGCCCAGATCAAGCCGCCTCGGTCCTCGAGCAGGCAGTGGACGGAGCTGTGGATCAGGGTGGTGGAGTCGCCGGGGACGTGCTGGTGCCGGACGAAGCCGTCGCTCTGGCGCAGGTAACGGTCGAGGCCGCCTTCGCTGGCCACCCACAGCTCGCCCTCGTGGTCGAGCAGCAGGTCGCGCACCACGTTGTTGGAGAGGGTGAAGGGGCGCTCCGGGTCGTGACGGTAGACCCGGAAGGTGTAGCCGTCGAAGCGGTTCAGGCCGTCGTCGGTGGCCACCCAGATGAAGCCCACCCGGTCCTGGGCGATGTGGTTGGCGGTGTGCTCGGAGAGGCCGTCGTCCCGGGTGTAGCGCCGAAAGCGCAGGTCTGCCTCGGCCCCCTCGCTCGGCCCGGCGGCGACGAGCCCGGAGATCAGCGTGACGAGCACGCCGAGCGTCGCGGATGTGGTTGGCCTGCGGGTCTGGATCACGAGAGGCCCCGCTCCCAAAGACCCGGGGACACCATACGGGTTCTCGGGCGAGGCTCATCATAACGCAGGCGTCGCGGACCTCGGGGACGCCCGCTGTGCTACGCTCCCGGCACCAGGCCACCCGGGGAGACCGCCATGCTGATCGTCCACGTCTTCGCCCACGTCAAGCCCGAGCACGTCGAGGCCTTCAGGCGGGCCTCCATCGAGAACGCCCGCGCCAGCCTGAAGGAGCCGGGGATCGCCCGCTTCGACGTGGTCCAGCAGCTCGACGACCCCACCCGCTTCGCCCTCCTCGAGGTCTACCGCGCCGAGGAGGACACCGCGCGGCACAAGGCGACCGAGCACTACGCGCGTTGGCGGGACGCCGTCGAGCCGATGCTGGCCGAGCCGCGGTCGCGGGAGAGGTACCGGAACCTGTGGCCGGAGGACGCCTCTTGGGAGACCGTCGGGGCCTGAGCCGTGCGGTTCGAGCTCGCCACGGCCGCCAGGATCGTCTTCGGGCGCGGCTGCTTCGACGATCTCCCGGACCACGTCTCGGCGCTGGGTCGCCGGGTGCTGCTGGTGACCGGCGCCTCCGCGGACCGGACCGGCGCCCGGCAACGGCTGCGTGAGAGTGGGCTTCAGCCTTTCGGCCTCCGCTTCGGGACCGAGCCCACCACCACCGCCGTCTGCGAGGGCGTGGCGGCCGCCCGCGACCACGGGGTCGACGTGGTGGTCGGGATCGGCGGCGGCAGCGTCCTGGACGGCGCCAAGGCCATCGCGGCGCTGCTGAGGAATCCCGGCCATCCCCTCGACTACCTCGAGGTGGTGGGCCAGGGCCGCGCCCTGGAGAACCCCTCGCTCCCCTGTGTGGCGGTGCCGACCACGGCCGGCACCGGGTCCGAGGTCACCCGCAACGCGGTGCTCTCGGCCCCCGAGCACGGCGTCAAGGTGAGCCTGCGCAGCGCCTCGATGCTGCCGCGCCTGGCGCTGGTGGATCCGCTGCTGACGCAAAGCCTGCCGCCGGCGCTCACCGCCAGCACCGGTCTCGACGCCCTCACCCAGCTCGTCGAGCCCCTCGTCTCGCGGCGCAGCAACCCCGTCACCGACGCCCTGAGCCGCGACGGCATCGCCCGGGCGGCGCGCTCGCTACGGCGGGCCTGCCAGGACGGCACCGATCTCGTCGCCCGGGAGGACATGTCCCTGGCCAGCCTGCTCGGCGGCATCGCGCTGGCCAACGCCGGCCTGGGGGCCGTGCACGGCTTCGCCGGCCCGCTGGGCGGAAGGCTCGGGGCGCCCCACGGCGCCCTGTGCGCGTGCCTCCTCCCCCACGTGATCCGGACGAACGCCCATGCCCTGCGCCGCCGTGACCCAACCAGCCCGGCCCTCGACCGGCTGGCCGAGGCGGCCCGTCTGCTCACCGGCCGGGCGGGCGCCACGCCCGAGGACGGCGCCGACTGGCTGGCCGAGCTCGGCGCGCAGCTCGAGATCGCGGGGCTCGCCCGCCACGGCCTCGCCGCGGCCGACATCCCGGAGATCATCCCCAAGGCCCGCGCCGCCAGCAGCATGAAGGGCAACCCGATCGACCTGACCGACGACGAGCTCACCACCATCCTGCAACAAGCCTTATAGGGGACATGACCGGGTTTCCGGAGGTCGTGCCGGGGAAACCCGGATCGTGTCCCCCGAGGCCGGCATGACCGGGTTTCCGAACGTCGCTTTCGGGGTACACGATCCGAATTCACGGCCTGGGAACGGGAATTCGGTCATGTCCCCCGGAAGCCGGGGAAACCCGGATCGTGTCCCCCGAGACCGCCCCTTGCCGACCGAGCCCCGGCCGGGGACAATGTCCAAACACTCGAGCCACGGAGGAAGAACGATGTCGAAAGCCCTGCTGGTCGCCGTCTTGTCCTCTCTCGCCGCAAGCGCCTGGGCCCAGGGGCCGCCAATGCCGCTCCAGCCGGGCCCCGAGCACGAGGTGCTGGCGAGGGACGTCGGCGATTGGAGCGCCGTGGTGAAGGTCGTCCCCGGTCCGGGAGCGCCTCCAGCCGAGATGCCCGGCGTGGAGAAGGACACGCTGCTGGCCGGCCGCTGGCTGATCAGCGAGTTCAAGAGCGAGGCGATGGGGTTCGAGGGCCACGGGATCACCGGCTACGACCCCGCCAAGAAGGCCTACGTCTTTTCCTGGGTGGACTCGATGTCCTCGAGCATCAGCCAGGGCGAAAGCACCTACGACGCCGCCACCAAGACCATGACCGGCTGGATGATGGGTGTCGACCCGGCCAGCGGCGCGACCGTGAAGATGAAGTCGGTCAGCCGCTACTCGGACGTCGACACCCGCGTGTTCGAGCTGTATCCGAGCATGGAGGCTTCCGAGCCGAGCATGACCATCACCTACACCCGCAAGAAGTAGCCGTCCGGGGCGGCCCGACCCGGCCCCCTTCGAGGTGACCCATGAAGGCGATCCGTTTCTACGAGCTGGGCGGACCCGAGGTGCTGCGCCTCGAAGACGTCCCCACGCCGGAGCCCGGCCCCGGCCAGGTGCGGGTCAAGGTGCGGTTCGCGGGGATCAACTTCGCCGACACCCTGTTCCACGAGGGGCGCTACTTCCTCGAGCCGGAGCTGCCCGACACGCCGGGGCTGGAGGCCTCCGGCGTGGTGGAGGCGGTGGGGCCGCACACCTCCGGGGTCGAGGTGGGCCAGCGGGTGGCCTTCATGTACCGCCGGACCTACGCCGAGCAGGTGGTGGTGCCGGTCGAGCACCTGATGGCGTTGCCCGAGCCGGTGACCTTCCAGCAGGGGGCCGCACTGCCGGTCCAGGCGCTGACCGCCTACCACCTGCTGCACACCGCCCACCGGACCGAGCCGGGCCAGACGGTGCTGGTGCACGCCGCCGCCGGAGGTCTCGGTCAGCTCCTGGTCCAGATGGCCAAGCGGGCGGGCGCCACCGTCTACGGCACCACCTCCACCGCCGACAAGGCCGAGGTGGTGAAGCGCCGGGGCGCCGACGCCGCCCTGCTCTACGCCGACTTCGCGACCGAGGTGCGCCGGCTGACCGGCGGCCGCGGCGTCGACCTGGTCCTGGACGGCGTGGGGCGCGAGACCTTCGACCACAGCCTCGAGGCGCTGGCGCCGTTCGGGCGGCTGCTCACCTTCGGGATCGCCAGCGGCACGCCGCGCTACGTCAACCCGGTGGCGCTGATGCCCCGCTGCCTCTCGGTCAGCGGCTTTGTCCTCTACACCGTCCTCAAGGACAAGGAGCTGCACGCACGCGGCCTGGAGACCGTGCTGTCCTGGCTGGCGGCCGGCGAGCTGGAGCTGCAGATCGGCGCCGTCTGGCCGCTGGAGCAGGCCGCCGACGCCCACCGCAAGCTGCGCGAGCGCCACACCACCGGCAAGCTGCTGCTGGAGGTGTAGCCCAGCCCCGGCTGCTCGGGGAGAACACGCCCGACCGTCTTGTCTGGCGGCCGGATTGTCGGCCGGTGGGATTCCCGTAGGAGATCCCATGAGAGATCTGACGCGTTTCGCTTGGCTCTCCATCGCCGTGGCGGGCGCCACCATCGCCTTGAAGGGAGCGGCCTATCTCGTCACCGGCTCGGTGGGTCTCTTGTCCGACGCCCTGGAATCCCTGGTGAATCTGGTGGCGGCGTGCGTCGCGCTCGTCGCGTTGACGGTGGCCATGCGCCCGCCCGACAAGGAACATCCCTTTGGCCACGGCAAGGCGGAGTACTTCGCCAGCGCCACCGAGGGCGCGCTGATCCTGCTCGCCGCCGTCAGCATCGCCCTCACGGCCCTGGAACGGATGATTCACCCCCACGAGATCCTGGACGTCGGCATCGGACTGGCGATCTCCGTCGTGGCGTCGGGGTTGAATCTCGGCGTGGCCAGCGTTCTATACCGCGCGGGCAAGCGCTACAACTCGATCACGCTGGTGGCTGACGCGAAGCACATCATGACCGACGTGTGGACCTCGGTCGGCGTGGTCTTCGCCGTGGGGGTCGTGGCGGCGACGGGATGGCAGATTCTCGATCCGCTGATCGCTCTCGTGGTGGCAGCCAACATCGTGTGGTCCGGGGCCGATCTGTTGCGCTGCTCGGTCGCCGGCTTGATGGACGAGTCGCTGCCGGATTCCGACCAGGCCGCCATCCGCTCCGCGCTCGAGCCGTACTCCGACAGGGGCATCCGGTACCACGCGCTGCGCACGCGCCAGGCCGGCGCGCAGGGGTTCGTGACGGTCCACATCATCGTCCCCGGGCAGTGGACGGTCGCGAACGGCCACGCCACGGTCGAGGAGATTGAGAAGCGCATTCGTGCGGCCGTGCCCCATGTCCACGTCACCACCCACATGGAGCCCGACGACGATCCCGCGTCGGAACACGACCTGGCGCTGGATCCCGACTGAGGGATCCTCCGAAGGCTGCACCCTGTGGCGAGATCTCCGAGACCGGGCCGAGGCCACGCCCGAGATCACGGGACGACACCCCGGCCGGACCGCCTACCAGGGCCCTGGCCGCGTCACCGCGGTTGGGACCAGGCTCTTCAGGTCTAGGGTCAGGCCCGCGGCTGCAGGCTGGTGAGGTTTCCGATCTTCACCGGCTGGCCGCTCCTGGCGCTCTTGCGGGCCCCGATCCCGATCAGGATCGCCATCGCCCCCGCCCGCACGTCCACCGCCTGCTGGTAGGGGTCGGGGGCGTTCGGGTTTCTGAAGATCCGGTCCCGCAGACGGGTGTCGCCCCCGCCGTGGCCCCCCTCGTCGTGGGGGATCCGCTCCAGGTGGGTGGCTTCGAAGTTGTCGGTGATGCGGATCTCGTCGTAGCTCACGCCCGGCCACGGCTGGCGCTCCTGGATCCAGGCCTCCAGCCGCCCCTCGGTGCCGTTGAAGGCGATCCGGTACCCCTCGTAGGGCGAGTAGGTGGTGCACGAGTAGCTCACCTGCACGCCGTTGGCGTAGCGGATCTGGGCCGCCATCTTGTCGAAGATGTCGATCTCGTCGCTCCACACGCAGCCGTCGCGGATGTAGCCGTCGTGGTGCTCGTTCTTCACGTACAGGTTGGTGAGCAGCTCGTCCTGGGTGATGTCCCAGAAGTGCCGGCACTCGGCCGCGCGCGGGCAGCCCCGGCACTTGCCGCTCCGGTAGGCGTGGTTCTTCCCGTAGTACTCGAGCCCGCCGTAGCCGAAGACCTCCTCCGGCTCCGAGCCGATCCACCAGTTGAGCAGGTCGAAGTGGTGCGAGGCCTTGTGCACGAAGAGGGTCCCCGAGAAGCGCTCCTTGCCGTGCCAGCGACGGAAGTAGTCGGCGCCGTGGTAGACGTCGAGGTACCAGTGGAAGTCCACCGAGGTGACCTTCCCGATCCGGCCCTCCAAGAGGTGCTGCTTGATCCGCTGCCGGTGGGGCGAGTAGCGGTAGTTGAAGGTCACCACCACGTCGCGGCCGGTCCGCTGCTGGGTCTCGAGGATTCGCTGGCACTTCACCTCGTCGGTGGTCAGCGGCTTCTCGGTGATCACGTCCGAGCCCAGCTCGAGGGCCCGGACGATGAACTGGTCGTGGGTGGCATCCACCGTGGTCACCACCACCTTCTCCGGAGAGGTCTCCTTCACCATGCGCTCGAAGTCGGTGAAGGTCTCACACGAGGCACCCATGTACCCCTTGGCGAACTCCAGCCGGCCCGGGTTGATGTCGCACAGGCCGACGATGTCCACCACGTCGCCCTGCTCCTCCAGCACCTGCTTCCCCCACATGGTGGTGCCGCGGATGCCGGTGCCGACCAGGGCCACCCGCGTCTTCCCCGCCCCGCCCGACGCCCGCAGCACCGCCGGCGCCACCAGGGTTCCGGCCACCGCCCCCCCGGTGTGGGCGAGGAAGCTCCGGCGTGAGGCCTTATTCGTCTCATCAGGCATGAGGACCCCCTTCGATGGAACGCGGCCGATTGTCAGCCGAACCAGACCGAGCGGCGCCGCTTGAGCCGCCCATCGATCATCTTCTGGATGGTCGAGCGCACCCGGTCGCTCAGCCGGTGCACCAGGATGGTGTCGGCGGCGGCGTCAGGGCCGTGCACCGCGGTCGGGATCGGATCGGCGAAGTCGATCGACCACTTGGAGGGCAGCGGCACCATCCCCAGCGGGCCCAGGTGGGGCCAGGTGGGGGTCAGGGGAAAGTAGGGGAAGCCGAGCGGCTTGGCCACCAACGACAGGTTGCCCAGCATCGGGTGGACCTCCTCCGCCCCCACCACCGCGCAGGGGACGATCGGCGCCCCGGTGCGCAGCGCCAGCCGGACGAAGCCACCACGGCCGAATCGCGCCAGCCGGTAGCGTTGGCTGAACGGCTTGCCGACGCCCTTGACCCCCTCCGGGAAGACCCCCACCAGCTCCCCCCGCCGCAGCAGCCGCTCGCCGTTCTCCTGGCTGGCGCGCACGTGGCCGCTGCGGGCCAGGAAAGGCGCCAGGAACGGCAGCAGCGCGAACATGTCGAGGGCCAGCATCCGGCAGCGCCGCCGCGCCGGGTGCTCGTGTCGGGTGGCCACGTTGATCATCAGGCCGTCCCAGGGGAGCACGCCGGAGTGGTTGGCCACCACCAGCGCCGGGCCCTCGGCCGGCAGACGCTCGATCCCGCCGGTCTCCACCCGCCACCAGACCGTGTAGAGGAACTCCAGCAGCGGCTCGAGGGTGTCCACGAAGCGGGCGTCGTAGCCGAAGTCGTCCACCTCTTCCGAGTGCCAGGAGAAGTAGGCGGCCCGCCACAGCCGCGCGAGGCCGGCCCAGCTCACCGACCCGGCGCCTTCCTGGAAGACCCGGGCCAGGGCCACCAGCAGCCCTCCCGTCGCCTCGGGGTCCGGTCCGATGGCCTGGCGGCAGAGCTGCTCCTCGAGCTGCCGGACCTGCTCCCGCAGCCGCAGCAGCTCGTCGTCACGGTCGGCCTTGCCGATCCGCACCACCTTGGGCGACATCGAGGCGTTCACGGCAGCGCCTCGGCCGCCTCGTGGGGGGCGTGGGGATGGCGGTAGCGCAGGTAGTCGACCAGCGACTCGCGGCTCGAGAGCCGGGCCTCGAAGCCCAGCTCGGACCGGGCCCGGGCCCCGTCGGCCACGAAGGGGAACCGCCCGTAGTCCACGAAACCTCCCGGCGCGTAGCCCAGGCCCACCGCCCACAACGTCTCCGAGGCCAGGTAGGCCATCGGGTGCGGCACCGGCAGCGGCACCTTCTCGGCCAGGTGCAGCGCCGCCACCAGCGGGATCGGCCGGCGGGGGACCACGTTGAAGGCGCCCGGCACCGGCCGCTCGAGGGCCCGCTCGAAGGCGGCCACCGCGTCGTTCGGGTGCAGGAGCTGGATCAGCGGGTCGTAGCCCATCACCACCGGCACCAGTCGTTTGTCGAACAGCTCGGTGTAGAAGGTGCGGACGCCGGCCCCCAGCAGCGGCGAGAGGCGCAGCACCGTGGTGCACAAGCCCGGATAGCGGCGGGCAAAGGCGGCCACGTGCTGCTCGGCCTCGAGCTTGTCCCGCACCCAGGAGAGACCCGGGTTCGCCTGCAGCGGCCGGTCCTCGGTCAAGAAGGCGGGGTTGTCTCCACGAGCCCCGTACACGGCGGTGAAGGAGCGCATCACCAGCCGGGGCAGGCCCGCCGCTGCCGCCCCGGCCAGCAGGTTCAGGGTCCCGATCGACTCCAGCTCGTGGGCGTAGCTGCGGTCCCGCTGCGGGTTGGACAGGAAGGCCAGGTGGACGACCGTCTCCACCTCCTCGTCGCGCAGCACGTCGAGCACCCGCTGGTCCGAGACCGGCTCGGTCAGGTCCAGCTCGTGGAAACGGACCGCCAGCCCCGGCGGCGGGTGGGTGATGTCGATCACCACCAGCTCGTCCGGCTCGTGCTGCTCGCACAGCCGGCGCAGCAGCCGGCCGCCCAGGAACGAGGCGGCCCCGGTGAGGGCGATCCGGCCCACCGGCTCTACTCCCTCGACCTTGCGGTCCGCCGGGCCGCCCGCTTGGGGGGCGCCTTGCGGGCCGGCGTCCGGGCGCGCTTCGGCTTCAGCTCGGCGATCTGGCGCTCCAGCTCCTCGATCCGCGAAAGCGCCCGCTTGAACTCGGTGCGGGTCGGGATGTTCATCTGCTTGAGGGCCCGCGCCGCCGCCTGGTCGAGCTTCTGCTTCCCCTCGAAGGCGCTCTGCATCGCCTTCATGAAGCGCGGGTTCGCCATCAGCTCGCCGGACACCTGGGTGAACAGCTCCTCTCCCCGCGCCTTGAGCCGCTCGAAGACACCCTGCTCGTTCACGCTCCCCTCCTTGCCTTGCCCTCCCGCCTCCCCCCCGGGCCGGCGGTTCGGCTCCGGGCCCGGAAGGTGGCGAGATCGATCCTCTCCTCGACCTGGTTGCGGAACTCCCGGGCCTGCAGCGCCCCCGCCTCGCGCCCGGTGGAGAGCTCGATGTCCGAAAGCGCCTGCTCCCAGATCCGCTCGCGGCGGGCGATCTCGCGCGGGTCGCGGACCCGAGCGTACTCCTGCACGTAGCGGTTGTGGCGGCACAGCATCCGAAACGCCTGCCGGGTGTCGGGGCGTCTTATCGGCAGGCCGAGCAACCGCACGTCGTTGCCCACCCGGTGGACCGGCTGACCCCACTCGCTGTAGCCGCCGAACACCATCCCCAGCTTCTCGAGGGCCCGGGCCAGGCGTGGCTCTCCCATCCGGACCAGAGTGGCCCGCACCAGCGGCAGGGTCAGGTTGCGGTAGACGGTGGGGTCGGCCAGCCGAACCCTCACCCCCAGCTCCTCCCGGCAGATCCGCAGCATGTCGTCGGTGCGGATCCGGTTGTCGGTGGCCAGGTGGATCCGGCTGCCGATCGCCTTGGGGACGGAGAGCGCCGCCATCACGCCGGCCACCACCCGATCGACGGGGACCAGGTTGAGCTGGGCGGTGCAGTCGCCGGGGAAGGCGGTGGCCGCCGCGCCCACCAGCAGCGCCTTGACCCGCGCCGGCGCGCCGCGCGCCTTCCGCCCCGCCTCCCCCGCCCGCCCGAAGGCGTTGATCGGGGCGTTGACCACCTTGGTGTCGCCGCGGTTGTTGCCGGTCCGGGCGTGGCCGATCACGATCGACGGCAGCACCTGCACCACCCGCAGGCCGTGCTCGATCATGAAGCGGTCGGTCTCCATCGAGGCCATCGCCTTGGTCAGCTCGTAGTAGTTGTTGTAGAAGTGCCGGGGGAAGTCGAGGGCGTGCTCCTGGGCCAGCGAGCTGCGGGTGCGGCCGTGGATGTACGAGGTCTCGATGGCCACGTGGTGGACGAAACGCGAGCCGGGCGCCTGCTGCAGCACGAGCGACAGCTCCAGGGCGTTCCGGCAGCCGAGCACGTTGGCCCGGAACGAGCTCTCGTAGGGGTCGTCGAAGGCCACGCTGGCCGCGCAGTGGATCACGTGGGTGACCGAGCGCCGCAGCCTTCGAAGCTCGCGGGCGTCGATGCCGAAGAAGGGGCGCTCGATGTCGCCGGCGATGAACCGGAACTTCCGGGCCGGGACGTGGACGAGGCGCAGCAGCTCGGCGCCCCGCTCCTCGGGAGAGACCACCCGCAGCAGCTTGCCGGTCTCCTTGTCGAACACCTTCTGGGGACGGACCAGAGCCACCACCTCGGCGATCCGCCGGTCGCCAGCCGCCTGGGAGACGATCTCCTTGCCGACGAAGCCGGTGGCCCCGGTCACCAGCAGCACCAGCCGGGGGCCACGACCCAGGCCGCGCAGGGCCTGCTCTGCCTCCCGCCGCAGCGCCTCGATGCGCGCCGCCGCCTGCTGGCTGGAGAGGTGAGTGGTCTCCCGGAAGCGCAGCACGCTGGCGCGGTCGGTCACCCCCATCAGCCTCCGGGCCGTGCGCTCCAGCCTCCGGCTCCCCACCAGCCGGCCGGCGGCCTCGCCCGCCAGCGTCCCGAGCGAGTTGGCGGCCCGGAGCCCACGCCGCACCAGGTCCTCGCGGCCGGTCAGCTCGAGGGCGCGGCTGGCCGCGAACTGGGCCACGATCTCGACCGGGTGCTTGTCCCGGTGGGCGTGGACCAGCAGCTCCTCGGGCACCAGCGGCCGCTCCACCTCGCGACCGGTACGGACCGCGATCTTGGCGATGTAGCGGGAGGGGGCGTGGAGCGGGAGCGAGTCGACCCAGGCGCGGGGCTCCGCCTCGGGGCGGCGGCGCCGCGACCCCGGCCCGGCGGCGCGGCTCGAGGGGCCGCGGGCTCGAGGCGCTGGGGGCTTCCGGCCGGCACCCGTGCGGGGCATGGCTGGCGGCGTCCCCGCTCAGCCCGAGGCGGCGGCGCCGGCGAGCAGGCGACGCAGCAGCACCAGTTGGCCCAGGTGATAGGCGTTGTGGTCGGCCAGCACCAGCGCCTCCCGCAGCAGGGTCTGGCCGCTGCCGTGCGGGATCGGCTCCAGTAGCCGCTCGCCCTCCGACCGGACCAGCCCGAGCATCGCCTCGAGGTCCGAGCGGAACGCGGCCAGGCTGGCCTCCCAGGCGGCGGCATCCGGGGGGGCCTCGGTGGGCGGCCAGTAGCCGTCCGGGAACTCGGGCGAGACGTGCTCGGCATCGCGGCTGAACTCGAGGATGTCCCACTGGGCGATGCGCATGTGCTCGAGGAGCTGCCAGGCCGTGTAGGGGACGCCGGCCGCCTTGCGGTCCCGCAGCTCCGACGGCCACTCCTCCAGAGCCGCATCGAAGCTCATGTGCGCGCCGCCGCCGCGCAACAGGTACTCGAGGTGCTCGAAAAGCCCCGGCTTGCCGCTCATCGGCTCCCTCCCTGGCCGATGATAACCGAGGTGTCGAGGTCCTTACCTCCGCCGGGCGAGAAGGAGCTCAGCCGCGCCTCGCGCGACGCGACGGCACGGCGACGCGCCGCTGGGAGACGCGGGGACAGGCGCGCGGCTTCGGGGGCCCTCGGCCGGAGCGGAAGGCCGGAGACCCTCAGTCGGAGTACTTGAAGCTGCCCACGTTCAAGGAGGTCGGAGTGTCCGCCCCCGTGCTCACCACCGAGCTCGAGCCCGCCAACGTCCATCCAGCCGAGCTCGACTCGTTGCCGACGCTCGATCCCCGCCGGTAGTAGACCTCCAGCGTGTAGCTGCCGGGGTCGAGGTTCACGTCGAAGCCGGTGATCGTCAAGCCCCGCTTGGGCGTCACGTCGAACATGTTTCCGCACTGGCTGTTGTTCGAGGCGAACAGCGTGGTGAGCGCGCCAGTCACGACGTCCGACCCCTGCTCGCCGCCGGAGGACACGATGGTCACGGCCCGGGTGACCCGGGCCAGGGCGGACACCTCCGCCCCCTGGTCCTCCAGGTGCTGGTCGGTCACCGAGACGGTGGCGATATACCGGCCTCGCGCGTACGTGTGCTCGGTGCGGCACACGTGGCCGAGGTCGGCGTTGAACGTGCCGTCCGGGTTGAAGGCAGAGGTACCGGAGTCGCCGAAGTGGAACTGCCAGTTCAGGGTGTCGCCCTGCTCGGGGTTGTCCGGGTTCTGATCCTGGTCGCTGCTGTTGCAGAGGTTGAACGTGACCAGGCCCGTGGTGTCGATCCTGCCGTTCACGATCTCGGGATGGGTCCGCAGCACCATCACCGGCGTCGCGTTCTGCGCCGTCACCGAGCCGCTGCTCCCACTCTCGACGGCCGGATCCAGGCTCGCCGTCGGGCCCGTGAGGCCCTGTGTCGAGTCCCTCCCGCACGACACCGCCGCAGAGCAAAGCACGCCCAACACCAGCATCCGTCTAAACATCGCCATCACTCCCCCTTGCCCGCGACCGGCAGCCGGTCCGGCACAGCCACCACCTCACCAGGAACGGAGGGTCACGACGGCGTGCAGCGAGAGCCAGAGCCTGTCCCCATCCCCAGGACCGTCACTCCGAGGGCGCCGCCTCGCCGCGCCCGAGGAATCGGGCACTCGCCCGAACGCAGATCTTTCCGGGGTACAGCTTCGAAGCAGCCCTCAGGATGACGGTCCAGGGTTTCTTTCCCACACTGACCGGCGGTCCCGCCGGTGCCTGGCTACGGATGACTCGTCCGTCTGCTTCCCCGACCCGCCCTCAGACCGTCGCCTGAGGCTCGACGAAGAGCGAGGTGCCGTGCTCGGAGGTCGTGAACCCGAAGCGCCCTGCCTCAGCGAAAGTCGCGGGACGGCGTGGTCACCACGGCGGGCCCGGCAGAACGGACCTCGGTGGCCCGTACCGAGATCCCCTCGCGGCTCTGCAGCACCCCCGCCACCTCCAGCACGCCGGCCGTCACCAGCACCCGGTGCCGCTCCTCGAACAGGTCCGGCCGCACCGTCACGTTGACCAGGCCGGTCTCGTCCTCGAGGGTCAGGAACAGGAAGCCCTTGGCCGTTCCCGGACGCTGGCGGCAGATCACCGCCCCGGCCACCGTCACCCGGCTGCCGTCCCGCAGCCGCTCGAGGTCCCGCGCCCGCCTCACCCCGCGCGCCTCGAGCTCCGTGCGGTAGAGGGCCATCGGGTGTCGGCCGAGCGTCATCCCGGTGCCGAGAACGTCGCTCTCCAGCCGCTCGAGCGGCGTCATCTCCGGCAGCGGCGAGGGCTCGCCCTCCTGGCCACCCTCCTGGCCACCCTCCTCGTCGCCCGCCTCGATCGGACCGAAGAGCGGCCCGCGGGGACGCCCGGCCTTCTCCACCTGCCACAGCGCGCCGCGCCGCGTCTGGCCGAAGCGGTTCATGGCCCCGATCCCGGCCAGGGCCTGCAGCTCGTCGCGACGCAGACCGACCCGGTCCACCAGGTCCTGCACGGAGCGGAACGGCTGACGTCGCCGCTCGGCGACCACCCGCTCCCCCGCCTCGCGCCGCAGCCCCCGCACGTAGCAGAGTCCCAGCCGCACCCGACCGTCCTCGAGGGTGCAGGGCCAGTCGCTGCAGGTCACGTCGGCGGGGAGGAAGTGGACGCCGTGACGCTGGGCGTCCTTGACCAGGGTCAGCGGCTGGTAGAAGCCCATCGGCTGGTTGTTGAGCAGGGCGCAGGTGAAGGCGGCGCCGTGGTGGGCCTTCAGGTAGGCGCTGGCGTAGGCCAGCAGCGCGAAGGAGGCGGCGTGCGACTCCGGGAAGCCGTACAGGGCGAAGGAGGTGATGGAGCGCACCACGTCGTCGGCGGTCTTGCCCACGATGCCGTTCTTCGCCATCCCCGCGCGCAGCTTCACCTCGATCTCGGCCATCCGCTTCTCCGAGCGCTTGAAGCCCATCGCCCGGCGCAGCTCCTCGGCCTGGCCGCCGGTGAAGCCGGCCACCGTCATCGCCATCCGCAGGAGCTGCTCCTGGAACAGCGGCACCCCCAGGGTGCGGGCCAGGATCGGCTGGAGCGACGGGTGCGGGTAGAGAACCGGCTCGCGCCCGGCGCGGCGGTTCAGGTAGGGGTGGACCATCTTGCCCACGATCGGCCCGGGGCGGATGATCGCCACCTCCACCACCAGGTCGTAGAAGCGCTCCGGGCGCATCCGCGGCAGGGTCGCCATCTGGGCCCGGCTCTCCACCTGGAAGACCCCCACCGTGTCGGCCTTCTGCAGCATCGCGTAGACCTCGGGGTCGTCCTGGGGGAGGTGGGCCAGGTCGAGGTCGATGCCGCCCTGATCGAGCAGCACCAGCGTGTCCTGGATCGCCGACATCATCCCCAGGCCGAGCAGGTCGACCTTGATGATGCCGAGGTCGGCGCAGTCCTCCTTGTCCCACTGCACCACCACCCGTCCCGGCATGCTGGCGGGCTCGAGCGGCACCACCTCGTCCAGACGCCCCTTGGCGATCACCATCCCGCCCGAGTGCTGGCCCAGGTGACGGGGCAGGTCCTCGATCTCCTGGAAGAGGCGGGCGAAGAGCTGGACCCGGCGGTCCTCGCCGTCGAGACCGGCCCGGGCCAGGCGCCGGTCCAGGGTGTCGCTCGGGTCCCTCCACTCGAAGCGCCGCATCAGCTTGGAGAGACGGTCCACCTCCTCGAGCGGGATCCCGAGCACCTTGCCGATCTCGCGGGTGGCGCTCCGGTCCCGATAGGTGATCACGTTGGCGGTCATCGCCGCGCCGTGGGGGCCGTACTTCTGGTAGACGTGCTGGATCACCCGCTCCCGGCGGTCGCCGCTGGGCAGGTCCAGGTCGATGTCGGGCCACTCGCCCCGCTCCTCGGACAAGAAGCGCTCGAACAGCAGATCCATCCCCACCGGGTCGACGGCGGTGATGCCGAGGCTGTAGCAGACCGCGCTGTTGGCGGCCGAGCCGCGCCCCTGGGCCAGGATGCCGGCGCGCCGGCAGAAGTTGACGATGTCCCAGACGATCAGGAAGTAGCCGGCCAGCTCCAGCTTCTCGATCAGCAGAAGCTCGCGCTCGATCTGGCGGCGGGCGCGCTCGTGGTAGGGCTGGTAGCGGATCCGGGCGCCGGCATCGGTGGCCTTTCGCAGATAGGAGGCCTGGGTCTCGCCGGGTGGGACCGGGTAGTCGGGGAAGCGGTAGCCCCGCTCGTCGAGGGTGAACTCGAGGCGCTCGGCCAGCGCCTGGCTGTTGCGGATGAGGTCGGGCCGGTCGCGGAACAGCGCCTCCATCTGCGCCGGCGACTTGAGGTGGCGCTCGGCGTTGCTGGCCAGCCGGCGGCCCGCGGTGGCCAGCGTCTGCTTCTCTCGGATGCAGGTCAGGACGTCGAAGAGGGCCCGCCCGCGCGAGGTGGCGTAGCGCACGCCGTTGGTGGCCACGGCGAAAAGCCCGAGCGACTCCGAGAGCGCCAACAGCGCCTGGTGGGCCGCCTCGCGATCCCGTCTTCGGTGGCGTTGGACGTCGATCACCACGCCGCGCGCCCCGAAGACCGAGAGCAGCCGCGCCAGCCGGTCGGTGTCGGGCGGGAAGCCCAGCGTTTCCACCCCGGCCAGGGCCACCAGGCCGGTGGTGCTGCCTTCCAGCCAGTCGAGGTCGAGAGCCCCCTCGCCTTTCGGCATTCCCAGCTTCATGGCCGTGATCAGCCGGCACAGGTTGCGGTAGCCTTTCCGGCTCTCGACCAGCAGCGGCAGCGCGCCGCCACCCTGCAGGCTCAGCTCGGCGCCCACCAGCGGCCGGATGCCGGCCGCCCGCGCCGCCTTGAAGAAGCGCGGCGCGCCGGACACGCCGTCGCGGTCGACGAGGGCCAGGGCCGGGTAGCCCAGCTCGGCCGCCCGCGCCACCAGCTCCTCGGGCAGCGACGAAGCCCGGAGGAACGAGAAGGCGGAGGCAGCCTGCAGCTCGACGTACATATTTTCGTCTTTTCTTCGCCCATGCTCGCGCGAGCCGGCCGCGGTGTCAAATGGGGGTCAGGTCTAGACTTTTGACTTTCGGCTGACCCGTGCGCCGGGTCCCATGGACACGGCCAGACCCTTCGAGAGCTACCCGGCGTGGATGGTCGCCCTGTCCGTCCTCCACTCCCTCGCGATCTACGCGCTCGGCGCCTACCTGGTGGCCGAGATCGGCTGGGCCGCCCTGCTCGCCTACGTGGCCCTGCTGATCTGGGTGGAGCTCCGCCTCTTGCAGAGAAGGTGCGTAGACTGCCACTACTATGGGAAGCTCTGCGGCCTCGGCCGAGGCGCCCTCGCCTCGCGGCTCTTCAAGCGCGGCGAGCCGCATCGCTTCGCCGAGAGGAAGCTCACCTGGTGCAGCCTGCTGCCGGATCTCGCGGTCGCGCTGGTCCCCCTCCTCGTCGGCCTCACCTTCTCGATCACCCGCTTTGCCTGGCCCCGTCTCGCCGCCCTCCTCGCCCTCGTCCTCGTCTGGCTGGTGGGCACCGCCCTGGTCCGAGGCAAGATCGCCTGCGCCCACTGCGCCCAGAGACACCTCGGCTGCCCGGCAGGGGGTCAGGTCCAAATTTTTGACTCTGGCCGACCGCCCTGATGTCCGCGGAGCTGGCGCCGCCTCCGCGGCCATCGTCTCGTGCGGCTACTGCGCGGGCCCCTTCTCGGCGACAGCGGTCAGACGCGCCATGACGTCGTCCACCCAGCGGTCCCCTTCGGCGAAGCCGAAGCCGAGCGCCTCGAAGCGGACCACGCCGGCCGGGTCCACGATCCAGCTCAACGGGATCCCGTACTCGCCCTGCGTCTTCTCGATCCAGTCGGCGGCGAGAAGGACGGGGAACGTGTAGCCCTGCTCGGCGACGAACGGCTGGATCACGCCGGGGTTGTGGTCCACGTTCAGCGAGATCACGGTAGTGTCGCGGCGATCCCGCAAGCGTTCGTGGACTTCTTGCAGGTGGGGCAGCTCCCATACGCAGGGGTTGCAGGTCGTGGCCCACACGTTGAGGAGCACGGTGCGTCCCGAAAGATCCTGCTTGGTCCACCTCTTCCCGGCCAGGTCGACGAGCTCGAAGTCCGCGAGCGGCGTGTCCTTTGCGGCCCACGGGCTCGGCCTGTCCACCGTCTGCGGTGGCTGAGCCTTGGGCGGCTCCAGGCGGGACAGGGCCGCCCGCCCCTCGTCGGTCCCGCCGAGCTCCTCGAACAGCCGATCGACCCGCGCCTGGGTCTGCCCCGTCGCCTTGCCCTCCTCGAGAGCGCCGAGCGCCAGGACCAGCGCGTCGAGCTTGCGACCCTGGGCCTCGGCGCGCAGCGACTGAAGGAACGCGAGCTGCCGCTGACGCCCGCGGTCGCGATCGACGTGGGCGTCGGGGTCCCGCGCGATCCTTTCGAGCTCCTCGAGCGCGGGCGCGGCTTCATCCGCGCGCCCCAGACGGAGCGCCGCCTCCGCCTGACACGCCCGCGCGTTCCACAGCATCATCTGGCGACTGTCGGACAACCTCCGCCGACGCTCCTCCGTCATCGCCGGCCCCCCGCGCTCGCGGTCTCGTGGCTCCATCTCGTCCAGCCCCTGCCGCACCAGCCCGTCGATGCGCTCCAGCCTGAAGCCGCGCTTCAGGTACGCCTCGGCCACCCGGAGGTAGGGCGAGGGCGAGACGCGCATGCCGCGGTCGGGTTGGGACCAGAGCCCCAGGAAGCGGTCCGCCACCGCGCCCAGCTCCTGGTCCGGCAGGTCGTCCAGACCACCGCGGCCTGGAACCGCGCCATCCAGTCCGCGAGGCTGTCCGGGCACTGGCCCACCCATTCCGCCGACGCCTGGTACAGCGCCCGGGAGCGCGCCTCCCGGGCCGCCGCATCGGGCGTCGTGGGGTAGGGGTGCGCCTCCCTGAAGCGCCCCTGGCGGGCCCGGCTGGCGCTCGGGAGACAGGGGAAACGCTCGAGGCGCTCGCCCTCCAGCTCCTCCTTCCGCTGCACGTCGCCGATCAGACCGTAGCCCTCGGCGAGAACGTTCCACCAGAGCGGCCGCGCCTCGAGCCGCAGCGCCTCGAGGCGCTCGAGGTCCGCTCGGATCCGGGCGCGGACGGCGTCGTGCTCGCCCGGCGGCGAGCTCTGGAACTCGAGGGACCAGACCCGCGGGTAGCGCCCGAGGTCGCGGCCGTCGTTCCGCCGCTCGAGAACACTGCGCGCCCGCCGGGCGTTCTCGGCCCGCCCGGCGTCGTCCGACTCCCCCCTGGGCCAGCGCCTCGCTGCCTGCAGGCCCAGGAGATCCAGCGCGTCCGGGCACAGTCGCGCATAGGCCTCGGCGTGGACGAGCGCCTCCGCCTCGTCATTGTGCGTCGGCGAGGCCTTGCGCAGCCAGGCCAGCTCGAAGTGCGCGGGGGCGAAGCTGGGATCGAGCGCCAGGACCCGCGTGAAGATCTCGAGCCGCTCGCCGTCGCGAGCGCTGGGCAGGCTGCGGGCGTACAGATACAGCCACAGCGGGTCGTCAGCGTGCGCTTCCAGCCGGGTCGCGTACCGCCGCTCCAGGGCGGCACGGTCCTCGGCCGAGGCCTCTCGCCCCCTGAGCACGAGATCCTGGCTGGCCTTGTGGAGGAAGAAGTCGTCCGGATGATCCTCCAGGCCTTCGTCGATTCGCCGGCGCACGGCCTCGCGGCAGGCCGCCGGGTCGGCGCAGGTCTCGTGGATCCGCTCCAGCTCGGCGAGCACCTCGGTGACGGCCGGCTCCGGCTCGCACAGCGGCCCGCGCACGACGGCCGGCGTGGGGCTCGCGAGCAGGACGGCGCTCGGCAACAAGAAGGCAACGGCAGAGAGGGTCATGACCCTACCTCCCAACGGACCCTTCCAGCGGGGAGATTCTAGCGCCGCTCCGGCCGCTGGGGTCAGGTCTAGACTTTTGACTTTCGGCTGAGGCAGCCGGCCCCAACCCCCCCGTCGCCTACGCTTCGCAAGCCGTCTGCGCTCCAACAACAGCGGCGGCGCGAGAGGGGCTCTCGGCTTCTCCCCCGAGGCGTCCTACTGCTCGCCTTCCTGAGCCGCCGCAAGGAGCGCGCGCAGCCGGTCCGCCGCTTCGGGCGTCTCCTTGAGTGCCAATAGGGGCTCGAGCTCCTGGAGAATCCGCCTCTGGTCCAGCCGGCGGTGCTGGCGTTCGACGATCCCCTCGATATCCAGCCAGTCCTTGTCCCGCCCCGCGAACGTCTTGTAGACCACCAGGTCTTCGGCGGAGCACGTGCGCAAGCTCTTGCCTGCGCCGATGTCGTAGGGTGACGCGCGCAAAACGGCGCGCTCCTCGAACGGCATCGCACCCAGCGCCACGTCGAGGGGGACCCTGCTGCTCGTCTCGAGCAGCAGGACGCGGTAGCGGAGGGCGAATTCCCGGGCGTCGGGCCGCCGGGCCGGGAAGCGGCCGAGAAGCTGATCCACGAACGGCTCCTCGGTACCGAACCCGGTCAACAGCGTCAGGTCCACGTCCAGCGTCAGGCGCTGCTGGCCCCAGCGCTGGACCGCCACCGCACCGATGAAGCAGAAGCGCCAGGCTCGCTGCTCGCAGAACGACTGGATCTCGAGCGCGGCTGAGAAAATGGGGTTCACGTCCGCCGGGCGCGATGGAGCAGCGCCTGCATATCGACCAGTCCGGAGCTCGACCGACGATGCTCGGGAACGTCGCGCGAATCGGCCATCGAGAGCAGCGCCTCGGCCGCCGCCAGGGCGGCCTCGTCCGTGAGCTGCCGAAGCTCGATCCTTCGCTGTTCGGCGAGCGCGTGGCTCGCGGCACGCCACTGCTGCATCCAGGCCCGCGCCTGCTCCGTGCTCATCTCCATACGGAGATTGTAGCGCCACTACGGGCGGTCACTCGGCGGCCTCTTCTTCGAGCAACCGCCCGCAGCTCCCGACCCGACCGCCGTCGAGCGCCAGCACGTGGGTGATGCAGCGCGGGCGCTCGGAGGCGTCGTGGGTGACGAAGACCACGCTCGCCACCCCCTGCCCCACCCCCTGCCCCACCGCCGCGTCCACCGCATCGCGCACCAGCGAGACGTGCTCGCGGTCCAGGCCCTGGCAGGGCTCGTCGAGGACCAGCAGCGCCGGCCGGTGCACCAGGGCGCGGGCCAGGAACGCCAGTCGCCGCTCCGCGTCCGGCGTCTCGCCCAGCGTTCGCTCGGCCCGGCCCTCGATCCCGAACAGGCGCAGCAGCTCGCGGGCGCGCGCGAGCTGGGCCGGCTCGGCCTCGCCCACCCGATGGAAGGTGCCGCTGAAACCGGAGCCGGCCACATCGAGCAGGCTGGTGGCGGCCGGGAAGTGCGCATCCAGCTCCGGGCCGACCCAGCCGATCCGCCGGCGCAGGTCCCAGATCGTCTCGCCCGACCCCCGACGGCGTCCGAACAGGCGCACCTGGTTGGCGTAGGCCTGCGGGTTGTCGGCCAGCACCAGGCTGAGCAGCGTCGACTTGCCGGCGCCGTTGGCGCCCACCACCGCCCAGTGCTCGCCACTGCGCACCGTCCAGTCGACGCCCTCGAGGATCGTCTTCAGGCCGTACCGCACCCGGACGTCGTGCATCTCGACGAGGGGCTCTCCCGGAGCGACGTCCGCGGCCCTCCCTCGGGGCGGCTCGAGACGGGAATCCCCCAGGCGCGGGCGCCGGGCCGCCGCCTTCGACCTGCGGGACGCCGGCGCGGGCGCAGGGATCGGGTCCTCCCGGTTCCCGACCCGGCCGGTCCAGGGTCCCGCCTCCACCTGGCGCAACGCCGCAAGCCGGACCACGTGGGTGACCCACTCCGGGACCTCGTCCGCGCGCCGCGTCGCCAGCACCACCTTGCGCCCGCCCGCCACCCGCGCGGCGAACAGCCGCTGCAGCCGTTCGCGCCGGGCCGCGTCGAGGCCGGTGAAGGGATCGTCGACCAGAAGTAGCTGTGGGTCACGGCACAGGGCGCGCGCCACCAGCAGCAGTCGCCGCTCCCCCTGGGACAGCTCCAGCACGTGACGGTCGAGCAGCGGCTCGAGGCCCAGGTCGGCGATGGCTTGCCGGCGCACCCGCTCGAACGCCTCCATGTCGACGCACGGCGCGTCGACGCGGAAGGGGTTGACCGCCTCGATGGCCGGGTACGTCAGCAGCTCGCCCACCCGCTGGCCGTGCCCCTCGGCGGCGTGCCAGCGGACCTGGTGGAAGGGGCTGCCGGTGCCGGCGATCGCGCCCGGCGCGGGCTTGGTCACGAGAGCGATCGTCCCGCGCGGCAGCACGCCGTGGACCGAGTCGCGGCAGCCGGGATCGTCCTCCAGGAACTGGTGGCGCAGGCGCCCCGCGCGGATCACCAGGCCGCCCGCCAGGCCGCGCAGCAGCAGCGTCTTGCCCGAGCCGTTGGGACCGACGATCGCCCATTGCTCGTCGCCGCCGACACGGAAGCTCACGCCCACGAGCGCGGGACGGCCCCCGGCCTCGAAGGTCACGTCCTCGAGCGAGAGGAACGGTTTCTCCGACAACGGCCTGGTGTCTCCCTTCAGCCGCCGACCTCGGTCACGGCGCGGCAGCCGCCGCTAGCCTGGCACGAAGCCGGCGTCTGTGCACGTGCGCGCCCCCGTGCGCCAACGTGCGCACCCATGTGCGCGTGACGCTGCGTGCCGCCTGCCGCCGACTCCCGCCGGCCTGGCGGCGGACGACGCCGGCTCAGGCCCCCGGCGATAGCCCCGGCACCGGGAAGCGCAGGCAGAGCCGCTCGACGTCCTGCTGCAGGGCCCCCAGGCGTTCGTCGTCCTCACCGTGCCCCAGCGCCTCGACGATCCACTCCGCCAGCCGATCCATCTCGGCCGGCCCGAAGCCCCGGGTGGTCGCGGCGGGCGTTCCGAGGCGGATCCCGCTCGGACGAGCCGGCGGCGCCGGGTCGTCGGGGATCACCTGCTTGTTGACGGTGAGGCCGACCCGGTCCAGCGTCTGCTGCGCCGCGCGGCCGTCGATCCCGAAGCTGCTCTGGGTATCGACCACCATCAGGTGGTTGTCGGTCCCGCCGGTGACCAGGCTGACGTGACGCGCCAGCAGGCCCTCCGCCAACCGCTTGGCGTTGGCCAGCACCTCCTCCGCCCAGGCCCGGAACTCGGCCTGCTCGGCCTTGCCGAGGGCCACGGCGATCCCGGCGATCGCGTTCATGTGCGGCCCGCCCTGCAGGCCCGGGAAGACCGAGGCGTCGATGACCTTGGCCAGCGCCTGCTTGCAGAGGATCATCCCGCCCCGCGGCCCGCGCAGGCTCTTGTGGGTGGTGGTGGTGACGACGTCGAAGCCGGCGTCGATCGGGTTGTCCGCCACCCCGGCCGCGATCAGGCCCCCGAGGTGGGAGACGTCGGCCATCGTCAGCGCCCCCACCTCCTCGGCGATGCGGTGGAAGGCGGCGTAGTCCAGCTCCCGCGGGTAGGACGAGTGGCCGCACAGCACCAGCCGGGGCCGATGCTCGAGGGCCAGGCGGCGCACCTCGTCGAAGTCGATGGCGCCGTCGGCCTTCGTCTTGTAGCGGACGAATCGGAACAGCTTCCCGACGTGGGAAACGGGCGCGCCGTGGGTCAGGTGCCCGCCATGGCTCAGGTCCATCGCCAGCACCACGTCTCCGGGCGCCAGCAGGCCGAGGTAGACGGCCAGGTTCATGGCCGCGCCCGAGAGCGGCTGCACGTTGGCGTGCTCGGCCCGGAAGACCCGGCACGCCCTCTCGATGGCCAGGCGCTCGACCTGGTCCGTGAACTCCTGCCCGCCGTAGTAGCGGCGCCCCGGGTAGCCCTCGGAGTACTTGTTGGTGAGGATCGAGCCGTTCGTGGCCAGCACCTCGGGGAAGGCGTAGCTCTCGGATGGGATCAGCTCGATGCCGCAGCTCTCCCGCTGCTCCTCTCCTCGGATGGCGGCGAAGACCTCGGGGTCGTGGGTCTCGAGCGAACGCCAGTGGGCCTGCGTGTCCATGGGCCTCCTCTCTCCGTACCCCACATGCATGCGGGGTCCGGTCGATGGGGGCCACGGCCCGCTCCCGGAAACGACGAAGCCCGCCGGAGCCCCCGAAACCATGGGTTGCCCAGGCGAGCGGCAACGTCTCCCCTGGTCCGGACGCTCCCCGGTGGTTGCTCCACCTTCGCCTCGCCAGTCGCGCCCGGCCGCTTGTCTCGGGCCGATTCTACCCGCTCGGTCGTGCCAGCGGCAACGGCGGCGCCCGCGACACGACCCCAGCCCGCGCCCCGCCCGGCGCGGTACCATGGGACCGCCTCGGAGACGGGGGCAGGCCTCGGGAGGGACAGGATGAAGCGACGCGAGTTCTTCGCCCACGGCGGCGCCGCGGCGGCCCTGATGTCGGCGTTCCCGGCGGGGCTTTCCGGGCTGGAGCGGGAGACGACGCCGGGCGGCCTGGAGCGTCGCTCGCTGGGCCGCACCGGCGAGAAGCTGTCGGTCCTGGGCCTGGGCGGCGTGGTGGTGATGAACGTCACCACCGAGCAGGCGGTGCGCACCGTCGGCGAGGCGGTCGACGCCGGCATCAACTACTTCGACGTGGCGCCCTCGTACGGGAACGCCGAGGACATGCTGGGGCCGGCGCTCCAGCCGTATCGAAAGGGGGTGTTCCTGGCCTGCAAGACCCAGGAGCGCACCCGTGACGGGGCCAGCCGGGAGCTCGAGTCCTCGCTCGGCAAGCTGCGCACCGATCACCTCGACCTCTACCAGCTCCACGCCGTCACCAAGCTCACCGACGTCGACACCATCTTCGGCCCCGGCGGCGCCATCGAGGCCTTCGAGGCCGCCCGCCAGGCCGGCAAGGTGCGCTTCGTCGGCTTCTCGGCGCACTCGGTGGAGGCGGCGATGGCCCTCATGGACCGCTTCTCCTTCGACACCGTCCTGTTCCCCGTCAACTACGCCACCTGGCAAAACGGCGACTTCGGCCCCCAGGTGCTGGCCCGGGCCCAGGAGAAACAGATGGGGATCCTGGCCCTCAAGGCGATGGCGCGCGGCCCCTACCCGGAGGGCGTCTCCAAGGTCGACAAGTGCTGGTACCAGCCGCTCCAGGATCCCGCCGAGATCGAGCGGGCCTTGCGCTTCACGCTGTCGCATCCGATCACCGCCGCCATCCCGCCGGGCAACCAAGAGCTGTTCCGCACCGCCCTCGGCATGCGCCAGCGGCTCACCCCTCTGGACGACGCCGAGCTGGAGGAGATCAAGCGGATGGCCCAGGGGCAGGCGCCGCTGTTCCGGCACCCGTCCCCCGAGGCCTGAGGCCGCCCGCTCGGGCCGCCGGCTCCGTCCACCCCCTGCCATCGGAGAACCACCCTCATGAGCGACGACGGCCTGCGTAGACGCCTCGGCCTCTTCTCCGCCACCAGCATCGTGGTGGCCAACATGGTCGGCGCCGGCATCTTCACCACCACCGGCCTGCTGATGCAGGACCTCGGCAACCCGAGGCTGATGCTGCTGCTGTGGGTGGTGGGCGGCGTGATCGCGGTGTGCGGCGCCCTCTGCTACGGCGAGCTGGGGGCGGCGATCCCGCGGGCCGGCGGCGAGTACGCCTTCCTCTCGCGCCTGCTCCACCCCGGCCTGGGGTTCCTGAGCGGCTGGGTATCGTTCTTCGCCGGCTTCTCGGCTCCCATCGCCGCCTCGGCCATCGGCTTCGCCGAGTACCTGCAGCGGGCCACGCCGGGGCTGTTCCACCTCGGCCTGCTCGACCCCGCCACCGAGGCCGCCGCCATCAAGAAGCTCTGCGCGATGGCGCTGATCGCGGCCTTCACGATGGTGCACCTGCGCGGCATCGAGCTGGGGGCCCGGGTCCAGAACGCCCTCACCGTGCTCAAGGTGGTTCTGGTGATCGGCCTGGTGGCGGTGGGCTTCAGCGCCGGCGCCGGGAGCTTCGACCACCTGCGGGCCCAGGGCAGCGTGGTGGCGCCGAGCCTCAACACCGTGGGGCTGTCGCTGATGTGGATCCTGTTCGCCTACAGCGGCTGGAACGCCTCCGCCTACATCGGCTCCGAGATCCGCGACCCCGAGCGGAACCTGCCGCGGTCGCTCTTGCTCGGGACCGGCCTGGTGATGCTGCTCTACCTCGGCCTCAACCTGCTCTACGTCTACGCGGTCCCACCGAAGGAGATGGAGGGCGTCATCTCCATCGCCGGCCTGGCGGTCAGCCGCCTGTTCGGCGACGTTCCCGGGGCCGTGGTCTCGCTGATGGTGGCCTTCGCGCTCTTCTCCTCGCTGAGCGCCTACATCATCCTCGGCCCCCGGGTCTACTTCCAGATGGCGCGGGACGGCTACTTCTTCCGGTTCGCCTCCACGGTCTCACCTCGCTTCGGCGTCCCCACCCGGTCGATCCAGCTCCAGGGGGCGATCGCGATGGTGATGGTGCTGCTCGGCAGCTTCGACCAGATCCTGACCTACATGGGCTTCTCGCTGGGGATCTTCCCGTTGCTGGCGGTGGCGTCGGTCTTCAAGCTGCGTCGGAGCGGGCAGAGCCGCTTCCGCTCGCCCGGCTTCCCGCTGGTGCCCCTCGTGTACCTGTCCGCCGCCGCCGCCATCCTGGTGCTGGCCTTCTTCAGCCGTCCCATCGAGTCGTCCATCGCCATCGCCACCGTGCTGGTGGGGATCCCCGTCTTCTTCATCTTCGAGGCGCGGCGGGCCCGGAGGCCCGATCCCCGCTGACGCCGACCGGGGTGCCGACCCGTGGCGACCCTATCGCCGGCGCCGGAGGCGGGCGGCCAGCAGGCCCCAGGCCCGTAGGCCGAAGTAGGTGAAGACGCCGAGCACCAGGATGAAGAACCAGGCGCCGTGCCGCCGGCCGCCGAGGTACCACAAGACGGCGGAGGGGACGATCACCAGGATCGTGAGACCCAGCAGCCGGGAGCGCAGGCCCCGGGAGCCGTCCCGCCCGTGACGCGGCCCGGGGGCCAGCAGATCGCCCGGCTCGCGCTGGGCCCTCGAGCCCGCGTCCCGGACCCGCCAGTCGAGGCCTTCCGCCACCTCGAGACAGAGCCGGGCCGCCGCCGAGCCGGCCCTCAGCCCGGTGGGGTGCCGCACCACCACCCGTTCCACGGCTTCGGGGTCGCCCACGATCTCGAGCTCGACCCGCGAGGACCCGTCGTCCAGCTCGAGGCGGTTCGGTGTGGTCCGGCGGACCGCGGACTCGCCCGCCACCACGATCGCCGCCGCCACCTCCTCGAGGTCCGGGCGCAGGACGCTCGTCGGGCGGGGCTCCAGGTGCAGCTCTCGGATCGGCATACGGTCCGCTCCTCTCGGCTCTCGGGCCTGGGCTTGACTCCGCCCCGTCCCGGAGTATAAGTGAGGGTTCCCGGAGGCAGACGATGGCGTCGAAAGCAGCACGAATCTGTCCCTTGTGCGGCACCCGAAACAAGCCCAGCTGGTCGATCTGCGCGGGCTGCAACGAGACCCTCCCCGACGACAGCGGGAAGCGCCCCGCGTCGGCAGCCGCACCGGCCGCGGCCGAAGCGCAGGCACGGGGGGGCATCCCGGTGGTCGCCAGCGTGGTCTTGGGCGTGGTCCTGCTGGTAGCCGGGTACTTCGCCTTCCGGAGCCTGAGGTCGCCGACCCCGTCGGGCGCTGCCGCCCCGGCAACATCCCGCTCTGCCCCCGCAACCCAGGCCGCCACGGCCTTGGCGCCGTCTTCGGGCAGCCAGGCATCCGACAGCCTGGCCAAGGGCACCGGCCTCCTGGCCGCCGGCGACACCCTGGGGGCCCTCGCGCTTCTCGCCGAGGCGGTGAAGGCCGATCCCAACAACCCCCGTGCCCACCACGCATACGCCAACGCGCTGTTCCAGTCCGGCTCCAAGGCCGAGTCCATCGAGGAGTACCAGGCCGCCGCCCGCCTGGCCCCGAACACGATGATCTTCCAGGCCGACCTGGGCCGCGCCCTGGCCGCCGTCGGGCGTCTCGAGGAAGCGGTCTCGGCCTACGAGAGCGCCATCGCCCTCAGCCCGCGCGACGTGGCGATGCTGCGCGAGATGGCCCAGATCCTGACCAACCTCGGCCAGACCGAGCGGGCCAACGCCCTGCTCCAGCGCGCCACCGGCCAGGGAGGGGTCAACGTCAGCGCGCAGCGTCAGCTCGCCCAGAACCTGGCCAGCTCCGGCGATCTGGCCGGGGCCGAGAAGGCGTACCGCGAGGTCCTGGCGGCGGCCCCCAAGGAGCACTACAGCCGCGGGCTGCTGGCCGAGGTGCTGGTACGGCAGGGCCGACAGGACGAGGCGATCGAGCTGATGCGCGAGGGGATCCAAGCCGACCCGAATGCGGCGCTGCTGCAGCGCGGCCTGGGCAGCCTGCTGGAGCGGGCCGGCCGGCGCGCCGAGGCCGCCGCCGCCTACCGCGAGTACGCCCGCCTGGCACCCCTCGAGCCGGACGCCAAGCAGCTCGAGGAACGCGCCGCCAAGCTGGAAGCTCAATGAAGAGGGGTCAGGTCTAGACTCTTTGACTTTGCCGCCTCCTCGGAAGCCAAAGTCAAAAGTCTAGACCTGACCCCGTTCCGTGGTCGAGTCCAGACCTGCCCCCTCCCGGTCGCCCGGCCAGCCCTCCCTCTCGGTCGCCCCTCGGCCAAGACCGGCACCGCGAGGGCACCAAAGTCAAAAGTCTAGACCTGACCCCGTATCAGCCGGCGGAGGACCGAGGGCATCTCGTCCAGGGTGTGGTAGGCGACGGGGACGATGACCAGGGTCAGGACGGTGGCGACGGTGAGGCCGGCGATCACGGCGACGCCCATCGGGCCCCACCACTGGGACGACTCGGCGCCGAGCTCGAGGGTGCCCTTGAAGAAGTCGAGGTTGACGCCGAAGGTCAGGGGGATCAGGCCCAGCACCGTGGTGATCGCGGTGAGCAGCACCGGCCGCATCCGGATGGCGCCGGCGTCCACCACCGCCTGGGTCTTCTCGCGCCCCTCCTCG
>CAZNNH010000047.1:0-37185 GCA_964574335.1 uncultured Acidobacteriota bacterium | reverse complement strand
CTGGTCCAGCTCATCCGGGCGGGCGCCTGCGACTGTCTCGGGAGGTCGGCCCTCGGCCGTCTCGCCGCGTCCGTCGACCACGAGCTTCGGAGAGCCGAGGAGCGCCGCACCGCCGCCCCCGAACCCGAGGCGTCGCCCGAGGACCGCTACCGCGCGCTCCTCGAGGAGATCCCCGCTCTCGTCTACGTGGCCTGGGCCGACCACCTGGGCAGTCGCGCGTACCTGAGCCCCCAGCTCAAGGCCATGACCGGCTTCGAGCCCATGAAGTGGCTCGCGGAGCCCGACGCCTGGGTCCGGCACCTCCACGCCGAAGACAAGGACCGGGTGCTCGGGGAGTTCCGGCGAAGCTGCGCGCAGGGCGACACGTTCCTCTCCGAGTACCGCGTTCGGTGCCAGGACGGCCGCGTTGCGTGGTGGCACGACCAGGGCCGCGTGGTCCGGGACGCCGAGGGCCGGGCGAAGTTCGTGCGCGGCTTCGTGCAGGACATCACCGAGCAGAAGGTCGCCGCGGAGACCATCCGGCGCATGCACCTGTACGACCTGCTCACCGGCCTCCCCAACCGGGACCTCCTGCGTGACCGGCTGAGCGAGGCCCTCGCCGAGAGCAGCCGCGACGGCAAACCGCTCGCTTTGCTCATCCTCGCCCTGGAGCGTTTCCGGGAGATCAACAACACCCTCGGCCACCGGAACGGCGACGTGATCATCCGCGAGCTGGCACAGCGGCTGGGAGACGTGCTCGGCGAGCCGGAGCGGGTCGCCCGCCTGCGCGGGGAGGAGTTCGGGGTGCTGCTGCCCGGCTCGGACGTGACCCTCGCCCAGCAGATTGGCAGAAAGATCCTGGGTCTGCTCGAGCAGCCTTTCATGGTCCAGAACCTGCCCATCGAGATCGGAGCCGGGGTTGGCATCGCGGCAGCCCCCGAGCACGGTCAGGAAGCGGATGTCCTCCTGCGCCGGGCCGACCTCGCCGTGCAGGAGGCGAAGCGACTGGCCAGCGGCTGCGTGGTCTACTCGGCCGAGTGCGATCCCTACGACCCTCTCCGCCTCGCGCTGCTCGGCGAGCTGCGACGCGCCATCGAGGCGGAGCAGCTCGTGCTCTACTACCAGCCGAAGCTGGACTTGAAGACGGGGACGGTGGCCGGCGCCGAGGCGCTCCTCCGGTGGCGCCACCCCAAGCGTGGGCTGGTCCCGCCCGGGGAGTTCATCCCCCTCGCCGAGCAGGCCGGGGTCATCAAGCCCCTCACCTGGTGGGTCCTGGAGGAGGCGGTCAAGCAGTGCCGGGCCTGGGAGAAGGACGACCTCGGCCTCGACGTGGCGGTGAACCTCTCGGCCCGCAGCCTGCACGACCCCCAGCTCCTGGAGAGGATCGCCGACCTCCTGAGCGATCACGGTGTGTCCCCGCGCCGCCTGCAGCTCGAGGTGACGGAGAGCGCGGTCATGACCGATCCCACTCGGGCCGTGGAGATCCTGGGCCAGCTCGGCGCCTTCGGCGTTGGGGTATCGATCGACGACTTCGGGACCGGCTACTCGTCCCTCACCTACCTGCGCGAGCTCCCGGTGAGCGAGATCAAGATCGACAAGTCCTTCGTCATCGGCATGAAGGGTAGCGGCAGCCCGGGGAACGAGGTCCGCTCCGCGAGCAACAAGGCGATCGTCCGCTCCACGAGCGACCTCGGCCACAACCTGGGCCTTCGCGTGGTGGCCGAGGGGGTGGAGGACGAGGCGGCTCTCGAGCTCCTCCGCTCGTACGGGTGCGACCTGGCCCAGGGCTACTACATCGCCCGGCCCATGACCGCCGAGGCCTTCGCCCCGTGGCAGGCGAAATCGCCCTGGCGGCGGGCCGAGTCCTGATCCGACCAGTGCCAGGCCGGGGAGGCCGGCAACCTCGACTCATCGGGAAGAGCAGGCCGTCGTACTAGCGAAAGATACGTCGTCCGTGTCCGGCGTTGGAACGACCCTGTTCGGCCTTGGGACAGGGTGATCCAGCCGGCGGGGCCCTGCGGCGAGGGATCCGGCCCCAAACCACCTGACTCGCGTGGGCTGCGCTCGATCGGCCCGGGAGCGGCACATCCATTGCAAAGGTACGAGAGGCGGCAGAGCGCAGGCGCGCCATGCGGCGTGCACTCAGAGCAAGGAGTCGGCCCTGTCGCCGGGCCAGATCCGCGCGGCCACGAGGTAATTCAATGAGCAACTTGCTTCGAGACCTGCGCTACGCCCTTCGAATGCTGGGCAAGAGCCCCGGCTTCGCGCTGGTCGCCACCTTTTCGCTGGCGCTCGGCATCGGCGCGAACGCCGCCATCTTCAGCGTGGTCTACGCCGTCCTGCTGAAGCCGCTGCCGTACGTCGAGCCCGACCGTCTGGTGTCGATCGCGGGCTTCGTCCCGGAGATGCGCGCCACCATCCCCACGATGGCGTTGCGCGCCGCCGACTTCGACGCCTACCGGAGGTCGGGCTCCGCCTTCTCGGGGATGGCGGCGCTCCGCCCGCAGGACTTCAACCTGACGGGCTCGGGGGAGCCGGTGAGGCTCTACGGGGCGCGCGTCTCCGCCAACTTCTTCTCGCTGCTGGGCGTGCCGCCCGAGCATGGCCGGGGTTTCCTGCCGGAAGAGGACGTGCCGGGCCGGGACCACGTGGTCGTGATCAGCCACGACCTCTGGGAGGGGCGCTTCGGCGCCGACCCCGGCGTCTTGAACCGGGTTGTCTCCCTCGACGGCGAGAGCTACACGGTCGTGGGGATCCTGCCAAAAGGCTTCCTGTTCCCCACCGGCAAGCAGCTCCATCCGATGCTCACGTTCGGGCCGCGCGTGGACGTCTGGAAGCCCATTGCCTTCAGCACCGGTGAGCTCCAGCATCGCGGCAACTGGGCCTACGGCTGCTTGGCGCGCCTGAAGCCCGACGTGACTCCGGATCAGGCGCGAGAGAACCTGGATGCGATCGCGGCGACGCTCCCGTTTCCGGACGGAAAGACGGTGCGCACACAGGTGGTTCCCCTTCACGAGGTCTTCTCGGGCCCGGTACGACGGGGGCTTCTCCTGCTGCTGGGCGCGGTGGCAGTCCTGCTGCTGATCGCGTGCGTGAACCTCGCCAACCTCCTGCTGGCGCGGACCAGCGCCCGGAGCGTCGAGCTCGCCACCCGCATGGCGTTGGGCGCCTCGCGCTATCGCCTCGCACGGCAGTTGCTCACGGAGTCGGTGACCCTGGCCGGCCTCGGCGCCGCCATGGGCCTGCTGGTCGGCTACTGGGGCAACCGTCTGCTGGTGTCCCTGGGGCCGGCCGACACGCCGGCCGCGCGATCGTCGGAGCTCTGCGGCCCGGTCTTGCTCTTCACGGTCGTCGTGGCCGTGGCGACTGGCGTCGCCTTCGGCCTGGCTCCGGCGGTCGCGGCCGCGGGCGGCGACCTGCGGGAGCGGCTCTCGTCCCGAGGGGCCACCTTCGGGCACCGCGCGGGGCGCGTGGGGCGGACGCTGGTGGTCGTCGAGGTCGCGCTCTGCACGGCGCTGTCGGTCGGCGCGGGGCTGCTGCTTCACAGCTTCGCCAAGGTGATGAGGGTGGACCGGGGGTTCACCGCCGAGAGGATCCTGACCGCCGAGCTGTCTCTCCCGCACGAACGTTATCCGAGCGAGCGGACCGTCGCCTTCTGCCGCGAGCTGGCCGACCGCGTGGGCTCGCTGCCCGGCGTCGTCTCCGCCGGCATCGCGACCGCTGCGCCGCTGGGGGGAAAGGGCGGTCGCGGCGAGAACGGGCCCGTCTACTTCGAAGCCGACAACGACCCCGCGGTCACGTCCGAGCGGCCGTTCGCCGACTTCCCGAGCGTCACCGAGGGCTACTTCACCGCCCTCGACATCCCCCTGCGAGCCGGCCGGCTGCTCGAGGACCGGGAATCCACGCCCGCCACCGTCATCAGCGCCGGTCTGGCTCGCCGGCTGTGGCCGGGGAGGCCCCTGGAAGCCGCCATCGGCCGCCGCATCAAGCTGAACCACCCCGCCGCGGAGCCGGTGGTCGTGGTGGGCATCGTCGGCGACGTGCGGTCCCGGACCCTCGAGGGCGAGCCGTCGCCGACCGCCTACCGCCCGGTGTCGCAGGCCCCGTTCGGCGACGTGACGCTGGTGGTTCGGGCGGCCGAGGCGCCGGAGACCCTGGCCCAGGCCATCCGGAGCGCGGTGTGGGAGATCGACAGGAGCCTTCCCGTCACCGCCATGCGGACGATGGCCGAGACCGTGTCCGAGTCGACGGCAGAGCGGCGCTTCCAGGCGATGCTGGTGCTCCTGTTCGCCGGCCTCTCCCTGGTCCTGGCCGCGCTCGGCATCTATGGGGTGACCAGCTACTCGGTCTCGCGCCGGTCTCGAGAGATCAGCCTCCACATGGCGCTCGGCGCGCAGCGGGGCGAGGTCCTCTTCTCGGTTCTTGCCCAGGGGCTGCGTCCGGTCGTCATTGGACTGCTGATCGGCCTGGCCGCCGCCGCGCTCGGAGGATCCTCGATCCGCACCCTGCTGTTCGGCATCGAGCCGCTCGATCCGCTCTCGCTCGCCGCCGTGTCGCTGGTTCTTCTGTCCACGGCACTTCTGGCCTGCTATGTGCCCGCCCGCCGGGCCGCCAGCATCGAGCCGATGGCGGTCCTGCGATGCGAGTGACCCGGCCGTAGGCGCCCGCGGCCGGTCCCACTTCCGAAAAGGTGTCGTCCCATTTCCGGAATCGCCTCTGGACCCGTTCGCGCCGAAGTCGTTGATCCGGCGTCCATTGCAGTCTGGCATCGGTATAGCAAGGGGGATCCCGGGAGGTGGCCTGGCCATGAATACCCTTCTACTCGATTTCCGCCAGTCGCTTCGGAGCCTCTGGAAGTCCCCGGGCTTCCTGGTGGCCACCGTCCTGAGCCTCGCCCTCGGTATCGGCGTCAACACGGCGACCTTCTCGGCCCTCCGAGCCGCCCTTCACCCGCAGTTGGCCTGGAAGGATCCGCAGCAGCTCTACGCCGTGGGCCGCCGGGACGTGACCTATCCCGTGCCCGGGGCGATCCTGGACGTCACCTATCCCACCTTCAAGCTCTGGCAGGAGAACCAGACCGTGCTCGACCCGCTGGCCGCCTACGACGGGAACGTGGTGATCCTCGGCGGCCCCATCGAGCCCCGCTCCACCATCGTGTCGCGGGTGAGCCCCGAGCTCTGGCCGATGTTGGGCGTGGCGCCCAAGCTCGGGCGCCTCCCCGGTGCCGGCGAGGACACGGTGATGGTGGTTTCCCACAAGCTGTGGGTTTCGGCCCTCGGAGCCGATCCCTCGGTCGTCGGAAGGAGCTTCGTGGTGGACGGCCGCCCCCGCACCGTGGTGGGCGTCCTCCCGCCCGGGGCCGTGTGGCGGGGCATCGAGGCGTTCGTGCCGCTGGTGCCCACCGAGCAGGAGCAAAACGGCCAGTCCGGTAGCTTCCTGCTGGTGGCGGGGCGGATGCGGCCCGGCGTGAAGGAAGCCGAAGTGATGACCGCCTTCAGCCTGCTCAGCTCGCAGCTCCAGGCCAGCGAGGCGTCACAGCAGGGGATCACGGCCGTGCCCCAACGCCTGATGGACCGCTTCTACGGGAGGCTCCGCGACCGGCAGCTCCTGCTCGCCTGGGCCTCCCTTTTCGTCACCGCCCTCGCCTGCGCCAACCTCTGCATCCTGGCGCTGGGGAGGAGCGCCTCACGTGTGCACGAGCTGGGGATCCGGCAGGCGTTGGGTGCCAGCCGGGGCCGGCTCTTCATTCCCCTCTTCGCCGATCTGCTGGTGGCTGCCGGCCCCGGCCTCATGCTGGGCTGGCTGTTCTCCACGGCCACGAGACGCCTGCTGGACGCGTTCGTCCCCGGCGACCTCCAGGTGTTCCACCAGCTCGCCCTGGGCGACCTGGTGGTGGCGACGGCCGTGGCGCTGCTGCTGGCGGTGGTGGGGGCCACGCTCCCCGCGCTGCTGCTCCCGGGGCTCAGGACCTTCGGCCTGCTGAGCGGCACCCGGAGCTCGGGGAGCCCGGCGAGACAGTGGAGCCAGAAGGGGCTGGTGGTGGTGCAGGTCGCGCTGGCGGTCACCCTCCTCAGTGGATTCGGCCTGGTCTACCGCAGCCTCCACGCCCTCAGAACGGCCCCCATCGGCATCCGCGCCGAGAACCGCATCCTGGCCACGCTGTCGCTGCCGGCGCAGAGGCCGGAGGACGCGGCCCGCCGGCAGCGGGAGGTGGCGGAGGTCCAGGAGAAGATCCGCGCCCTCCCCGGAGTGGAGGTGACGGGCGGCACCAACCTGCTGCCCGTGGCCTCGCGGGGCGGGTTCAACGGGACGATCGACGTCCCGGGGCAGGCGGAGCCCGTCTTCACCTACTTCCGCAGCGCGACGGACGGCTACTTCGAGGCCGTCGGCATCCCCCTGGTCGAGGGCCGCACCTTCCGTCCCGCGGACGTCGTCGAGCACCCCCAGGCGCTGATCGTGAGCCGGTCCTTCGCCGAGGACTACTTCCCGGGGCAGAGCGTCGTCGGTCGCACGCTACCCCTTCCCGGATGGGAGTCGGCCCCCACCATCGTGGGGGTGGTGGCGGACGCGCAGATGGACGACATCCGGCAGGAGGGCAACACCCAGACCCTCTACCTGCCCTCCATCGACGGCAGCCGGCTCGACCTCGTGATCAAGGCGTCGGCCGGCGTGGACACCCTGCTGCCCGCGGTGCGTCGGGTGCTGCGAGCCCAGTGGCCTGACGTCTCGCTGGATCAGGTCCGACCCCTGAGCGCGGCCCTGGAGCGGGGGACGGCGGCCGAGGCGACCCAGGTGGTGCTGGTGGGGCTGCTGGCGGCTCTGGCGCTGCTCCTCACCGTGGCCGGGATCTACGGCGTGCTCAGCGGACAGGTGACCTCACGGCGGAAGGAGATGGGGATCCGCCTGGCCCTGGGAGGTCAGCCGGGTCAGATCGTCGGCCTGGTGCTTCGCCAGGCGATGGCGGTGGTGGGCCTGGGCCTCGTCCTCGGTTTCGGGGGGGCGATCGGCCTGGGCCACGCCATCCGGAGCCAGTTGTTCCGGATCCAGCCCATGGATGCGCCCAGCCACCTGTCCATGCTTCTGCTGCTGGCCGCATTCGCCTGGCTGGCGGCGTTCGTCCCGGCCCGGCGCGCCTCGAGGATCGATCCCTGCGAGACGCTGCGGGACCAGTGAGCGCTATCCTGGAGGGATGGAGCCCCTCGCGCGCCTGCTGATCCTGGCCGGGATCGTCCTCCTGGTTCTGGGGGTACTGCTGCACTTCTCTCCGTCCGTGCCCCATCTCGGGAGGCTGCCCGGCGACATCCGGATCGAGCGGCCGGGGTTTCACCTGTACATCCCCATCACGAGCTGCCTGCTGGCCAGTGTCATCCTCACCGCCGTCCTGTGGGTGGTATCCCGGCTGCGCTGAGCGAGCGCTCGTTTCCCCTGGGCTCCGTCTGGCGCCGTCGATGCTTCCACGCGTGCCTTCGCTTGCGCACCCACACGCCGAGCGGTAGGGTGGTTCCAGTCCCCACAGTCGGAGGTGTGCATGTCCCCTCGCGCGACCCATCGCGATCGCGGCTCGGTCCCCTCGCTCGCCGCCCTCCACGACCGCTACCTATCGGTGAGGGAGCGGTCGCAGGCCATCGCTGCCGGCCTGCACCCCGAGGACATGGTGATCCAGAGCATGGAGGACGCCAGCCCCATGCGCTGGCACCTCGCCCACACCACCTGGTTCTTCGAGACCTTCGTCCTCGAGCACTGGGAGAAGGGCTTCAGGCCCCATCACCCGGAGTACCGCTACCTCTTCAACTCCTACTACCAGGGTGTGGGACCGCAGTACCCGCGTCCGAAGCGGGGCCTCCTCTCCCGGCCCACGGTGGCCGAGGTGCTCGACTACCGGGCGCGCGTCGACGAGAGGGTGGCGAGCTTGCTGGTCGACGGCCGCGTCGATGACGCAGACGAGCTGGCGGGCGTGGTCGAGATCGGCCTCCACCACGAGCAGCAGCACCAGGAGCTGATGTTCACCGATATCAAGCACGCCTTCAGCGTCAACCCCCTGCGCCCGGCCTTCGGAAGCCGCCAGAGCCACCCCGTGCCGGCCGCGGAGAAGCTCTCGTGGATCGAGCGCGCGGGAGGGGTCTGTGAGATCGGGATGGGGAAGTCGGGCTTCGCCTTCGACAACGAGCACCCGCGCCACAAGCAGTACCTGGAGCCCTTCGCCCTCGCCCAGCGCGCGGTGACCAACGCCGAGTTCCTGGAGTTCATCGAGGACGGCGGCTACCAGACCGTGGGGCTGTGGCTCTCCGACGGCTGGGCCCGGGTTCAGGCGGAGGGGCGCCGCGCTCCCCTCTACTGGGAGAGGCGCGACGGTGAGTGGTTCCAGTTCACGCTCTCGGGGATGCACCCGCTGGCCGCCAGCGAGCCGGTCTGCCACATCAGCTACTTCGAGGCCGACGCCTACGCCGCATGGGCCGGCGCGCGCCTGCCGACCGAGGCCGAGTGGGAGTCGGTGGCCGCATCGCGCCCGGTCGAGGGTAACCTGAGCCTCACCGACCCGCCCCACCCCCGGGCCGCGCCACGGACCGCCCCGGGGGTCCCCGCCCAGCTCTTCGGCGACGTGTGGGAGTGGACGAGGAGCGCCTACGCCGCCTACCCGGGATACAAGCCCCTCCCCGGCGCGATCGGCGAGTACAACGGCAAGTTCATGTGCGGCCAGCTCGTGCTCAGGGGAGGGTCCTGCGCCACGCCGGAAGGGCACGTCCGGGCGAGCTACCGTAACTTCTTTCCCCCCGACGCCCGGTGGCAGTTCTCGGGCCTGCGCCTGGCACGCGACCGCGGCTAGCCGCGGGGCCCGCCGGGCCCCTGGAACCCGGGCGCCCGGGCGTGCGTAAACCAGGAGTGGACCCGGGAGGTTTCGCGTCATGAACGGCTTCGGCTCCGATCTTCGTGCCGCCCTGCGCGCCCTGCGGGCTCGTCCCGCCCTCTCTGCCTTCACCAGCTTCACCCTCGCCATCGGGCTCGCGGCGGCGGCCACCATCTTCGGCCTGGTGGACGCGCTGGTGCTGCGCCCGTTGGCCTTCCCGGACCAGGACCGGCTGGTGATGGCCTGGGAGACCTCGCCCGGCGGGGAGGGCTACGAGCGCTTCACCGTGGCGCCGGCCAACTTCCTCGACTGGCGCGCCGCCAGCCACCAGTCGCTCGAGACGCTGGTGGCCCTCGACGGGTGGCAGCCGGCGATCCGCGGCCGCGACGTGGCCGAGAAGGTCGAGGCCCTACGCGTGAGCGCCGGCTTCTTCGAGACCCTCGGCGTGGTGCCGCGTCCGGGACGTGCCTTCCTGCCCGAGGAGGCCGCGGGCGACGGACGTCGCCTGGTGCTCGGCTACGCCCTGTGGCAGCGCGCCTTCGCGGGCGAGGCTTCCGTCGTGGGCCGCAGCGTGATCGTGGACGGCGAGCTGTACGTCGTCGTCGGCATCGCGCCACCCGGCTTCAGCTTCCCGAACGGCGTCGAGGCGTGGGCCCCGCTGCCGCTGCTGCCCGGCGCGGCGGCCCGCGACCACCACCACCTGGCCGTGATCGGGCGCCTGGCCCCGGGCCGCTCCCGCGACCAGGCCCGTGCCCAGCTCGCCCTCGTCGCCGAGCGCCTGCAGGCGGAGCACCCGGAGACGAACCGCGCCCGCGGTGTCGAGCTGGTCTCTCTTTCCGAAGGGATGGAGGACGCCGGCGTGCGGCCGATCCTGGCGATCTGGCAGATCGCCGCCGTGTTCCTGCTACTGATCGCCTGCGTCAACGTGGCCAACCTGGTGCTTGCCCGCGGCGCCGAGCGGCAGGCCGAGCTGGCCGTGCGCCAGGCGCTGGGGGCCGGGCGCGGGCGGCTGGTGCGCCAGCTCGCCACCGAAGGTCTGCTGCTCGCCGTGACGGCGACGCTGCTGTCGCTGCCGCTCACGGCGCTCGCGGCGCGCACGCTGCGCGAGCACATGCCGGCGCGCATCGCCCGCTTCGTGACCGGCTGGGAGCAGATCGGCGTGGGTACGCCCACGCTCCTGTTCACGGCCGCGCTGGCCGTTCTGGCGACGGCCGTGTTCAGTGCCTGGCCTGCCTGGCGAAGCGCCCGCGCCGACGTCGTCGAGGCGCTCAAGCAGGGTGGCCGATCGGCCGGAGCGGGTCGCCGGGGCCAGCGCGGGCGCTCGCTGCTGGTCGTCGCCGAGGTGGCGGGTGCGCTGATGTTGCTGGCTGCGGCCGGCGTCAGCGTGCGCGGGGCCCGCGCGCTGACCCAGGGCCCGCTGGGCTACGACGCCGAGCATCTACTGACCTTCGAGCTGTCCCTGGGCGCCCGCCACGCCGATCCCGAAGCGCGACGCGCCTTCGCCCGCGACGCCGCCGCCCGGCTGGCTCGTGTCGCCGGCGTGCGTCAGATCGCCTACGCCAACGTGCTGCCGAGCACCGGCAACAACGCCTCCCGAGCGATCTCCGTCGAGGGCGAGCCGCCCCCGGACGCCAGCGATCCGTTCCGCATCGATGCCCGCTGGGTGTCGGACGACTTCCACGCCGTGATGGGCATCCCGATCCTGGCGGGACGCGGCTTCGACGCGGGCGATCGGGAGGACGCGCTGCCGGTGGCGGTCGTCAGCCGCTCCATGGCGGAGCGTTTCTGGCCGGGGCGCGACCCCCTGGGTCGCCGTTTCCGGGTCGGCGGCGAGCAGACCCCGTGGGTGACGGTCGTCGGCGTGAGCGGCGACGTGGTGCACCACTGGTTCGCGCGCCGCAACTACCCGACCTTCTATCGGCCGTACGCCCAGGAGCCGAGCGCCTCGCTCGCCTTCGCGCTGCGCACCGAGGGCGATCCCGAGACGCTGGCGCTGGCCGCCCGGCAGGCGGTGCGCGAGGCCGACCCCGACCTGCCCGCGGCGGAGGTGCGCAGCATGCGGCGGGCGATCGGCGACTCCACGATCGGCCTGCAGTACGGGGCGGCGATCCTGGCGGCCTTCGGGGTCCTCGCCCTGGTGCTGGCGGCCTCGGGCGTCTACGGCGTGATGGCCTACCGGGTCAGCCTGCGCCGCCGGGAGTTCGGCGTGCGCCTGGCGCTCGGCGCCACCGCGGGCGATCTCGTGCGCCTGAGCCTGGGCCAGGCGCTGCGCCTGGTGACGCTGGGCCTGGTGCTCGGCGCGGGCATGGGCTACGCGCTGACGCGCGCCATCACCAGCGCCTTCCAGGGTGCCGTCGCCCCCGACCCGGTGAGCTTCGTGGCCGTGGCGGTCGTGCTGGCGGCGGCGACCGTGGCCGCCGCCGCCGTGCCGGCGCGCCGCGCGCTGGCCCTCGACCCGGCGCGCGTGCTGCGCAGCGAGTAGGCGGGGGAGGGCACGGCTGCAGACGTGGAGGGCATTGTGACCCACCTCGGTGCCTGCTCGTGCGGTCGTGACGGGGCCCTCGTGTCGATTCCGCCGATGAGGGCGCCAGTGTCTCGAGACATTGACGGCCGACAACCAGGCGGGAGCGACGGGGACTCGGCGCCGAGGCAGCCGACACAGTCTTCTTGGTCCCTCACTTTCTTCAACTTTCCACTTGACAACTTTTTGGAGGCGGCTTCGCGAACGGGACAGACGCTCGCGAGAACGGCGCTGTCGCAGCGTCACGTGGCCGACAGAGCAAGGAATGGCTCAGCGAACCTCGCGAGACATCTTGGGGCCGTGGCTCCCGACGGTCGGCCTCTCCGAGGGTCGAAGAGAGGCTGCCTATATTCCAGGCATGAGCATCACACCGACGCCCACGCTCGAGGAGCTCGAGGATGACGTGCTTCTGCAGCGGATCCGCGTCCTGGCGAACGACTCGCGGCGCATCGAGGCAGATCTCATCGCCCACCTCGCCGAGGTCGATGCGCGGGGTCTCCTGGCACGGCACGCCGCATGCTCGACGTTCGGCTATTGCCGGGAGACCCTGAACCTCTCCGAGTCCGAGGCCTACCTCCGCATCACGGTGGCGCGGGCCTCGCGGAAGCACCCCATGCTGCTGGAGATGCTGGCCGATGGTCGGCTGCACCTGACCGGCGCCGGCAAGCTGGCGCCCCACCTGACGGTGGAGAACCGCGGCGGACTGCTCGCCCGCGCCACTCGCCAGTCCAAGCGCCGGATCGAGGAGCTGATCGCCGAGCTGTCCCCGCAGCCTGACGTCCCGGCGCGGATCCGCAAGCTGCCCGACGCGGCGGCGACGCGGACGGCTCGCCGACTGCGTCCGGACGCAGTCGGCGGGCAGGCTCAGGATCCCGAGGGTGAGCGTGGCCGCAGTCTGGCCAGCACGATACCAATGCCGCTGCTGGACGCCCCGCAGCCGGAGGCTTCCCGGGCGCCGCTTGCACCACTCGCGTCTGCGGCGTCGGCCCCGGTCGACCCGGCCGTGGCATCGACCCCACTGGTCGCCGCGGTGCAGGTGCCACTACCTGGGCCCGCCGGTTCAGCCCCAGCGCGGATCTCGCCTCTGGCACCCTCTCGCTTCAAGGTCCAGTTCACCGCCTCTGCAGAGCTCCGCGCGAAGCTGGAGCGGCTGCAGAAGCTGATGGGCCCCAGCGGGCCGGGCGGCGACCTGGCGGCCGTCATCGAGGCAGCGGTCACGGAGAAGCTGGAACGTCTCGAGGCCCGGCGCTACGCGAAGACGAAGGCTCCCCGGAAGACCCTGGCGGAGACCGACACCTTGCCCAGCGCGCGCAGCATCCCGGCGGCGGTTCGAAGGGCGGTGTACGAGCGGGATGGAGGGCGCTGCACCTTCGTGGATGCCCAGGGGAGGCGCTGCGCGGAGCGTCACCGGCTCGAGTACCACCACGCCGGCAAGGCCTGGGCGCGCGGCGGTGACCACAGCGTGAGGAACGTTCGTCTCGCGTGCCCGGTCCACAACCAGCACCTGGCCGACGTCGAGTACGGCCGCGACTGGATGGACCGCTGCCGGCGGCGCGGCTTGGCCGCGACTTCGCGAACGCTGTTCCCGGGCTGACGCCGGCCGGTCGGCCGCCGGGAACGGGACGCTGGCAGGCGCGCCGTCCCGCCGCTGCTGATTGGGACAAGGAACGAACGCAGCGGCGTTCCTCGATGAGGCAGGGCCAGCTTGCAGGCGCGCGCGTGCTGCGCAGCGAGTAGGCTCCCCTCACTCCGGTGTCCTGTCCAGAGGCAGCCCCGGATCGAGCAGGTGGAAGGCGATGTCGTCAGCTCCCCCGGCCGAGTTGGTGAGCACGACGACGCCCAGGTGGGCGCCCGGGTCGAAGGCGATCAGGGATCGATAACCCGCGCCCGGAGGTGCCCGCGTTGAAGACCCGGGTCCGTCCGTCTGGGCCGCGCGTGACCAGCACGATGCCGACCACCCGCCGGGACGTCACCCGCTGGTCGAGGAGGTGCTGAATGGTCGCGGATGGCGGGAATCCCTCTTGGGGGGGTGGCGCGGCTCGCGGCTCCAGGCGCAAGACACAGGGTGAAAGCAGTCAGTACACAGGACTTCATAGGCTCGGGAGTCCCTCCCTGGCCGGCTTCGGCCAAACTACTACCATGGTCGCACTACCGCGGTGGTATGTGGTCGTGGCGGCGATCCGGCGGATCCCGCCTGGGAGCGGTGCGCCGGAGTCCGGAGTGCGCGGAGTCTCCGGCCATCGCCGGCGGCACGGCGCCCTCTGTCGCGGGGGCAGGCCAGCGTTGTCCTCTCCAGCCGGCTGTTGCAGAATGCCGGCCGGAGGGACCCCATGACCTGGACGACCACGACGCTCCTCACGCTTCTTCTCTTGGCGCCGGCGGAAACGCCCGCACCCTCCGCGCCTGCCGACCTGCTGAACAACACCTCGGCCGAGTCGAAGGCCTGCGCCTCCTGCCATCTCGAGACCGCCACCCCGGTCGTGGTGCAGCAATGGATGGAGAGCGGCCACGCGGAGGCGGGGGTCGGCTGCTACGAGTGCCACCAGGCGGTCCCGGACGACCCCGACACCTTCGAGCACAACGGCTTCACCATCTCGGTCCTGGTGACGCCCCGGGACTGCGCCCAGTGTCACGAGCAGGAGACGAGCGAGTTCGAGCAGAGCCACCATGCCAAGGCCGGCGAGATCCTCGGATCTCTGGACAACGTCCTGGGTGAGGTGGTGGAGGGACCGCCGGCCGCCGTCTCGGGCTGCGTCCAGTGTCACGGGAGTCGGGTGACGTTTGCCGAGAAAGGCCGGCCGGACGCCACCACGTGGCCCAACGAGGGGATCGGCCGCCTCAACCCCGACGGCTCGCGAGGCTCCTGCTCCGCGTGCCACAGCCGGCACACCTTCTCGGCCTCCATCGCCCGCCAGCCCGAGAACTGCGGCAAGTGCCACCTGGGCCCCGACCATCCCCAGGCCGAGATCTACGCCGAGAGCAAGCACGGCATCACCTACCGCGCCAAGATCGCGGAGATGAACCTCGACGCGCCGACCTGGGTGCTGGGAAAGGACTACGACGCTGCGCCCACCTGCGCCACCTGCCACATGAGCGCGACCCGGGAGCTTCCGCTCACCCACGACGTGGGGGGCCGCATCTCCTGGACGCTTCGTCCGGAGGTCTCGATCAAGCTCGACGACTGGGAGGCGAAGCGAGCGGAGATGCAGAAGGTCTGCCGCAACTGCCACGCCAGCACCTGGGTCGGCAACTTCTACACGCAGTACGACACCGCGGTGGATCTCTACAACCGCAAGTTCGGCGAGCCGGGCAAGGCGGTCATGGCCAAGCTCCATGCCGCCGGGAAGCTGACGCCGACGCCCTTCGACGAGCGGCTGGAGTGGGACTACTTCGAGATGTGGCACCACCAGGGAAGGGCGGCCCGCATGGGCGTCGCCATGATGGGGCCCGACTACGTCCAGTGGCACGGCTTCTACGAGGTGGCCAAGACGTTCTACAGTGAGCTCCTGCCCGAGGCCGAGCATCTGCTCCCGGGCGCCACGGCCGAGGTCAGGGCGATGGACGATCACCGCTGGCTGAGTGGCCTCTCCAAGGAAGAGCGCCAGAGGATCCAGCAGTACTACCAGAAGCGCTACGGCGAGTGACCGAGCGGGCCTTTGGTGCCTTCGAGCTCGGATCTCAGGTCGCGGCCGGGGTCCGGCCTGCGCGAAGCGCCGCGATCAGCGCGGCCGGATCGAGGATGGGGCCCAGCGGGTAGCTGCGGCCGTCTCGCTGGACGGCGGTGATCCGCCCGGTCGCGCGGCAAAGCTCGAGGAACCGCTCGCGGGTGATCGTCGGGTCGACCTGTGCGGCCAGCGCATAGGCCCCGGCGAGGTAGGGGGGCATCCAGCTCGACGCGCCCCAACGGAAGAAGGTGCGGTCGGCGGGGCCGGTCGGGCTGGCCACCGTCCGGGTGTCGACGGGGACCCAGACGTGGTCCGGGCGGATGCGGCCGCCGAAGAAGTCGACGGCCCATCGCGCGGCGGGTTGGTACGAATCGAAGCGGTCGGGATCGCTGCCGGGAGGGCGTCCCAGGCCCTCGAAGTCGCCGTCGATGAAGACGGCGAACAGCGCGATCCCCTCTCGCGCCGCCTGCTCGGTCGCCGCCCTCACGTCGGCATAGCCGGGACACTCCGGGCCCCAGCCCATCGAGATCGAGATCGCCCGGATCTTGCGATCGGCCGGGAGGCGGCGGTTGATCTCGACGATCCGCCGGATGCCCTGGGCGAAGAAGTGCGCCCCCAGGAACAGCTCGCGCGGGTCCTCGTCCGTGCCGATGAAGTAGAGGTCGGCCTCCGGCGCCACCCCCACCGTCCGACCGACCGCCAGCGACGCGACGGCGGGCGCGTGCATCTGCGCCGGCATCTGAGCGGAGGGCTCGAGGGTGGAGCGGAGACCCGCCAGCTCTTCGTACCAGCGGAGCCGACCCCGGTACTCCTGGTGCTGGACCAGCAGGAAGCGATCGACGATGGCGATGCCCACCCCGCGTCCGGTCACGCCCTGCTGGTGGAGCTTCCGGAGGCCGAGGCCGGGGTTCGCGTTCGTCGCCAGGACGGCCTCCGGGTCGACCCCTCCGGGCATCCGATCGGCGACGGGCCAAGAGGTGCGGTTGTCGAACGAGAGGCACGCCACGTCCTCAGCCGCCGAGCGCAGGTCGAGGGCCGAGAGGTCACAGGACCGCACATCACCGGCGAAGGAATCCCCCGGGACGCAGCCTGGCAACGAGGTTCGGCCGGCGGGGCAGTAGGCGCTGAGATCCGCCGCGCGGGGGCGTTGCGCGATGTGGGGAAGGGCCGGCATCTGGCCCAGCGGCGGGAAGGAGACCGAGAAGATGCCGACCAGCGCCAGAAGCAGAAGACCCGTGCCCTCGCCGGCGCGGACCACCACCGCCAGCCAGCTCGAGCGATAGCGCCACGCGGGCCACACCGTCACCAATGCCGACAGCCAACGGAAGGGGAGCATCAGGGGGACCGAGGCGTGGTAGAGGGCGAAGAGGGTGGCGTTCGCCAACCACCCCTTGCGGCCGAACGTGCCGCTCATTCGGGGCAGGAGCACGCCCCGGAACAGGAGCTCCTCGCCGAAGAAGGCGCTGAGCGCGGAGGCGACGAGGACCAGGGCCAGCAGCCACCAGCGTCCCGCAAGCTCGGGGCTCGCGAGATCGAAGCTCTTGGCGTAGCCGGGGCTGAGCTCGATCAGAAGCGGGGACCGTAGCAGACGCAGCCCCATCCAGCTCGCCGTGAAGAGGTTGCCCAGCAGCAGCGGCAGAAGCGCCAGCGGAACGCAGGGGACCAGCCAGAGGAAGCGCGACGGGGAGGGCACGCCGGTGTCCGGATGGCGCGGCGTCTGGAGCCACGTCCTGCGGCGCAGCGCCCGCCATCGCAGCGGCACGCCCTCGCGGTGCAGGGCCCAGAGACCGAGAGCGCCCTGCCACAGCATGACGAGGCTCGTCAGCGCCAGGTAGACGGCAGCGGCCGGCCAGGCCAGGCGCGGGATCAGCCACGGGGCGACCGCCCAGGTGACCAGCGCCATCGGGATCGTGGCGAGTAGCCACAGCCCGAGCACACGCGAGCGGGAGTAGGGGGGGAGCTGCTGGGTGGGGAGAGGCTCTGCCACGATCCGTCACCTCCTCGCAGGGCGGACCCGACTGCCAACGGTCCGCGATGGCGTTGGACACCGGAGGTGGGGTGTGAGTTCCACCGGGGGACCGGCGAGCGCCCACCGGCTCGTCGCTCGGCCCGCCGCCTGGAGCCGGGCCACCGGTTGGCGGCGAGCCTCAGGCCGTGAGGGCGGCAGCCACGATGGCGCGGGCCTCTTCCTGGATCCGCTTCAGGTGGTCGCGGCCGGCGAAGCTCTCGGCGTAGAGCTTGTAGACGTCCTCGGTGCCTGACGGTCGCGCCGCGAACCAGCCGCTTGCGGTTGCCACCTTGAGGCCCCCGATCGGGGCATCGTTCCCGGGCGCCCGGGTCAGCCGGGCCAGGATCGGCTCGCCGGCCAGCGAGTCGGCCGTGACGGCCTCGGGCGTGAGCCGGCCCAGCGCAGCCTTCTGCTCGCGGGTGGCCGGGGTGTCGATCCGCTCGTAGACCGGTGACCCGAAGCGGTCCTCGAGCTCGCGGTAGAGCTCCCCCGGGTCGTTGCCGGTGACCGCGCGGATCTCGCAGGCGAGCAGGTCGAGCAGGATCCCGTCCTTGTCGGTGGTCCAGACCGTCCCGTCCTTGCGGAGGAAGGACGCCCCCGCGCTCTCCTCGCCGCCGAACCCGAAGGAGCCGTCCGCCAGCCCCTCCACGAACCACTTGAAGCCCACCGGCACCTCGGCCAGGCGCCGCCCCAGGTCGTTGGCCACCCGGTCGATCATCGAGCTCGAGACCAGCGTCTTGCCCACCGCCGCGTCGGCGCGCCAGCCCGGCCGGCGGCGGAACAGGTAGTCGATGGCCACCACCAGGTAGTGGTTGGGGTTCAGCAGGCCGGCGGACGGCGTCACGATGCCGTGGCGATCGCTGTCGGCGTCGTTCCCGAAGGCGACGTCGAAGCGGTCCTTCATCCCGATCAGGCTCGCCATCGCCCACGGGGAGGAGCAGTCCATGCGGATCTTGCCGTCCTTGTCCAGGGTCATGAACGAGAAGGTCGGGTCGACCACCGGGTTCACAACGTCGAGGGAGAGCCGATAACGTTCGGCGATAGGCCCCCAGTAGTCCACCGAGGCTCCACCCAGAGGATCGACGCCGATCCGCAGCCGGGCGCCCGCGATCGCCTCCATGTCGAGGACGTTTGTCAGGTCGGAGACGTAGGCGCCGACGAAGTCGTGCTCGGCGGTGGTGGGGGCGCGGAGCGCCCGCTCGAAGGGGATGCGCCTCACCTCCGCGAGTCCCGCCTCGAGGATCGCGTTGGCCCGGGCTTCGACCCATCGGGTGATCTGGGTCCCCGCCGGGCCGCCGTCGGGTGGGTTGTACTTGAAGCCGCCGTCCTCCGGAGGGTTGTGGGACGGGGTGACGACCACGCCGTCGGCCAGGTCGGTCTTGCGCCCCCGGTTCCAGGTGAGGATGGCGTGGGAGATGGCCGGAGTGGGGGTGTAGCGCCGCCCGGCCTGGATCCGCACCTCGACCCCGTGGGCCGCGAACACCTCGAGGGCGGTCACCAGGGCGGGCTCGGACAGCGCGTGGGTGTCCATGCCCAGGAACAGGGGACCGGTGATCCCGCGGCCGCTCCGGTGCTCCACCAGGGCCTGGCTGGTGGCCAGGATGTGCCCTTCGTTGAAGCTGCCCCGAAGCGACGAGCCGCGGTGGCCGGAGGTGCCGAAGGCCACCCGCTGGGCGGGCTCGGAGGGATCCGGCTGCACCGTGTAGTAGGCCGAGACCAGGCGGGGGATGTTGGCCAGGAAGGAGCGCGGCGCCGGCCGTCCGGCGAGCTCGTGTAGGGACAAGGGGGCACCTCCAAGGGTTCGATCCATTATGCCCGCTCACGCGATGCCCGGCCCGCATGTTATCCTCGAAGCATCCGTACCAGATCAGAAAGGGAAGAGCCCAGATGCAGAAGAGGATGGGTCGGGGGATGTTTGCCGTCCTGGTCCTGGTCCTGGTCGCCGGGGTCCGCCTCGCGGGAGCCGAGGACCTCACGATCGTGACCATGGTGACGCGAGACAACAAGCCACCGGAGACGCGTACCGCCTACGTCTCCTCGGAGCGAATGCGGTCGGCGTCAGGCACAGGCGAGTTCATGGTGGACTACGCCACCGGCACGCTGACGTTCATCGACCCGGCCAAGAAGCAGTACAGCATCGTCACCCCAGAGGAGCTCGAGGCCATCGCCGCCAAGGTCCAGGCCCAGCAGAGCAAGATGCAGGAGCAGATGAAGAGCCTCCCGCCGGCGCTGCGGGAGAGGATGGGCAGGATGACGGGCGCGATGGGCGGGAGCGTGAGCGTCACCAAGGGGACGGGCGGCCGCACCGTCGCCGGCTACCGGTGCGAGAACTGGGTCGTCTCCTTCGGCGAGATGGTCCACGTGGACGAGTGCGTGACCACCCAGCTTCCGTTCCCCACCCCGGCCTTCAACGCCATGGAGCGCTACGCCAAGGCCATGAGCGCCATCGCCCCGGGCGCGAAGGGGATGGTGGAGGTCCAGGCCAAGTTCAAGGAGATGAAGGGGGTCCCCGTCTACCACCACAGCACCTCCAAGGTGATGGGCAAGACCATCACCGAGACCTCGGAGGTCGTCGAGGTGAAGAAGGGGCCGATCCCTGCCGCGGCCTGGGAGATCCCCAAGGGGTTCAAGAAGGTCGAGTGGGCGGGCGCCAAGATGGCGAAGTAGCCCAGGGGGCGGCCGGGATCTCCCGCCCGGCGGGCTGCGGGTACAATCGACGCCATGGAAGCGCCATGGCGATGAGGCGGATGCGCGGAACCTCGCGCCGGTTCCCCTGGTCCCGGTGGCCCAACTCGAGGCTGCTCCAGCTCCGGATCTGCGACCTGGGGGTGACCATCGAGGGGACCTGGCTGGAGGACTGTGTGCGGGACCTCTACGGGGAGCTGGAGGCGCGTGGCATCCGCTTCCGGCCCCACGTCTGGCTCTCCGACGACTGGTTCTCGCCGGATCGGGTCCCCGGACTGGCGATCCCCTTCTACCTGGCCCACCGACGCCTGATGCTGCTCGAGCGCGCCCAGATGCTGGAGGTCGAAGGCGGGACCCGCGGCGAGTGCATGATGATCCTGCGCCACGAGGCGGGCCACGCCATCCAGCACGCCTACCAGGTCCAGCGTCGCCGGCGCTGGCAGCAGCTCTTCGGTCGCTCCTCGGAGCGTTATCCCGAGTACTACCGCCCCCGGCCCGCCAGCAAGCAGTACGTCCAGCACCTGGCCGCCTGGTATGCCCAGAGCCATCCCGACGAGGACTTCGCCGAGACCTTCGCGGTCTGGCTGGGGTCACGCTCGGGGTGGCGGCGGCGCTATCAGGGGTGGCCGGCGCTCAGGAAGCTCGAGTACGTCGACGAGCTGATCCCCCAGATCGCCGGGCAGCGCCCCGAGATCACGTCCCGGGCCCGGCCCGACTCCCTGGGGCGGCTCCGCAAGACGCTGGCCGAGCACTACCGGGCTCGTCGCGACTTCTACCGCATCGAGTTCCCCGACACCTTCGATCGTGACCTGAAGCGGCTCTTCTCGGAGAGCCCCGGCCACCGTCACCACGAGGCGGCCGCGTCGTTTCTCAGACGCAACCGGAAGGAGATCCGGGAGATGGTGGCCCGCTGGACCGGAGAGTACCAGTTCACCCTCGACGAGGTGCTCTCCGACATGATCGGTCGCTGCCGGGAGCTGAGGCTCCGTGCGGTGGGCAGCGAGCGGCGCCTGAAGATGGATTTCGTCGTGCTCCTCACCGTCAAGACCATGAACTTCCTCTACAGCGAGGGGCACCGGAGCTGGATCGCGCTATGAGGAAGCTGCGTATCCTGGCGCTGATGCACCCGGACCTGGTCCCGCCCGAGGATGTCGAAGGCGTCTCCGAGCGGGAGGCCCTCTCGTGGAAGACCGAGTACGACGTGCAGCGCACGCTGCGCGAGCTCGGGCACCAGGTGCTGGCGCTCGGGGTCCAGGAGGAGCTGCACCCGATCCGTGAGGCCCGCACCTCGTTCAAGCCCCACCTGGTCTTCAACCTGCTCGAGGAGTTCCACGGCAAGACGCTCTACGACCACAGCCTGGTCAGCTACCTCGAGCTGCAGCGGATGCGCTACACGGGGTGCAACCCGCGGGGGCTGGTGCTGGCCCGCAGCAAGGCGCTCTCCAAGAAGCTGGTCGCCTACCACCGGATCCACGCCCCGTCGTTCGCCGTCTTCCCGATCGGTCGGAAGATCCGGCGCCCCCCGCGTCTCGGCTTCCCGCTGATCGTCAAGAGCCTGATCGAGCATGCCTCGCTGGGCATCTCCCAGGCATCGGTGGTCGACTCCGACGCCAAGCTCGCCGAGCGGGTGGGCTTCGTGCACGAGAGCCTGGGAACCGACGCCATCGCCGAGCAGTACATCGAGGGGCGCGAGCTGTACGTCGGGGTGATCGGTAACGAGCGGGTCACCACGCTTCCGGTCTGGGAGCTGCTCTTCGAGAACATGCCTCCGTACGCGCCGCGTATCGCCACCGCCCGGGTCAAGCACGATCCGGACTACCAGGCCCGCCGTGGGATCTTCCAGGAGCCGGCGGACCTGCCTCCCGACCTGGGCCGTGAGATCCAGCGCACCAGCAAGCGGATCTACCGGATCCTGGAGCTGGACGGGTACGCGCGCATCGACTTCCGGCTCCAGGAGGACGGGAAGCTCTACTTCCTCGAGGCCAACCCCAACCCCGAGATCGCCGAGGAGGAGGAGCTTTCGCAGGCCGCCCAGCATACGGGCATGCGCTACCCGGAGCTGATCCAGCAGATCGTCCGCCTGGGCATGCACCGGGGCGGCTGACCGGCGGGCGGCGCGATCAGCGACCGGCCGGCTGCGGCTCGGCGGCCGGGTGGAGCTCGGCCTGGTTCGGGAACGACGTGGCGCCGTGGGTGGTGGTGTCAGGCGGTCGCTCGCCGCGTTGCAGCAGGCGGGCCACGCACTCCACGGCGGGCCCCGCCACTCGGGGGAGGACCACCGTCGCGGCGAGCCGACCCTCCCGCACCATCCGTTGCCCGACCTCCGGCGAGCCGTCGCAACCGGTCACCGGCACCCGTAGCAGCTCCGGCCGCCGCAGCTCGCCGGCGGCCGAGGCCAGGGCGTCCAGGACGCCGCCGGCCATGTGGTCGTTCTGACAGCCGATCAGGTCGAAGGGGAGGTGGCCGCCGACCGCGAAGCGGAGCCAGTCCTTGACCGCCCGGCCCGCTGCCTCGGGGCTCCACTCGCCGCCGGCCAGGACCACCTCAAAGGGGGCCCCCGTGACTTCCTCCTGCATCCCCGCGGTGCGCTCACGCGACGCCAGGCTGCGCGGGTTGCCCTGGATGTAGAGCACCTTCCCCTGGCGCAGCAGCGCCTTGAACTGACGCCCCTGGACCCGTCCGGTCTCGATCTCGTCGGGGCACACGGTGGCGACCACCACTCCCGGGAACTCGGCCCGGATCGGGTCCAGGTCGTCCTCGGTCCGGTTGAGGAATACCCAATGGACCCCGGCCTTGGCGGCCTGGCGGACGGTCCGGGAGAGGCCGTGGTCACGCACCGCCATCACCAGCAGGGCGGCGGGGCGGTTGGCCTCGTCCTCGATCAGGTGACGCAGCTCGTGCAGGTGCTCGTTGAGGTCCTCGCCCGTGAAGTGGACCTCGAGCGAGAGCCCCGCGCGGCGCGCGACCGCCTCGGCATCCTGCTTGAGGATCTGCTGGAACTCGTTGCTCTCGTCCACGAGAGCGAGTGCGATCTTTCCGGCCATCGGTCGCCTCCGCGTTTGCTGCGTCGCTCCGACCCCGGCGGGATCGCGCCCCCACCGAGCTCCAACCCCTCGCGCTCGACACCAGCCATCCACTGGCCCGGCGGCCCGGACCCACGGCTCCCACTAGTGCCAATATAGGCCACGAGGCGAATCCGGGCCACCGCCTGCGCACCATCCGCCGCCGAACGGCCGCGCGGCCGCGCGGCCGCGCGCCGCGCCTTGACCCGCCGCTCCGCCGGGGCTAGCCTCTGGCCGAGCCCGGCCCGGCCGGGTCCTCACCCGGCACCGTGAAGCCCAGGAGGTCCTGCCCATGCCGACGCGGGCGTTCGAGCGTGCGCTCCGTAGCAAGGTGGCCGCGCACACCAAGCTGCTCCGACGCCGGAACCCGAAGCTCCCGGACAGCAACGGGATCATCCAGCGTTACCGGTTCCCGGTGATCACCGCCGAGCACACGCCCCTTCACTGGCGCTACGACCTCGAGGCGACGACCAACCCGCACCTTCAGGAGCGGCTCGGGGTCAACGCCGCCTTCAACCCGGGGGCCATCCTCTGGAAGGGCCGTTTCTGCCTGGTGGTGCGGGTCGAGGGGGTGGACCGCAAGTCCTTCTTCGCCGTCGCCGAGAGCGAAAACGGCGTCGATGGGTTCCGGTACTGGGACCGCCCCATCGTGATGCCCGAGACCGACGAGGCGGACACCAACGTCTACGACATGCGCCTGACCGCTCATCAGGACGGGTGGGTCTACGGGTTGTTCTGCACCGAGCGCCGCGACCCGAACGCCCCACCCGGCGACAAGAGCGCGGCGGTGGCGGCCTGCGGCATCGCCCGCACCCGGGACCTGCTGACCTGGGAGCGCCTGCCGGACCTGGTCTCTCTCTCGGCGCAGCAGCGCAACGTGGTCCTTCACCCTGAGTGGGTCTCGGGTAAGTACGCCCTCTACACCCGCCCCCAGGACAGCTTCATCGAGGCCGGCAGCGGCGGTGGTATCGGTTGGGCGCTGTGCGACGACATCACCCGGGCGGTGATCCACGAGGAGCAGATCGTCGATCCGAAGGAGTATCACACCATCAAGGAGGCCAAGAACGGCATGGGACCGGCCCCGATCAAGACCCCCGAGGGCTGGCTGCACATCGCCCACGGCGTCCGCAACTGCGCCGCCGGCCTGCGCTACGTGGTCTACGCGTTCCTCGCCGACCTTCACTCGCCCCAGAAGGTCATCCGGCGGCCGGGCGGGTACCTGATCGCCCCGGAGGGCGACGAGCGCATCGGCGACGTCTCCAACGTGGTCTTCTGCAACGGTGCCGTCGCCGGCGACGACGGCCGGGTCTTCATCTACTACGCCTCGTCCGACACCCGGACCCACGTGGCCACCACCACCGTCGATCGGCTCCTCGACTACGTGAAGAACACGCCTGAAGATCCCTTGCGGTCGTACGCCTGCGTCCAGCAGCGGCTCGCCCTGATCGACAAGAACCTGGAGCTCGTTCGTCGATCGCGTGGCGAGCTCTACCGGGGGATCCTGGTGGCGTCGCGGAAGGGGCGCGGCGCCAAGCCCGGCCGGCGATGACCCGTCCGAACGGTCCTCCCGGTCCCGCCAGGTCCGGCCCGCAAGGGCCGGCTACGGGCTGTCGGCCCTCTGCGGCAGCGTGAAGCGGAAGGTCGAGCCGCGGCCCACGCCCGCCGACTCGACGAAGACGCGGCCACCGTGGGTCTCGATGATGCGCCGTACCAGCGCCAGCCCGATGCCCGTCCCCTGTGATGAAGCGTCCAGGCGGTTGAAGAGCCCGAACACGAGCTCGTGGTGCCGGGGCTCGATCCCGATGCCGTTGTCCCGGACGTAGACCACGACCTGGTCGTCGTCGACCGCCGAGCCGATCTCGACCCGCGGCTCCGTCCCGGCGGCGGTGAACGTGAGCGCGTTCTCGATCAGGTTCTGGAAGACCTCGCGCAGCCGCACCGGGTCCCCTGGGACCGTCGGAAGGTCCGGTGCCACCTCGACGTGGGCCCCTCGCTCCTTGATCCTGGCGGCCAGCGAGTCGCGGGCCTCCTCGGCGAGCTGTCGCAGCGACACCGGCTCGTGGCGGCTGCCGTCGCGTCCCACCCGCGACAGCTCGAGCAGCTCCCCGAGCAGGGCGTGCATCCGGTCGGTGGCGGCGGTGATGCGGGCCACGTCACGGCCGACCGCCTCGAGATCGCCATCGGCCGCCGCCCTCTCGAGATAGCCCAGGAAGCCGCGGATGGTGACCAGCGGGCTCTTCAGGTCGTGCGAGACCGAGTAGGCGTAGCGCTCGAGCTCCGCGTTGCGGAGCTCGAGCTCGGCTTCGGCCCGCCGGCGGTCCTCGATCTCCCGCTGCAGCTCCCGGTTTCGGGCCTGGATGGCGCGGGTGCGGAGCTTGTGGCCAGCCACGACTGCCGTCGCCAGCAGCGCCACCGCCGCCAGCCGGAACCACCAGGTCTGCCAGAGCGGCGGCGTCACCACCACCAGCAGCGAGGCCCCTTGCCGGTTCCAGACCCCGTCGTTGTTGGCGGCCTGGACGTGCAGCGAGTAGCGGCCGGGCGGGATCCGAGTGTAGGTTGCGCTGCCCTGGCTGCCGCCGTCGTTCCAGGTGGGGTCGATCCCAGAGAGCCGGTACCGGAAGCGGTTCTTCTCCGGCAGGATGTAGTTGAGGGCCGCGAACTCGAAGGTGATCAGGGTCTCGCGGTAGGAGAGACGGAGCTCCGAGGTCTCCCCCAGCGCCCTCTCCAGTGGCCCCCCCGGGGTGCCGGGGACGACCCGCTCGCCGGCCAGGCGGAGGTCGGTGAACACCACGGGAGGCGGCGTGGGGTTCTTGGCGATCTCGGCGGGGTCGAAGAGGCTGAGCCCTCCCTCGCCACCGAACAGCAGTAGGCCGGGCCGGGTGCGGCACGACGCGCCGGCCGCGAACTCCTGTCCCTGCAGGCCGTCGCGCACGTCGAAGCTGAGGATCTCCGGGACACGGGGGACCTTCACCGCGTTCACCAGGTTCGTTAGGCCGGCGAAGGTGCCCAGCCACAGATCTCCCGAGAGGCCCTCCTCGATGCTCGCGATCCCGTTGCTCGGCAGGCCGTCCCTGGCGGTGAAGCGCCGCATCCGCTTGGTTCCGGCCTCCAGGCAGCTCAGCCCGCCCTCGGTCCCGAACCACAGGTTGCCGGCGCTGTCCCGATGGAGGGCCATCACCCAGCCGCTGCCGAGGCTGTCCGGATCGCCCGGGTCATGGCGCAGCTCGGTCACCCGGCCGGTGGCCCGCTCGACGTGCTGGACCCCCTCCACCTTTCCGCCCAGCCAGAGGTCGCCGGCGGGGTCCTCGAGCGCGGTGAAGGTGGCGGAGACGCCGGCGCCCGGGTAGCGATCGGCCAGCCTCGAGGAGGTCCCGAGGCCGCGGTCCATCAGGTCGACCCCGCGGTCCGTGGCCAGCAGCAGCTCGCCGGAGGAGAGCTCGAGCACGGTCCAGACGTTGTTGGAGACGATCGATGTCGGGTCCGCGGGATCGTGCTGGAAGCGCGTGACCCGCCCGCTCTGCGGGTCGAGCCGCGACAGCCCCGCGTCCCAGCCCCCCAGCCAGATCTGGCCGGCGTGGTCCTCGAGCAGGCCGAAGACCGCATCCGAGCCGATCGTGGAGGGCCGGAGCGGGTCGTGCCGGAAGTGCCGATAGCTGCCGTCGGTGCCGTCGATCCGATTCAGGCCGCCACCGTCCGTCCCCACCCACAGGTTGCCCTTGCGGTCTTCCATCACCGCCGTCACGTGGGGGCTGCTGAGGCCGCCGCGGTGGCTCCTGACCACGTCGAAGCCCCGCGGCAGCGGGGAGAGGAAGTTGAGGCCGCCGTTGTAGGTGCCGATCCAGATGATGTCCTGGTCGCCGACGAAGAGCGACCAGACCGACGCCGAGTTGAGGCTGGAGGGATCCTCGGGGTCGGGGAGGAAACGCTGGAAGCGGCCGGTCTGCGGGTCGAGGCGACACAGCCCGCCGTTCTCCGTGCCCACCCAGAGCTGACCCGAGTGGTCCCAGGCGAGACGGCGGACCCGCAAGTGGCTGAGGCTGGTGCTGTCGCCATGAACCGGCACGAAGCGCCTCTGGCTGCCGGTGTCGGGATCGACCTGGAACAGGCCGCCGCCCACCGTCGAGACCCAGAGCCTCCCGTCCGGTCCCTCGACCACGTCCCAGACGTCGGCGTCGTCGGGGCCGTCGGGGTGGTCCGGTCGCCCCTCCCAGGCGGTGTAGCGGCCGGTCGGCGGGTCGAACCGGTAGAGGCCGGATCCGGTGCCCAGCCAGAGGCGACCCTGTCGGTCCTCGAGGAGCGAGAAGATGACGGTCGACGTGTCGTCGGCCGGGCCACGAGGCTCGAAGGGAAACGCCTGGAACCGGCCCGTCTCCGGCTCCATCCGGTTGAGGCCGTTCTCGGTTCCGACCCAGTGCCGCCCCTCGTGGTCCTCGAGGATCGCCTGCACCCAGCTCCCGCTGAGGCCGCCCGAGCCCGGCCCGTAGGGGATGCGGTCGAAGCGGTCCAGCTCGCGGTCGTAGAGCGAGAGGCCGGCGCGGCCCCAGCCGCTTCCCACCCACAGCCTTCCGGAGCGGTCTTCGTAGAGCGCCGAGGCGATCGACGAGGGCAGGCTGTGGGGGTCCTCGGGGTCGTGACGGTAGACGGCAAACCGCCGTCCGTCGTAGCGGTTCAGGCCGTCCTGGGTCCCCACCCAGAGAAACCCCTGGTGGTCCTTGAGCACGCTCTCGACCCAGTTGCGGGAGAGCCCGTCGGCGGCGGTCAGGTGTCCGAACCGAAGTCGCTCCTGCGCCTTCACCCACGTCCCCGAGGCGAAGAAGGCGAGGGCGACCAGACAAGGCGTCCGCAACACCACGGCGAGTCTCCCAAAGAGGCGCCGGAAAGCGTGCCCCAACGCTACTCGGGACGCCGGGCCTTCGGCAAGTGCGGGGACCGATCTGGCTGGGATATGATCGCAGAGTTCGGCCCAACAGGAGGTCTCGCCGTGACCGAAGCGTCCATCCCACCGCCGGCAGCGAGCCGCCGCGCTCACCGTGGCCGGGTGGTGCCCAAAGCCGTGTCGCTGGCCCTTTTCGGCCTGTTCCTGCTCTCGGGCGTGGTCGGCCGGGCCGAGGCCCAGCCTCCGACCCGTCCCCGGCTGGTCCTCGTGATCGTCGTCGATCAGCTCCGGCAGGAGTACCTAAACCGGATGGAGGGCGAGCTGGACGGCGGGATCGGCCGTCTGCTCGCGGGAGGCGCCGTCTTCACCGACGCCTACCTCGCCCACTACCCGTCGGTGACCGCGGTCGGCCATTCGACGGTGATGACCGGGGCGATGCCGGCCCAGAGCGGGATCATCGCCAACGACTGGTACGACCGCGCCTCGGGGAAGAACGTGACCAGCGTCTCCGACGACGAGGTGGAGCTGGTGGGCGCCCAGGGACCGGGCTCCTCGCCACGGCTGCTGCTGGTCAGCACCGTCGGGGACGAGCTCAAGACCGCCCGGCCCCACGCCAAGGTGATCGGGATCTCGCGCAAGGACCGGGCGGCGATCCTCCCGGCGGGGCGGATGGCCGACCTGGCGCTCTGGGTCGACTGGAAGAGCGGACGCTTCGTGACCAGCACCTGGTACACGAACGCGCTGCCCGGCTGGGTCGAGGAGCAGAACGCCAAGGACCCGGCGAGTCGCTACGCCGGGAAGGAGTGGCGCCCGTTGGACGGGAACGGCGAGGCCTTCACGACCATCCCCACCGGGCCTCCCGAGGCGGTGAGGGAGGCCGTTGGCGAGACGCCGTTCGGGAGCGAGCTCCTGGTGGAACTGGCTCTCTCGGCGATCCGGGCCGAGAAGCTGGGGCAGCGCGGCGTCACCGATATCCTCGCGATCAGCTTCTCGGCCAACGACTCGATCGGTCACGACTACGGACCGGAATCGCCGCAGGTCCGCGATGCCCTGCGACGCACCGATCGAGACGTCTTGCGCCTGCTCGAGGGTGTGGATGCTCAGGTGGGACTCCAACACGTGATCGTCGCCCTCACCTCGGACCACGGCGTGGCTCCGGTCCCGGAGCAGCAGGCGGCACGCCGCATGCCGGGTGGCCGGATCACCGGGGCGGAGATCCTGGAGCCGCTGAAGGCGGCGCTGGATGCCGCCTTCGGCGAGGCGGACTGGGTGATCGGAACCGCCGGCAGCTCCGTCTACCTGAACCAGGCCCGGATCCGCGAGCTGGGGCTCGACGGGGCGCGGGTGCGCCAGGTGGCCGCCGCAGCCGTGGCCGCGGTGCCGCACGTGGCCTGGGTTTTCACCCGAGACCAGCTCCTGCTGGGGCAGGTCCCACCCGATCCATTCAGCCTTCGGGTCTCGCGAAGCTACAACCCGGAGCGCTCCGGCGACCTCGAGATCCTGCTCGAGCCCTACTGGATGCGAGCCAGCAAGGGGACCACCCACGGCACCCCGTACACCTACGACACCCACATCCCACTGCTGGTGATGGGACCGGGCATCCGACCGGGCCGCTACCACCGGCACGTCGACCTCAACGACCTGGCCCCCACCCTGGCGACCCTCGTGGGAACCGAGTTGCCCAGCGGCAGCAGCGGACGTTTCCTCGACGAGATGCTGGATGCGGGCGGCGACTGATCGGATTCCCCGGGGAGCGTCTCTGCTGTGGAGGTCCCGGATCGCCAGCCTGCTGGCCCTGTGCCTCGGCGGGCTCCCGGCCCGGGCGACGGCGGCGCCGATCCGCTTCGTGGACGTCACCGAGGCGGCCGGCATCCATTTCCGGCACCAGAGCGGCGCCGGCGGCAAGAAGTACCTGCCGGAGACGATGGGATCGGGGGGCGCCTTCCTGGACTACGACCGCGACGGCTGGCCCGACATCTTCCTGGTCAACGGCCACGAGCTCGAGGGACCGGAGAGCCGTCCCATCTACTGCGCGCTGCTCCGCAATCAGCGTGACGGCACGTTCCGTGACGTGACCGAGGCCGCCGGCCTGGCCGTCGAGCTGTATGGCATGGGGGTCACCGCCGCCGACTTCGACAACGACGGTTGGCGTGACATCTTCGTGACCGCCCTCGAGGGCGACCGGCTGTTCCGCAACCTCGGCGACGGCCGCTTCGCGGACGTGACCGAGCAGGCCGGGGTGGGGAAACCAGCCTTCGGCACCAGCACCCTGTTCTTCGACTACGACCGGGACGGCTTGCTGGACCTGTTCGTGGCCAACTACGTCGAGTGGTCCAAGAACAGCGACATCTTCTGCACCCTGGACGGGCGCCGGAAGTCGTACTGCACCCCGGAGTCGTACCGCGGGGTGACCCCGTTCCTCTACCGCAACCTCGGCAACGGCCGCTTCGCCGACAAGACCCGCGAGAGCGGCCTGTTCGACCCCAGCTCGAAGGCGCTGGGGGTGGCGATCCTCGACTTCGACGGAGACGGCTGGCTGGACCTGGTGGTGGCTAACGACACCCAGCCCAACAAGCTCTTCCGCAACCAGGGGGACGGGACCTTCGTCGACGTGGGGCTGGGGGCCGGGATCGCCTTCGGCGACACCGGCGTGGCCCGGGGCGCGATGGGCGTCGACGCCGCCGACTACTCGGAGACGGGGCGGCCCGACATCCTGATCGGCAACTTCTCGAACGAGATGATCGGCCTCTACCACAACGAGGGGAACGGCGTCTTCGTCGACATGGCGGCGGTCAGCGGGGTGGGCCAGCCGTCGCTTCTGACCCTGGCCTTCGCGGTGGTCTTCTTCGACTACGACCTCGACGGCCGTCTCGACATCTTCGCCGCCAACGGTCACGTCGCCGACGACATCGACGCCGTCCAGCCCAACGTCACCCACGCCCAGCGGCCCCACCTCTTCCGGAACCTGGGCGACGGCCACTTCAAGGACATGGTGAGCGAGCTGGGCCCGGACATCGCCCAGCCGCTGGTGGCACGCGGCTCCGCCTACGGCGACTACGACAACGACGGCGACCTCGACCTTCTGATCACGCAGAACGACGGGCCGGCCCGGCTGTTTCGTAACGACGGGGCCAACGCCAACAGCTTCCTGAGGGTGCGCACCGAGGGGACCAGCTCCAACCGGGACGGGATCGGGGCTCGGGTCAACGTCACGCTGCCGGACGGGCGCCGGCTCTGGAGGTTGGTGCACACCGGCTCCAGCTACTGCTCCCAGAGCGAGCTGCCGTTGACGTTCGGCCTGGGGCCCCACCTGCGGGTGCTCGCCCTGGAGGTGGACTGGCCCAGCGGCGTGGTCGACCGGCTCGGCGAGATCCCCGCCAACCAGGTGGTGACGATCCGCGAGGGGCAGGGCCTGGTGGCCCTGTCTCGGCTTCCCGCGGCCGGCCGTCCGCTGCCGCCGTGAGGTCTGGATAGGAGAAGGGAGCCTTGACCCATACTCCGTCTCGTCTCGGGCCCGGCTGGCGATGAAGCCCGTCTCCCTCTCCACCGGCTGGCTGACCGGCCTCGCCATCGGGGCGGTGCTGGCGGTCAACGTGGCCGGCATCTGGGGGATCGCGGTGGCCCGGCGTGGCGCGCTCGAGGAAGAGCGGCGCGCCTTCACCAGCGAGGTGGCAGTGCGCGCCCGCGCCATCGAGAGCCGCCTCACCGCGGTGCGCGCCGACCTGGCCTTCCTGGCGAGCTCGTCCGCCGTCTCGCAGCTCGGAGCGCAGCGCGCCTCCGGGGACGCCGGAGAACGTCGCGCCAACGCCCAGAGCGCGGTGCTCCTCTTCCTGCGCGGACACCCCGAGGTGGTCCGGGTGGCGGCGACCGCTGCCGACGGGACCCCGCTGCTGCACGCCGGCCGTCGGGGCGGCGTGCCGCTGCTGTGGCTGGCGGCCCAGCCCACCGGGCGGGAGGGGGCGGCGGTCTCGCCGGACACCCCGCGCCTGCTCACCCACCTTCCTTGGGGGGGAGCGCCGGGCCAGGGGGCCTCCGGCATGACCCTGGAGATGGAGGTGGCGCCTTCCCAGCTCCTGCAGACCGACGGACGCTGGACCTGCGAGCTGCGCTCGGCGGACGACCGGGTGCTGGCCCGTGACGCGCCGATCCCATCCAAGGCGCACGGGGTCTCGCGTGACGGCCCCAACGAGGTCGCCGGAGTGGCCACGCTGGAGGCGGAGGGCTGGTCGATGCCCTCGCCCTTCACCCTCGACTGCTTCGAGCCGGCGCTTCTGTCGGGGGCCCGCCTGGGTGAGTCCGTCACCGGTCGCTTCCGCACCACCCTGCTCCTGAACCTGGCGGTGATGGCGCTGGCCCTGTTCCTGGGCGGCTTCGCCGTCCAGCAGGCCCGGCGGCGGGCCCGGCTCGAGGCGCGGGCCCTCGAGGAGGCCCGGGTCCGCGAGCTGGAGCGGCAGCTCCTCCACGCCGAGCGCCTGACCACGGTCGGCCGCCTGGCCGCCGGCATCGCCCACGAGATCAACAACCCGCTGGAGGGGATGGCGAACTGGCTGAGCCTGGCCCAGGAGGCCCTCGCCCAGGACCAGGGAGCCGAGGCCCAGGCCCACCTGCTGCGCGTCAAGGAGGGGCTCGACCGGGCGGCGGGCACGGTGCGGCAGGTGCTGGCCCACGCCGACCCGGCCAAGACGCCGACCGCCGACCTGGACCTCAACGAGGTGCTGCGCGAGGCCGGCCGCTTCATCGAGACACGCAAGGAGTTCGGCGGCATCGACTTCGACTTCCAGCTCGAGCCCGGCCCCTTGACCGTGCACGGCAGCGCGACCATGCTAGGCCAGGTGGCCGTCAACCTGATCCTCAACGCGTGCGAAGCTCAGCCCGATGGGGGAGAGGTGCGGGTCCGCTCACGTCGCGAGGGAGAGCGAGTGGTGGCCGGGTTCCTCGACCGGGGCCCCGGAGTCCCGGAGGAGGACCGTCGCCGCATCTTCGAGCCGTTCTTCTCCACCAAGCACTCCACCGGGCTCGGTCTCTCGATCTGCCACAGCATCGTGCAGCAGCACCGGGGCGAGCTGAGCGTGTCGTCCCGGGAAGGGGGAGGGACGGTGATGACCGTGAGCCTGCCCCTGGCCCAGAGGGAGGCGGGGCGAGCTTGAAGGGGCCCAACCGGCCGCGCTCCGTGGGACGGGTGCTGGTGGTGGAGGACGAGGCCTACGTGCGCGAGTCCCTGCTGGCGATGCTCTCGGCGCGGGGGTTCGAGGTGACCGGTGCCTCGTCGCTCCAAGAGGCCGAGGCCCGGCTGCACGACGCGCCCCTGGACGTGGTGCTCTCCGACCTGCGCATGCCGGGGGGCGACGGGCTGGAGCTGGTGCAGCGTTTCCGGCAGCTCACCGCCGAGCTGCCGGTGGTGATCCTGACCGGCCATGGGACGGTCCCCTCGGCGGTCGAGTGCCTGAAGGCCGGGGCCAGCGACTACATCCTCAAGCCCGCCGATCCCGAGGCGCTGGAGGTGGCCCTACGACGGGCCCTCGACACCCGGTCGTTGCGGCGGGAGCTACGTTATCTGCGCTCCGATGCCACCCGTGACGCCGACGCCCCCACCGGCGACAGCGCGGCTTGGCGGAAGGTGCTGGGAATGGTGGACGCCGCCGCACCCACCGACTCAACGGTGCTGCTGAGCGGCGAGTCGGGCACCGGCAAGGAGCTGCTGGCACGGCGCCTCCACGTGCTGAGCCGGCGCTCTCACGGCCCGTTCGTCCGCGTCGACTGCGCCACCGTCCCGGTCGAGATGTGGGAGAGCGAGTTCTTCGGCCACCGCGCGGGCGCCCTCCCCACCGCCACCAGCGATCGCGAGGGACGGTTCCAGCTCGCCGACCGGGGGACGCTGCTGCTCGACGAGGTGAGCGCCATCCCGCTGGCGGCGCAGGCCAAGCTGCTGCGCGCGGTGCAGGACGGGGAGTTCGAGCGGCTCGGCGACACCCGGCCCACCCGGGTCGACGTCCGCATCGTGGCGGCCACCAACGCCAACCTGGAGGAGGAGGTCCGCCAGGGGCGCTTCCGCACCGATCTGTTCTACCGGCTCAACGTCTTGCGGATCGACGTTCCCCCGCTGCGCGACCGGCCCGGCGACGTCCCGCTGCTCACCCAGCGCTTCGTCGAGGAGATCGGGGGGCGGCTGGGCCGACCCGCTCCCGAGGTCTCGAGCGAGACCCTGGCCCGGCTCTCCGCCTACCCCTGGCCCGGCAACGTCCGCGAGCTGCGCAGCGTCATCGAGCGGGCCCTGGTCCTCGATCCGGTCAACGGTCTCGAGGCCTTCGACCTGCTGCCGGCAGGGATGGCCGCGTCCTCCGAGGGCCCTCCGGGGCCGAACGACCTCAACCTGCGCACCGCCCTGACCCGCCTCGAGCGCGAGCTTCTCACCGAGGCCCTCAAGCGGACCCGCGGCGTGCGCAAGGAGGCCGCGTTGCTCCTCGGCATCGACCCCCGCAACCTGAGCTACTACCTGAAGAAGCACGAGATGGAAGCGGGCCTTGTCGAATGAGCCGGGCGGAGACTCCCGATGTCGGGTTCAGTCGTCCTCCCGATCGGCTTACCATGCACCTGAAGAGCCGTTGCGACCGGCGCCGTGAGGCACTCACGCCGGGCCGAGCGGTCGGACAGGAAGGAGACATCGTATGAGCAGCCCTCTTTCGGGACTAGAGCCCGAGCACGTCTGGTCCCACTTCGATGCCATCCGGCAGGTGCCGAGACCCTCCAAGCACGAAGAGCGGATCGCCGCCCATGTCGAGGCCTGGGCCAAGGCCAAGGGCTTCGAGGTCCGCAAGGACGCCACCGGAAGCCTGGCGGTGAAGGTGCCGGCCACCCCGGGCCACGAGAAGGCCCCGGTCGTGATCCTGCAGGGGCACCTCGACATGGTCTGCGAGAAGAACTCGGACGTGGCCCTCGACTTCATGAAGGACCCCATCCAGGTCAAGGTCGAAGGGGACTGGGTCAAGGCCATCGGAACCACGCTGGGCGCCGACAACGGGGTGGGGGTCGCGGCGGCGATGGCGGTGGCGGACGACCCGGAGGTGGTGCACGGCCCGCTCGAGATCCTCTGCACGGTGGACGAAGAGACCGGGCTGACCGGGGCCAAGTCGCTCGACGCGTCGATCCTCTCGGGTCGCATCATGCTCAACCTGGACACCGAGGAGGACGGCGCCGTCTACATCGGCTGCGCCGGCGGCGGGGACACGGTGAGCGTGCTCCCCATCACCCGACGACGGGGGCTGCTCGGATCGATCCCGGTGAGGATCGCGGTGAAGGGCCTCAAGGGCGGGCACTCGGGGGTCCAGATCCACGAGAACCGGGGCAACGCCGTCCGGCTGGCCACTCGGATCGTGGCCCTGGCCGTGGAGCGGGGGATCGAGCTCGACCTGGTCTCGATCGACGGCGGCTCCAAGCACAACGCCATCCCCCGCGAGGCCTTCGCGGTGTGCCGGGTCGGCAAGCACGAGATGGAGGCGCTGAAGAAGGTGGTCGACGAGTGCCTGGCCGACTTCAAGGGCGAGTTCGTCGCCATCGAGCCCGACGTCCAGGTGGCGGTCGAGCCCCTCGACGACAACGAGGAGCGCTCCAAGGTTCTGAACCAGCACGCCCGCGACCGGCTGCTCCACCTGCTGCGCTCGCTCCCCCACGGCGTCCTCTCCATGTCCCGGGATGTCCCCGGCCTGGTGGAGACCTCCAACAACCTGGCCGTCGTCGCGACCGAGGCGGACCAGGTGCGGGTCACCACCTCCTACCGCTCCTCGGTGATGCCGGCTCTGTTCGGGGTGCGCGAGATGGTCCGCTCCGCGTCCCGGCAGGCGGGCGCCGACGTCCACGAGGACGAGCCCTATCCCGGCTGGAAGCCCAACCCGGACTCGCCCATCGTCAAGAAGACGGTCGACGTCTACGAGCGGCTGTTCGGGCAGAGGCCGGCGATCAAGGCGATTCACGCTGGCCTCGAGTGCGGCCTGCTCCTCGACAAGCTGCCTGGGCTCGACGTCTGCTCGATCGGCCCCGAGGTGATCAACGCCCACTCGCCCGACGAGGCGGTCCAGATCTCCTCGGTGCAGAAGTTCTACAAGCACCTCAAGGAGCTGCTCAAGGACCTGGCCTAGGCCCGGCAGGCCTGCGGCAGCGGGTCCTCATCCCGCACGCCGCTTCTGGCGCCCGACACGCTCGGCAGGGGGTGCGGGGTCTTGTGAAGGAGCACTCGCAGATGGAGAGGATCAAGGCCGGCATCATCGGCAGCGGCATGATGGGCCCCATCCACACCGAGGCCCTGCGGCGGCTCGGCTACGTGGAGGTGGTGGCCCTGGCCGAGGCAGGGGAGGAGCTGACCCGGGCCAAGGCCGAGCAGCTCGGCATCCCCAGGGCCTATGGCGACTACCGGAAGCTGATCGACGACCCCGAGGTCCAGGTGGTGCACAACTGCACCCCCAACAAGCTCCACTTCGAGGTCTCCCAGGCGATCATGGCCGCCGGCAAGCACGTGGTCAGCGAGAAGCCGCTGGCCATGGACTCCAGGGAGTCGCGCGAGCTGGTCTCGCTCGCCAGTCGCTCGGGGGTGGTCCACGCCATCGACTTCAACTACCGGAACTACCCGCTGGTCCGGCACATGCGGGCGATGGTGGAGAAGGGCGAGCTGGGCCGGGTCTTGCTGATCCACGGCTCCTACCTGCAGGACTGGCTCTTCCACGAAACCGACTACAACTGGCGGATCGAGCCCGAGAACGGCGGCGCCTCGCGGGCGGTGGGCGACATCGGCAGCCACTGGTTCGACACCGTCCAGTACATCACCGGCGACCAGGTGGTGGAGGTGATGGCCGACCTCCAGATCATCCACCCCAAGCGCAAGAAGCCGAAGCAGACGGTCGAGACCTACGCCGGCAAGCTGCTCGAGCCCGAGGACTATCAGGACGTTCCCGTCTCCACCGAGGACGCCGCCACCATCCTGTTCCGGACCGGCAAGGGCGCCACCGGTGCCTGCGTGATCAGCCAGGTCTCGGCGGGGAGGAAGAACCGCCTGTACCTCGAGATCGACGGCTCGAGCTGCGCCGTCGAGTGGGACCAGGAGTCGCCCAACCAGATGTGGATCGGGCGGCGCGAGAAGGCGAGCGAGGTCCTGGCCAAGGACGCCTCACTGATGCACGCCGAGGCAAGGCCGTTCTCGCACTACCCGGGCGGCCACCCCGAGGGCTACTCGGAGGGGCCGATGAACCTGTTCGCCGGCGTCTACCGCTACATCGCCGAAGGGAAGCAGGGCGCGCCCAGCTTCTCCACCTTCCAGGACGGCCACAACGAGATCGTGATCTGCGAGGCGATCCTGGAGAGCTCGCGCACCCAGCGCTGGGTGAAGGTGGCCTACTGACCCTCCCGGGACGTCATCCTGAGAGCCACTTCGAAGCTGAACCCCGGAAGGATCCGCGCTCCGGCCGAGTCCCAGATTCTTCGGGCGCCGGCCAGGACGCCGCCCTCAGAATGACGCCTCGGTAGGCCCGAAGCTGTACCCGACGGGGATGTCATCCTG
>CAZNNH010000046.1:27341-37359 GCA_964574335.1 uncultured Acidobacteriota bacterium | reverse complement strand
ACGTTGATGTGACGGTGAATGAGATCACCCCGGGTGCTCTCGAGGCTCTTGCGGCAAGGATGGTTCGGGGGCGCGGCTTCACAGAAGAGGACCGGGTCGTTCCCCCGAGATCCGTCCTCGTGAGCTCTCGCACGGCCCAGAGACTAGGAGCAGGCGCTTTGGGGATGTCAGTGACCGTGGGCGGCTACGTGAAAGATGGGCACACGGCCAGAATTGTGGGAGTGGTAGGGGACACACAGTATCGGGACATCACCGCTGCGCCCGACATGGTGGTCTACCTTCCGATGGTTGGATGGACGCACAGGTCCACGGTCGTAGCGCAACTGGCAAACCCAGAGGATCGGGGCGGCGTTGCGCGCCTGCGGGCGCTCATTGCTGCCGAGAATCCCGGCATGCGCAGAACGTACTTGGACAGCATGGCGAACCGAGTTGCCGGCTCACTCTCGCGCTTCAGCCTGGCATTCATCCTGGCGTCGGCCTCCGGTATGCTTGCCCTGATTCTCGCTGGTGCCGCCGTGTACGGGCTGATGGCATCGTTCGTCATAGCTGCAAGAACCGACCTGGCGATTCGAGTGGCGCTCGGGGCCACGCCGGGCGGCATCCGGCGGCTGGTCTTGTCGTCAGCGCTTCGGTTGATCCTCGTCGGCCTGTGTCTGGGGCTCGGAGTATCGCTGGCGCTCGCGGGTTTCCTACGACCGTTTCTCTATCACGTTCAACCCTGGGATGTGGTATCCCAACTCGGCACAACCGTCCTTGTCCTGCTCGCGTCGTTGCTCGCAGCGTTCATTCCTGCGCACAGGGCCGCCCAGTCAGACCCGGCAGAGGCCCTCAAGGCTCAGTAGTGGCGAGAGTCGACAGCAGGCGCTACGTCGCCGTGGACGTGCACGTGTATCCACTTGGAAGGGACTGCGTGCTCAGGCCCGACTTGGACAGTTGCCTTTCGGCTCTACCTAGCAAGCTAGCCGCTGCCCCGGCGGGATCCCCTCCCGCTTGTCATGTCGACCTTGCCGGGTCGCGGCCTACGACGGATTGGGTCTCGCCAGCTCGCTCAGCAGCTCGCCCCGCCGCGAGTAGAGGCGCACCCGCAGCGGCATCTGGCCGGCGGCGTGGGTGGCGCAGCTCAGGCACGGGTCGAAGGCCCGGATCACCGCCTCGACCCGGTTGAGCATCCCCTCCTTGAGGTCCTTCCCGTCGACGAAGTTGCGCGCCACCTGCAGGATCGCCCGGCTCATCGCCAGGTTGTTGTGGCCGGTGGCGATGATCAGGTTGGCCCAGGTGATCAGACCCTCCCGGTCGATCCGGTAGTGGTGGATCAGCGTCCCCCGCGGCGCCTCCGAGACGCCCACCCCGTCGAAGCTGTTGGGCTCGGCCCGAGCCCGGACGTGGGTGGAGAGGATATCGGGGTCATCCAGCAGCTCGCCGATCCGCTCGGCGGCGTAGATGATCTCGATCAGCCGGGCCCAGTGGTAGTGGAAGGACGTCACCACCGGGGTGGCACCGCGGAACTCCTCGAGGGCCTCGTCGGCCACCGGCGTGCCGCACGACTCGACCACGTTGAGCCGCGCCAGCGGCCCCACCCGGTACATGCCGGCCGGGTAGCCCATGGCCTTGTAGAACGGCATCTTCATGTAGGTCCACGGCTCGACCGCCTCGGCGATCAGCTCCTCGTACTTCACGGTGTCGTGCCGGCTGACCAGCACGTTGCCGGCCGAGTCCACGACCCGCAGGCCGCCGTCGTAGTGCGCGAGCTGGCCACGCTCGTTGACCAGGCCCAGGAAGAGGCTCGGGAAGTTGCCGAAGGTGGCGATCTCGGCCTGGAGCTGGTTGAACGTGGTCCGGAACCACTTGAGGGTGCGGATGCCGATCGCCAGCGCCTCCGGCACCAGCCCGGCGATCCGCTCCCGGCGCTCCTCGGTGAGCGGCTCGTTGACGCCGCCCGGCACCACCCAGGCGCCGTGGATGCGCTTGCCGCTGAGCGTCTCGATGATCTGCTGGCCGATCTGCCGCAGCCTGATCCCGTCGCGGGCCAGCTCGGGCCGGGTCTCCAGGATCCCGAAGAGGTTGCGCTTGGCCGGGTCGCCGTCCATCCCCAGCACCACGTCGGGGGCCGAGAGATAGAAGAAGCTCAGCGCGTGCGACTGCATCAGCTGGGCCAGGTTCAGCACCCGGCGCAGCGCCACCGCCGCCGGCGGGATCCGCACCGCCAAGAGGTCGTCGCAGGCCTTGGCCCCGGCGATCAGGTGCGACACCGGGCAGATCCCGCAGGTGCGCGCCATCAGCGACGGCATCTCGTAGAACGGCCGGCCCTCGCAGAACTTCTCGAAGCCCCGGAACTGGGTGACGTGGAGCTTGGCGTCCTCGACCACGCCCTGGTCGTCGAGGCGCAGGCTGATCTCGGCGTGTCCCTCGATCCGCGTCAGCGGCTCGATCGTGATGGTCTTGCCCACGCTCACCTCCCGAACCGGGTCAAGTTCGCGGCTTGCGACGGTCGGCCTTCCAGGAGCGCCAGCACCGTCTCCAGGATCGCCTCGGCAGGCGGCGGGCAGCCCGGCACATGGATGTCCACGTTCACCACCTCGTGGATGGGACGGGCCGGCTCCAGGAGGGCGGGGACGTGGTCCCGGGGGATCTCGGGCTTGACCTCGGCGTTCTCCAGGTAGGCCCGCTGCAGCACCGCCTGGGCCCCGAAGGGGTTGCGCATGGCCGGGATGTTCCCGGTCACTGCGCAGTCGCCGAGCGCCACCACCACCTTGGACCGCTCCCTCACCATCAACAGCTTGGTGCGGTCGTTCTCCGTGCTGACCGCCCCCTCGACCAGGCAGACGTCGACGTCGCGCGGGAACTCCTTCTGGTCCACCAGCGGGCTGTAGACGATCTCGGCGCGACGGGCGACGTCGATGATCCGCTGGTCCATGTCCAGGAGCGACATGTGGCAGCCGGAGCAGCCGTCCAGCCAGATGGTGGCCAGCTTGGGTCGGGTCATCGCTGTCCCTCCCCGCGCATCATGGTCAGGTAGGGGAGGAACTGCCGGCGCTTCGCCATCTCGGCCACGCTGCGTCCTTTCTCGATCAGGGCCCCGGTGGGGCAGACGTGCACGCACTTGCCGCAGCGGGTGCACGAGGTGGCCGCCGCCCAGGGCTCGTCGAGGTCGGTGATCACCCGGGTCTTGATGCCGCGGCCGGTGAAGTCCCAGGTGTGGGCCCCCTCGATCTCGGCGCACACCCGCACGCAGCGCCCGCACAGGATGCAGCGGTTGTTGTCCTGCAGGAAGCGGTCGTGGGAGGCGTCCACCGAGTGCTTGTCGAACAGGTAGGGGAAGCGGACGTGGCTGACCCCCAGCTTCTCGGCCAGCGACTGCAGCTCGCAGTTGCCGTTCGAGACGCAGACCGCGCAGACGTGGTTGCGCTCGCTGAGCAGCAGCTCGAGGATCATCCGCCGGTAGTTGGCGAGCCGCTCGCTCTGGGTGACGACCTCCATCCCCTCCCAGACCCGGGTCACGCAGGAGGCGTACAGCCCGGGCCGGCCCACCACCTCGACCATGCACAGCCGGCAGGCGCCGACCGGGGTCAGCCCCTCCAGGTGGCAGAGGCTGGGGATGAAGATCCCGTTCTCGGTGGCCACCTTCAGCACCGTCTCGTCGGCTCGGGCGCCGACGTCACGCCCGTCGATCTTGAGGGTCTTGACGCGAACGTCGGCCTGGCCGGTCACGACCGGACCTCCGTGGCCGCCGCCGGCTCCGGCGGCAGCAGCGCCTCGAACTCGTCGCGGAAGTAGCGCAGGGCCGCCCGCACCGGGTTGGGGGCCGCCTGGCCCAGGCCGCACAGGCTGGTGTGCTTGAGCAGGTCGCAGAGCTGCTCGAGCTTGGCCACGTCCTCCCGGGTGCCGCGCCCGGCCAGCAGGCCCTCGAGCAGCCGGTAGGTGTGCAGCGTGCCCACCCGGCACGGCACGCACTTGCCGCACGACTCGCTCATGCTGAACTCCATGAAGTACTTGGCCACGTCGACCATGTTCGAGGAGCTGTCGATCACGATGATGCCGCCCGAGCCCATGATCGAGCCGAGCTGGGCCAGCGACTCGTAGTCCACCGGTCGATCCAGGAACTCGGCCGGGATGCAGCCGCCCGAAGGCCCACCGGTCTGGACCGCCTTGAAGCTGCGCCCCTCGGGGACGCCGCCGCCGATGTCGAAGATGATCTCGCGCAGGCTGGTGCCCATCGGCACCTCGATCAGGCCGGTGTTCTGGACCTGGCCGGCCAGCGCGAAGACCTTGGTGCCCTTGCTGCCGCCGGTCCCGATGCTGGCGTACCAGTCGCCCCCGTTCTTGATGATGGGGGGGATGTTGGCCAGCGTCTCGACGTTGTTGATCAGGGTGGAGGCGCCCCACAGGCCCGCCTGGGCGGGGTAGGGGGGGCGGGCCCGGGGGGTGCCCCGGTTCCCCTCGATCGAGGCCAAGAGGGCGGTCTCCTCGCCGCAGACGTAGGCGCCCGCCCCCAGCCGTACGTCGACGTGGAACTCGCTGGTGGTCCCCAGCACCCGCTTGCCGATGATGCCGGCGCGCTCCGCCTGGCGGATCGCCTGGTTCACGCGCTGCACCGCCAGCGGGTACTCGGCCCGGACATAGAAGAACCCCTGCTGGGCCCCGACCGTGACCGCGGCGATGGCCATCCCTTCCAGCACCCGGTGGGGGTCGCTCTCCAGGACGCTGCGATCCATGAACGCCCCCGGGTCCCCTTCGTCGGCGTTGCACACGATGTACTTGAGGGGATGGCCGGTCTTGGCGACGGTGCTCCACTTGAGGCCGGTCGGATAGCCGGCGCCGCCGCGTCCTCGCAGGCCGCTGCGGGTGAGCTCGTCGATGACCTCGGGCGGCGTCATGCCGGTGAGCACCTTGGCCAGGGCCTGATAGCCGTCGGCGGCCACGTACTCGTCGAGCTGGTCGGGGTCGATCAGGCCGGCGTTCTCCAGCACGATCCGCCGCTGCCGCTCGAAGAACGGGGTATCGATGCGCATCATGAGCCGCTTGATCGGCTTGGCGGTGACGCTGTCGACCACCTCGGCCGCGTCCTGCGGCGAGACCCGGTGGTAGAGGGTCTCGTCGGCCCGCACCAGCGGACCGCCCGCGCACGGGCCCATGCAGCCGACCCCCTTCACCAGGCAGGTTCCTTCGATGCCCCGCTCCTTCACTACCGCCTTGAGCGCCTTGAGCACCGCGTCGCTCCCCGAGGAGAGGCAGCCGGCGGCGACGCAGACGCGGATCTCGTGGCTGGCCTTCGCCTGACGCTCGCGGGCGGGCTCGGCGATGTTGGTGAGCTCCTCCTGGATCAGCATGTGACCTCCTCGAGCCGCTCCACCAGCTTCTCCGGCGACAGCTTGCCGGAGGTCGCACCGTCGATCACGGCCACCGGCGCCAGGCCGCAGGCGCCCACGCACCGCGCCGAGAGCACCGACAGCTTGCCGTCGGGCGAGGTCTCCCCGATCTTGATCCCGAACTTGTCCTCCACCGCCTGCAGCAGCTTGGGGGCTTCCTTGATGTGGCAGGCGGTGCCGGTGCAGACGACGCAGGTGTGCTGGCCGACCGGCTTGGTGTTGAAGTGGTGGTAGAACGTGGCCACACCGTAGACCTTGCTGAGCGGGAGCCGCAGCTCCTGGGCGACCCGGGCCAGCGTCTCGCGGGCCAGGTACCCGTAGGTCCCCTGAACGGTGTGGAGCACCTCGATCAGGGCGTGCTGGGCGTGGCCGTGCCGCCGCATCTCGGCACGGACCAGGCGCCACTGCCGGTCGACAGGTGTCGCCTCGCTCTCGGCGGGCTCCGCCATCATGGGTGTCTCCTCCTCGATCGTTTCCGGCGCCGCCGCTCGAGCGGCCCGACCTCGCTCGCCGATCCGATCGGGCTGATGATACGCCCGGCGAGCCCATGTCCGTGAGCCCCGATCGAGCGAGTTGGCACGACTGGAAGGAGTGAGCGAATCGTCCGTTTGCCGGGGGAGAGACGTTTGACGGTCGGTGAGAGAATGGAACCAGGCGTAGAGCATCGGCTGGTTCTCTGGATCGGAGGGATCATGCCACGCGACTACTATCTGGTCCTGGGGGTGGATCGGGGCGAGACCCCGCGCGGGATACGCAACGCCTTCTTGGAGCAGGCGAAGAGGCACCATCCCGACCGGGCCGGGCACGCCGGCACCCCGCGCTTCCAGTCGATCACCGAGGCCTACGAGACCCTCTCCGATCCCCGCAAGCGCGAGGCCTACGACGCCACCCTCGACCGCGGGGCCGGCCCGGCTGCGGAGCCGACGTGGGCCGAGCCAGTCGACGTCCTCGACCCCGGCGCCCGCTTCCGGCCTGCCTTCGACGATCTGCAGGAGCGGTTCTTGCGCAACTTCCTGGGCGGCTGGGCGCCGAAGGGGGAGCTGACGGAGGGTTTCAACATCGAGGTGAGGCTGACCACCGCCGAGGCGATCCAGGGGATCGTGATCCCGCTCGAGATCCCGACCCTGCGGCTGTGCGCCGTCTGCGACGGGAGCGGGTTCGAGTGGCCGTTTCCCTGCACCGAGTGCCGGCAGACCGGGCGGGTGCTGGTCCCGAAGACCCTCCACCTGAGGATCCCGCCCCTGGCCGGGTTGGGGAGGGTCTACGAGATTCCCCTCGAGGAGCACGGCATCCACAACTTCTTCCTGCGGGTCCACGTGGTGGTGGACGACCGCGCCGGAGGATTCTAGGGCGCACGCGGGTCGCGAAGGTGGCTCGCGCCTCACGCCAGGCCGGGGTGGCACCCCAAAGACCGGTGTGGAGCTGCTGAGCCCGGAGTGGTTCTCCCCTCTTCGAGGAGGCGAGCGAGGCCGAGCGGGCCGCCCTGATGCGGCAGGTCGATTGGGAGGCCCACGACGCCCCGGCGCAAACCCAGGACGGCGCGAGCCTCTCCCAGGACGGCATCTTCGAGGCGACGCTCGAGACGGGGACCGTGGCCGGTGCCGAGCGCGAGGTGGTGGCGAAGTATGGCGACCTCGTCCTCGGGACGAGCGACCCGGTGGTTGTCGAGCCGGGTCTAGCCAGCGAGTCCCAGAGCAGCTTCGTTCCCGAGAAGGCGGCCATCCCTGCCGACGGGGCCAGCACCGTCCTGCTCACCCTCGAAGCCAAAGACCAGTACGGCAACCCGGTGGCGGATGGCACGGTCGTGGTGTGGGAGGCGGCCGAGACCACGGACGGCGGTTTCGTCGAGGCCCAGGACTTCACCCAGGACGGCGTCGCCACCGTCAAGTACCGAGCCGGCGTGAGCGTCGGGCAGAAGACGATTCGCGCCCACGTCGACGACGCGGTGATGGAGCTGGAGGTCGAGCAGGCGCTCATCGGGCTGGGCATCTCGGCGCCGACGCTCAAGTACTCCTACGACCACACGCCGGTCGAGGTCACGCTGCAGGTCACGTGCTCGGCGGGACCGGTCTCGCCGGAGGCGGAGATTGGGTGGTTCGCGACGATCGGGCGGATGGAGCAGATCCAGCCGATCACGGATGGCCTAGCCAAGGCCCGCTGGCTGTCGGGGCAGGTGTCGATCCGACCCCGGGTCCACTTCGTTGCGACGTTGGGCGAGGCCCGGATGCAGCACACGATGGTCTGGGAGCGGGTCGGGTATGCCGACGCCACCCTGGGCTTGGGTGACGTTCGCCGGGCAGATGGCTCGATCGCCGGGGTCTACCCGGGCGGGGCGGTCCTCCAGGGGGCGCCGACGTCCTATCGGGAGGCTTCAATTGAGCCGCTGGCCCTGGCTGGGGATCTGACTCAGGACGGCTACGTGCCGATCGAGAATGCGGACGGCACGGTCGACAGCGTGTTCGTCAAGGCGAGCGGAACATACCGCGTGACCGGCCTTGTCCCCGGGGAGCACGTGAGTGTCCGGCTGGGCACCAACCGGGCGCCGAACCTACTGCCGCTGCTCCACTACACGGGTACGGAGCTGGACGACGGGGTGGTTCCCGATGCGGCAGGTGACCACGACGCCACCGCCACTACGGGCATCACGCTCGTCGAACCCGGCTATCGCGGCCAGGCCTTCGCCTTCGACGGTATGGGGGTCATGACGGTGCCGCACGCTCCGGACCTGGAGCTGAGCGGCGGCTTCATGGTGCCGACGGCGGTCCGGCCACCCCCGGACGGTGGGCCACAGGTCCTGATCGAGAAGGTCGGGGACTACCGGCTGGAGCTGGTCGATGTCTCGGGGGAGCTCCGGGCCCGCTTCACGGTTCAGACGGTGGAGGGCGAGGCCTTGATGACCTCCCTGGTGCCGCTGTATCCAGACGACTGGACCGTCGTCACCGGCAAGTTCGAATCGGGACGGCTCTGGGTGGCGTTGGACACGGATGTGAGCCAATCGGCTGACTTCACGTTCCTCTCGAACCCACCCCTGCACAACGCTGCAGAGATCCAGATCGGCCCGGCCTTCGTGGGCGAACTGGACGAGGTGCGGCTGTTCGACCTGACCCAGCAGCCACTGTCGACGTTCCCGGGTGGGGGGACGAGTCTCAGCTTCGTGGCGGACGACACGGGGACCTACGAGACGACGATCCAGTCCACCGGGCAGTTCGGGCTCGGCCGCGTGGCCCACTACTACGACACGCTGGCGCGTGAGTCCTTGCGCCTGGCTCAGGACGCACCGCCGACAGCGCTTCAGGCCGGCCTGGGGAGCGAACTGGTCGAGATCGAGACCTGGTATGAAGACACCGCGGAGCATGATGGTGGAGTGGGTCGTCCAGCACCCCACGGCCGCCCCGTACCTGATCTGCGGAGCCGGCACGGCGGTCGGGCTGGGTATCGGCCTCGCGAACCTCCGCTGGCGGCCGCAGCCGGGACCGGCCAGCAGGCACGTCCGGCAGAAGGACGCCGTGGAGATCGCCGGCCTGGGCAAGGACCAGATCACCCTCAAGTGCCACAACAACGCCTTCGCCGACGAGGTGATCAAGGTGAATCCCGGCGCCGCCTACTCGCGGATCACGTAGCCGGAGCCCACGGCTACCCGTCCCGGCAGACAAGCCTGGGCGTCGGGTTGGAGGGATCGTAGTGTTCGGGAAGAAACCCAAGCGTGCCGCCACCAACGCGCCCCGCGACTGGCCGGCGGTGGAAGTCTCGTCGTGGAACGCCGAGAACGACGCCTTCAACTACCTCCAGATTGGGGCGGCCTTGGCCAAGGGCTTCGAGGCCCAGAACTCGGAGGCGAAGCTGGCGTTCTATCAGAACCGCCTGTACGACGACGGCGTGCTGCGGGTGCCGCTGGAGGTGACCGAAGGCGACAGGCGAACGGCGGTGTTCGCCTACGCGGAGGCGAGCCAGGAGGCGCAGGCGCACTACTCCGGCGCGCGTGCGGCGTTGCGGCAGCGGGAGGGGATGGCTGCCGTCTACTACGCCCCGGAACCGATCCAGCCGGCCCGTGGCGCTTCGGTGATCGAGCCGCTGGACAGCTCGCTGTTCACGCAGGCTGAGGATGACGAGGGCCAGGGCGAGTTCGCCATTTGGTGGCCCACCGACGAGGAGCCGCGGTTCGCCGGGTCTCCGGCGGCCGATTACATGACCCGCGCCTGCCAGGCGCTGGACGGCTACGGGTCGTTCATGTTCACGAGCTTCGTCAACGACCTGGAGTTGATGGAGAAGAAGCCGGAGGCAATGGTCGCCCTTCCCGACGAGCCGCTGGTGGTGCCCTTGGACGGCCCCGGCGGGCTGCGGCTTAGGATGTACGCCTCGGCCGAGCGTGGGATGTGGTTCGCCCTCGACCAGGCCACCACGTCAGTGCTCCAGCGCAACAGGTTCCTCAAGCTCTGGGCCGAGTCGGCGGAGTGGTTCCGCGGGGAGATCAAGGGCGTGCCGCCTCGGGACGAGGATGTCGGGCCGGCCCTGGCCTGGTGGACCAAGACGCGCGACGACGCCCTGAAGGCCGAGGCGGAGGGGAACGCGGGGCTGGTGGTGGGGCGACTCGCGGACAGCCCCGCGGGCGGGGTCAGCGAGTCCGTGAGCACGACCGAGGCCCGCGAGGGCGC
>CAZNNH010000046.1:0-27241 GCA_964574335.1 uncultured Acidobacteriota bacterium | reverse complement strand
GCCCCGCGGGCGGGGTCAGCGAGTCCGTGAGCACGACCGAGGCCCGCGAGGGCGCTCCCAGCGAGAGGCTGATGGAGCTGGTCTACGATGCCCTCGACCATGCCGTCGAGACGGTCCAGGAGCTGGGAGGGGGTGACGGCGAGCCCGCGCTCCATGCCTTCCTCTGGCTTCGGGATGACCAGAACACCTACCGGGCCACGTTCTTCATGCTCAACGAACCGGAGGCGGTGAAGGCCTGCCGGAAGTCGTCCGAGAAGTGGCCCTCGGCGGACCGCGGGGTCCTGGTGTGCGACAGCTATCTGAGGGACGGCGCCCAGCGCACCGACGCCCTGATCGCCAGGGCCTATGAGCGGGGCACTCCACAGACGTATGTCTTCGCCCTCAGATACCAGCCGCCCAAGAAGGGTCAGCCGTTCTCGGTGATCGGCAACCCGATGCTGTTCGCTCGCGAAGAGCCGCTCTTCGACTGATCGGGCAGGATCCTTGGGGGGCGTCGGGCGCCCCGCCCACGGCGCCCATCCACACACCAGGATCGACCCCATGCCGGCGGCGGCTGTGATTCACGGCCTGGATGCCCTGGCTCGCCCCGGGATATCCTGATGGCCGGAGGGCCCGGTGCCACAGCTCCATCTCCACGTCCCTGACCGAGTAGCCAGCGTCGTCCGAGACAGGGCGCGCGCGAGGGGGCAGACCGTCTCCGGCTACCTGGCCGAGATCGTGACCCGCGAGGTGGCATCCGACTGGCCGGAGGGGTTCTTCGACGAGGTCGTGGGCGGGTGGAGTGGGCGACCGCTGCGGCGGCCGGCCCAGGGTCGTCAGGAAGGGCGCGACGACCCGTAGCGCGATCTCGTCCTCGTGACCCACAACGTCAGGGAGTCCTCGAGAGTCCCAGGCCTGCGCATCGAGGACTGGGAGGATTGAGCGGCGGCCGCAGCCGCCCTGTCGGCGCCCGGACTTACCCCCGTTCCAGCGCAGCCACCAGCGACCGGGCCGCCGCCCGGGGGCGGAGCCTTTCCCCGTACACCACCAGCGGGCGGGTGCCCTGGCCCTGGCCGACGGTCACCAGGACCGTGGTCTGCTGGGCGGCACCCAGGTGGTGTCTCGCCAGCCGGTGGACCTCGGCCACCACCGGCCCGCTGTCGGTGCCCGAGGCGAGAGCCAGCGCCCGCTCGTCCACCGCCCGGCCCAGCTCCGAGACCAGCTCGTCCAAGGCGGCGTCTCTGGGGGCCAGCTCGAAGCAGGCGGTGCGGGGGCGTAGCAGCAGGAGCGCCGCGCGCACCGCCCGCGGCGCCCGCAGCAGCAGGCTCGCCAGGCACAGCCGGCCCAGCCCCCGCATCCGAGTCCTCCTCGTCCCTTCCACCCACAGACAGGGTATCACCGCGGGGCAGGCCTGACTCCCGCACCGGCTCGGGTTAGACTAGCCGCTCCATGAGCAAACGAACCGCCTTCCCCCGCGTCTTCTGGGTCGCCAACCTGATCGAGGTGCTCGAGCGCTTCTCCTACTACGGGATCTACTTCGGCTTCGGCATCTACATGGAGCATCTCGGCTACTCTCGCGGGGAGCTGGGCATGGTCCAGAGTGTCTTCCTGGCCCTCTCCTACCTCACCCCGGTGATCTCGGGGACGTTTGCCGACCGCTACGGCTTCAAGAAGGTGCTGATCGTCTCGTACCTGGCCTACCTCCCCTCGATCCTGCTGCTGATCCTCACCCGGTCGTTCTCGGGGATCGCCCTGACCATGCTGTCGATCGGCCTGGCGGCCGGGATCTTCAAGCCGCTGATCTCGGGGACCATCCGCGCCGTCACCGACAAGACCAACAAGACCCTGGGCTTCGGCGTCTTCTACGCGATGGTCAACGTGGGCGGCTCCTTCGGCCCGATCGTGGCCGGGAAGCTGCGGGCCATCTCCTGGAACTACGCCTTCCTGGCCGCCGCCGTCTCCATCGTGGTGATGCTGCTGATCACCATCTTCTTCTACGAGGAGCCGGAGCGCGAGATCGAGGGGCAGACCCTGGGCCAGAAGATGAGGGACATCGGCACCGCCCTCTCCGACCTCAAGTTCTCGGCCTTCCTGGTCCTCTTGGGGCTCTTCTTCTGGCTGCCGTTCTGGGCCTTCTTCAACCTCTGCGCCCTCTACGTGGACCACGACGTCGACACCGCCCGCCTCTACCTGGCGATGAGCGGCGTGCTGGGCCATACGGTAGCCGGCTTCTTCTCCCACGTGGGAGAGGACGGGGTCCAGCGGGTGCTGGGCGAGACCATCTCCCACACCGGCTACATCATCATGTTCCTGCAGGTGCTGATCTCGCAGCAGCTCGAGCGCTTCCGCGCCATGCCCTCGTTCATGGTGGGGCTGGGGGTCTCGGCGGTGGGGTTCGTGGTGCTCGGCTACGCCAGCGTGGCGGCGCCGCTGGTGTTCCTGGGGATCTTCTTCTTCGCGGTGGGCGAGATGATCGCCTCCCCCCGGATCCAGGAGTACATCACCTGGATCGCCCCCAAGGAGAAGGCCGGCCTCTACATGGGCTCCAACTTCCTGGCCACCGGGATCGGCGGCTTCACCAGCGGGATCCTCTACACCACGCTGTACGGCCACCTTCGCGACCTGGGCCGGCCGGGCTACGTCTGGTACGTGCTGGCCGTCCACCTGGTGGTGGGGGTCCTCGTCTTCTGGCTCTTCGGCCGGCTGGCCGGCGAGTTCACCGAGCGGGAGACGTAGCCTGGGCCAGCGCCTCGCCGCAGGCGCCGCTCCGGCAGCGCTCCTGGATGGTGTCGAAGTCCACGTGGAAGTCGGTCCAGAGGCGGAGCGTCGTCAGGTCCGGGACCTTCTGGAAGGCGTTGGCGCAGCCGGCGTCGAGCCCGTGGCGGATCCGCCGCAGGCGCTCCCGTAGCTGCCGGCCGCTGGCCCGCCCCGACCGCGCGTCACGCTCCAGGGCCGAGAGCCCGGCCAGACGGGACGCCGTCGTCATCATGTAATCGGTGTTCCGCTGCTGGCGGGCGGCGTAGGCGCCGCCCGGCACCAGCAGCCACGGCGTGAAGCGGTCCCAGTGGGCGACCTCGATGGCGTGGGTCAGCTCCCGCCACACCGCCCGCCGGTAGTCGGGGACCTCGGGGCCGCCTTCACGCGGCGGGCGTTGGAGCCTGAGTCTCGAGCCGTTCGGGCTCATCACCGCCAGGCGGCCTTCCAGCTCCGGGTCGATCTGGACCTGCACCCGACCCAGGGTCGACCGGTAGAGGGGGGCGTCGCCGAGGCTGACCGCCTCGGCGAAGCAGGAGCCCTGGAGCTGGTCGATGTGGTCGGTGACGGCCTTCTTGAGAAGCTCGATCTCGTCTTCGGTGGCGGCCCGGCGCTGGGCCGCCACCGGCGCCCCGGGGGTGGCCCCGGACAGCCAGGGGAGGGACGCGGTCAGCAGCCGGTCGATGGCCGAAACGTCGTCCGGCCCGGGGGCCGGCCGGCCCGGCGCCCACGACACCAGCATCACGTAGGACGCCGGCGCCTCGCCGAGGGAGATCGAGGCCCGTGTCCCGGAGGGTGGGGCCAGCAACCGCCACGAGGTCCCGTCGAGGCGGGCCAGCGAGCAGGCGCCTCGGGGCAGCGGCAGGTCGAGGACGATCGACGGGGTCCCGCCGGGGCTCGAGTCGCCGGCCGCCACCGCGTACACCCAGGCCGCCGCCACCTCCCGGGACGCTCGCTCCAGCAGCAGGTCGAGGCGTCGCGCCTCGATCCTTTCCGGCTTCGGGAAGGTCCCGCCCGGCACCTCCACCGAGGCGCCGTCATCCAACGGGACCCGACCCCCGTCCACCGGAAGCGTGGCGCCGGCCCTCTCGACCCCCTCGACGGTGAGGGGCAGAAGCGCGCTCAGGGGCGGAGGCAGCTCGAACAGCGTCGTCTCCACCGGAGCCGGCGCGGTGCGTCGCGCCCGCACCGCATGCTGCTGGAGCTGGAAGACACCGGCCAGCAGGACGAGCCCTGCGCCGATCGCCAGAAGCGTCCGGCGCGGGATGCGGGTCCGCAGGCGCTCCGCCAGGCCCACCTCGGGCGGCGGAGGGACAGGTGGCGCCAGCGGCGGCAGGGCCGGCATGGGGCGGGTGGGCGACTGCGCCTTGGAACGACGAGGGACGGCCGGCGCCTTCTCCTCCGCCATCGGCGGCGGCTCCGGGGGCGGCTTCGGAGTCGGCGGGAGCACGATGGCCGGGCGGTCACCCCCGGTCAGGGTCACCTCGATCTGCCCAGGGTCCAGGTACTGAAAGGAGCGGGAGCCCAGGCGGAAGTACTGGGCGTGCTGGAGCGGGTGACGCTTGACCCGCTTCTCCTCGATCCACACCCCGTTGCCGCTGTCGTTGTCGATGAGGTCGTAGCCCTCCTCCGTCTCCACCAGGCGGGCGTGGTGTCGCGACAGCGTCTGGTCCGGAAGCACGATGGTGTTGTCGGGGGCGCGGCCGATGGTGATCTCGCTCGCGCTCACCGTTACGTCCCGCTCGGGTGTGTTGTGGCGGGTCAGGATCCGGATGACCGGCATGGGCCCCCTCGTGTGGCCCTGAGGTTATTCACCCGAGCGCCTCGTGTCCAGCCGGCGCCGGCGCTCGGGGCTACTCGGCCGCCCCGGTCTCGACGGGCGGGCCGAGCAGGATCTCGATGCGGCGGTTCTTGCGGCGCCCCTCGTCGGTGTCGTTGGAGGAGCGGGGGTGGTACTCGGCGAAGGCGTCGGCCGAGAGGCGGCTGGGGTCGAGCCCTGCCGCGTCCTGGAGGAAGCGCACCACGTTGACGGCCCGGGCCGCCGAGAGCTCCCAGTTGGTCGGGTACTGGCTGGCCAGCCGGCCGCGGATCGGCACGTTGTCGGTGTGCCCCTGGACCTGCACCGTCTTGTCGGTCTTGGCCAGCACCTCGGCGATGCGCTTGAGCACGGCTTGGCCGTCGGCCTTCACCTGTGCCTCTCCCGAGTCGAACAGGATCTCGTCGACCATGTCGACGCGGAGCTGGCCCCTGAGCCGCTGCACCTGGACCCGGCCGTCCGCAATCTCCTGCTGCAGCTCGGCCACCAACTGGTCCTGGGTGTCCCGTACCGAGGCAAGCTCCTTCTCGCGGGCCGCCACCTGCTCCTCGAGCTCGGCGCTGGTGCGGCGCAGGTCGCCGAGCATGCCCTCCAGCTCGGCGACCCGGCTGTTGAGCGAGGAGGCGTCCTGGGCGCAGCGGCGGGCCTCCTGCTCGGCCCGGTCGGCGCGCGCCTCTTGCTGCTGCTGCTTCGCCACCGAGGTCTCCAGGGCCTCCTGCTGCGGCTTCATGCCGACGAAGTAGAGGGCCGCCAGGGCGGCGGCCAGCAGCATCGTGACGAGCGCCATCAGCTTGGCCATTGATACCTCCTGTCTCAGGGCGACAGCGGCTCGGCCTCCGCCGCGCCGGTGGCGCCGTGCCAGACCAGCCGCAGCCGATCCGGATCGGCGTGGATGTCGAGATGCCGGCTCAGGCCGGCGGCGAAAGCGGCGGGCACCTGGTCCTCGAGCGCCTCGGCCGCTGTTTCCAGCCGCGCCCGGACGACGTGGTCGCCGGGCCCGACGGTGAGGACGCCGTGATAGCCGCCCTCGGCCAGGCGGAACACGATGGGCTCCGGGCCCCCGGCCAGCCGGCTGTGGTAGACCAGGACCTCGTCCAGCCAGATGGAGAGGACGGCATCAGGGATGCCGTCCACCACCGAGAGCGACAGCCGCCCGGTGGTGGACGGGTCCTCTGGCGCCATCGAGACGACGGGCTCGTCGAGCTCCGGGGCCGGCGGCGGGGGAGCCACGGGCGCCCCCGCCGCGGGGAGGGGCCGGGCGCCCTGGTCCGAGGGCGCGGCCTGGGCGTCCCTCTCCTCCTCGACCAGGGCCGCCAGGCGTCGCGCCCCTTCCTGGACCCGCGCGGTAGCCTCGTCGGCGGCGACCTCCAGCGAGGAGAGCGCCTGCTGTCGCTCCGTCTCGCTGGACGGGCGCAGCAGCGGGCGCAGGTGGGTCCGCCAGTAGCTCGAGGTGAAGAGCAGCGCGAAGAGCGTCGCCAGGCTCGCCAGCAGCAGCAGCCACCGTACGCCCCGACCCCGCGACTTGGGCCGGGGCCGGGCAGCGGCTCGGGCCGGCCGGGCGGGCGGGGGTGGGGGCGCCTTTGGCTTCGCGGCGGGCGCCACCGCCACCGGGGGCGCCTGCGTCATCAGCGTGCCGCCGTCGGTGAGCTGGGGCGGGGCCCAGCCCGACCGGTGCCGGGGTGCCTTTCGTGCCATCACGTCCTCGAGGTCCTCGGCGAAGTCCTGGCCGGTCTGGTAGCGCGCGTCGGGCTGCTTGTGCAGGGCCCGGGCGCAGACGTAGTCGAGGCCGGCCGGCAGCTTCGGCTGGAGCGACGAGGGCGGCGGCGGCTCGTGTCGCGCCACCTTGCCCAGGATCACGGGCACCGACTCGGCCTGGAAGGCCGGCTGCCCGGTGAGCAGCGTGTAGCCCACGCTGCCCAGGGAGAACAGGTCGCTGCGACCGTCAACCGGCGTGCCGAGCGCCTGCTCGGGGGACATGTAGAGGGGCGTCCCCAGCAGCTGGCCGGTCGAGGTCAGGCCGAAGCCGGCCTGCAGCCGGGCGATGCCGAAGTCCATCAGCTTGGCCGAGCCGTCCTCGAGCAGCATGATGTTGGCGGGCTTGATGTCGCGGTGCACCACCTGCTCCTGGTGGGCGTAGTCGAGGGCGTGGGCGATCCGGGCGATGATGTCGAGCGCCCGCTTCCACTCGAGGGGTCTGCCGTCGGCGATCACGTCGCGCAGGGTGCGGCCCACCAGTAGCTCGAGGACCAGGTAGGGGAGGCCGGCCTCGTCGTCCTGCCCGACCTCGTGGAGGGTGACGATCCCCGGGTGCGACAGCCGGGCCACGATCCGGCCTTCGGCCAGGAAGCGCTGCTCGAAGGCCTTCAGCTCCTCGTCGGCGAGGGGCAGCCCGGGATGGATCACCTTGACGGCGACCTGGCGGTCGAGCAGGGGGTCGAAGGCGCGATAGACGGCGCCCATCATCCCACGGCCGAGCTCCTCCTCGACCTGGTACCGCCCGATCTTCTTCGGCATGGTGGCTGGTCCAAACAAGGGCGGCTCCCCCTCTTGGCGTTTCTGGGGAATCCTAGCAAAGTCGGCGGCCGAGTCCTGCATAATGCCGCCGGCCGGGAGGGACCCCTTGATCCACGTCAGGAACGTTCACACCAGACGGCTGGCCGCCACGGCGCAGGAGGTCGGGGCGCTCCTCGACACGCTGGCCTCGCCGGGGGACCGCCTCTGGCCCAAGGACGAGTGGCCGCCGATGCGCCTGCGGCCGGGCCTCGAGGTGGGTGCGGTGGGCGGGCACGGCCCGGTCCGCTACGCGGTCTCGGCCTACCAGCCGGGGCGCCGGGTCGACCTCCGCTTCGACCCGGACCGCGGCATCACCCGCGGCTTCCGGGGCCACCACGTCTTCGAGGTGGAGCCCAGCGGTGACGGCGCGGTGCTGAGGCACACCATCGACGCCGAGTGCACCCTCCCGGCCTGGATCCGTTGGGCGGTGGCGATCCGCTGGCTCCACGACGCCCTGCTCGAGGACGCGCTGGATCGGGCCGCCGTAGAGCTGGGCGGCGAGCCGCGGGCGCGCCGCAGGCGGAGCCCGTGGGTGCGGCTGCTGCGCCGCCTGGCGGCGCGCGGGCGCCGTCCGGACTAGCCCCTAGGCCGAGGCGGCTTCGTGGGCTTGGGAGGCTTCCGCCAGTCCTTGGTGGCGGGCCGCGGCTGCCGGGGCGGGCTGGGTCGGCGACGGCCCGGCCACGGTGTCGGCCCGGTTCGCCCTCGAGGTGATCGACCACGTCTTCCCGGCCGAGTCGCGCTGAGTAGGAGGAGCGAGCATGAGAGTCAGGGCCGTCTCTGCGAAGGCGATGCTGGTGGTCGGGTGGGCCCATCGTCGCGAGCCTGGGACCGTTCACGTTCGTTACCGAGTAGAACCCGGGCGGACCCTGCGGAGCGACCGCTGGTTCCGACGCCCGCGCCCGTCGAGCGTCGCGCCCCCTCTGATATAGTCGCCAACGGTGAGCGTGAACGTCTTCAGCCCGCAGAGGTCCACGCACTAGCTATGCCTCGCCTCCTGGTCTTCGGCTGGAAGCCCGACGGAGCGAGGGCGGTTGCCGCGGAGCTGGCGCCGACGGGTACCCGGTGGCTGGCGACCGCCGACCCGCGCCGGGCCGCCCAGATCGCCTCCCAGCACCCCACGATCGGCATGGCCGTCCTGAAGTGCCGGCCCAGCACCGCGTCGCTGTGCCGGGCGCTACGGGCGCGACGTCCTGAGCTGGCCCTGGTCGGCCTCCAGCCGGACAGTTGGGTGGCGCCCCACCGCGGCTGTCAGAGCGTCTGCACGCTCAGGCCCGCCGGCGAGCCGGGCCCGCTCGCCGGTATGATGAGGGCCCTGCCCGACCCCGCGGAAGCGGGGAGGGAGCGGGAGATGCTCCGGGTCCTCATTTTCGGCGCCCACGAGCAGGCGGTCGCGACTCTGTCCCAGGCGCTCCTCGAAGACGGCGTCCGGAGCTGGTTCACCAGCGATCCGCTGATCGCGATCGAGCTGGCCCGGCTGCGCCCCGGGCTGGAGTGTGTCGTGGTCGAGTGCGGGCCGTCGGCGTTGCCCCTCTGCCAGCAGCTCTGGGAGCATCGGCCGGACCTGGAGATCGTCGGCGTCTGCAACGGGAAGTCGGCTCACCCACCCGGGGAGTGCCTCGCCGGCTGCGACCAGGTCGGATCGCTCCGGGAGGTGATCCCGCTGCTTCGGGAGCGACTGGCCTCGTAGCCGCGTCACGGCGCACAGCTCCAGGGTCTCGGCGGATCTGTTTCGAGGAAGCGTCCGGTGTCCGTGGCCGGCGTGCCGGTTGGCACGGCTGGGGCATGCTCCGATCTCGGCGAGACCGGCCATGGGGACACGATCCCGAATCCACGGTCTCCCGACGGATTCGGGTCATGTCCCCATGGGCGGCCAGACGGCCCCGCTCACTCCCGCAGGACGTCGGCGGGGTTCACCCGGGCCGCATGCCGAGCCGGCAGGTAGCTGGCGGCGAGGGCGGTGGCCACGACGGTGAGCGCCGCGGTCGCGTAGGTGGCCGGATCGGCCAGGTGGAGCCCGTGGATCAGCGAGGCCAGGGGCCGGGCGACCAGGTAGGCGAGCAGCATGCCGATGGGGCCGCCCAGCAGCAGCAGGCGCAGGCCCCGGCCCAGGACCATGCGGGCGATGTCACGCTGGCTGGCCCCGAGCGCCATCCGGATCCCCAGCTCGCGGGTCCGCTGCGTCACCAGGTGGGCGGTGACGCCGAACAGGCCGGTGGCCGAGAGCAGGAGCGCCAGCCCGGCGAAGCTCAGGACCCAGCCGCTGAGTGATCGCTCGCCGGCCGTCTGCCTTTCCAGGGAAGCCTGGAGCGAGTCGGTGGCCCGGACCTGCAGCCTCGGGTCGATCCCCTCCACGAGGCGGGCCAGCGAGGCCGCAAGGTGCGGGCCTTCCGGCGAGGTGTGCACGACCAGGAAGACCGAACCGGTCGGCCGCTGGGCGTGCGGGATGTAGATGTCGTCGTCGACGCGCTGGTCCAGGGGGCCCCGGTGGCGCACGTCGCCGACGATGCCGACCACCGTCCGCCAGGTGTCGTCCACCCGGACCCGCCGCCCCACGGGATCCTCCCCCGGCCAGTCGCGACGGGCCAGCGCCCGGCTGACGACGGCCACCGGCTCCGAGTCCCGGCGATCGCGAGCCTCGAGGCCGCGGCCCTCGAGGAGGGGAATCCCCAGCGTCCGGAAGTAGCTCGGCGTGACGGCGTGCCCCAGGGCCCGGATCGACCGGAGGTCCTGGGGCTCCTCCCGTCCCTCCCGCAGGACGTGCACGCCGGAGTAGGTGAAGCTCAAGGGCAGCGACTCGACGGCCGCCGCGGCCCGCACGCCGGGCTGCTCCTCGAGCCGCCGTGTCAGGTCGGCGTACAGGGAGACGACCTGATCCGAATCGAGCTCGGGCGGGCCGGGGAGCCGAAGCTTCAGCGAGAGGACGTTGTCGGTGTGATAGCCGAGGGGTGTGGCCATCACGTTCAGCAGGCTCTTCAGGAACAGGCCTCCATGGATGAGCAGGCCCAGGGCCAGGGCGATCTCTCCGGCGATCAGGCCGCTCATCAGGCGGGCGCGGCGCCGGCCCAGGCTGCTCGACGACGACTCCTGTCGAAGGACCTCGGAGACCCCGAGGTGGGCCGTCCACAACGCCGGGACGATCCCGACCAGGGCACCACCGACGACGGCGGTCGTCGAGGCGAACAGGAGCGTTGGCCCGTCCAGGGGAGAGAGCGAGGCGCCCAGGTCGAGGTAGGACGGGACCAGGGCCACCACGGCATCCCGGCACCCGGCGGCCACCAACAGCCCGAGGGCCACGCCGCACGCGCACAGCAGGCCGCTCTCGAGCAGCTCCAGGCGAATCAGCCGAGCGCGGCTGGCCCCGATCGCGGTGCGGATCGCCAGCTCCCGAGCGCGGGAGAGGGAGCGCACCAGCAGCAGGCAGGTGACGTTGGCGCCGGCGATCAACAGGACCACCATCGAGGCCCCGAACGCCAGCAGCAGGGCCTGGGTGGCTGGCCGGTCGACCCAGTCCGAGGCGTGCCGCATGGGAACCACGCGGAAGCCCCAGCTCGGGCTCCAGCCGGGCAGCTCCCGGGCGTACCGCCGGGCCAGGACGTCGAGCTGCCCCTGCGCCTCGCCGAGGGAGACGCCCGGTCGCAGGCGGGCGAAGGTGGCGTGTCGGCGCTGCTGGCGGTCCACCGAGGCGGGGGAGAGCGGCACCCACAGGTCGGTCACCGCGCCGTAGTTGAACTGGAAGGCGGGAGGCATCACGCCGACCACGGTGTGGACGTGCCCGCCGAGCGCCAGGTGCTGTCCCAGCACGTCCGTCCGTCCTCCGAACCACCGCTGCCAGCCGCGGTGGCTCAGGACCACGACGTCGCCCCGGGCCTCGTCCTCCGGGAGGAACGGTCGCCCGACCTGCGGCGCAACGCCGAGCAGCGGGAAGAAGCTGGCGGTGACCTGGGAAACGGTGACCGGCTCCGGTCGCTCCGGACCCGCCGCGCCCGAGCCGAGGCCGCCGAGCTCGGCCTCGCCGGTACCGAGCGGGGCCGTGTCCGAGAAGGCCGTGCTCTCGCTGGTCCAGTGCTCGAAGGCCTCGTAGCTCGAGCCGGCGTAGCCCTGCTGCTGGTGGTGCTCCTGGACAACCACCAGCCGTGCGGGGTCACGGAAGGGCAGGGGGCGGAGGAAGAGCGCGTGGACGACGCTGAACACCGCCATGGCGAGCCCGGTCCCGAGCGCCAGCACGCCAATGGCCGTCACCGCCAGCCCGCGCGCCCGCAGCAGCGACCGAACGGCCTGCTTGAGATCGTGCCGGAGTCCTTCCATCTCGACCTCCGTGGCGAAAGGCGCGAGCCTGGTCCGGAGCGGCCCTATTGTGCCGCAGGTGTGGGCGCTTCCTCGGACCGGGGTGGATGGGGGCCGGGCCTAGATTCGCGGGCCCGGAGCCTCAGCGGAGGGTGCGGGCCGGGCCTTCTCCGAGAGCCAGCGGTGGGCGGCCTCGAGATCGGAGAACGGCCGGAGTGTCACGCCGCGGTTCCAACTGACCGTCTCGGCGAGGCGGGCGTCTTCGTCAGAGAACTGACCGGGCCCGTACACGACGGCGATGGCCATCCCCCCAGGCAGCACGTTCCACTGGGTCGAGCAGAGCGCGAAGATCTCCGACGTCGTGAGTGACGACGGAGCGGCCTGGGACAGGTCCAGCAGGATGAGAAAGAGGCCTCTCTCCCTGGCGAGCTCGGCGACCTCCTGCCGCGAGGCCTCGACCTCCGGGACCGAGAGCTTACCCGCGTGCCGTACGACGATGCGGTCGGAGTCGACGCTGATGCTGTATCCGGGTGTTCCTTCCCGAGTCACCGGCACCTCCAACGGTCGGCTGGATGGCGCAAGTTAGTGCGCCGAGAGGGAGGAGTCAACTCGTGTGGCAGGTCTTTCCGGTTGCGGCTGCGGAGGACGTGTCGCCGGTTCGGTAGACAGAGGGTCGGGGCCCGGGTAGCCTTCCGCCATGAAGACCGCAGGCTTCGAAGGCTGGGCCCTGCGCCGCGTCCGGCGTTCCGCCGGAACCTGGCGCTGGTTGACGTTGCTTGGGGCCGTATGGGGAGCGGCCGCTTGCGGCGCGGCGCCCGAGACGAGTGAGCCGTTCGTGTACGTCTTCGACTTGAGCGCGGCGCCGACGATGGGCTTCGTCAAGGGTGAGATACCCGCCGGCCAGCCGGTGAACCTGCGCGTGGCCGGCGCGGACGAGACCGCTCGGTACCGACTGGAAGGGCACCGCTCGGCCCAGATGCTGCACAAGCAGCTCGGGGCCGGCAAGTGGGAGGTGCCTCTGTTTCGCGGCCCGGCAAGCTCCGACGAGACCCTGGCCCTCAAGGTGTCTCGACTGGGCGACGACGGCAAGACGGCCGAGCAGTCCTGGCTGCTCCTGTTGACCTCCCCGCCGGACGGCCCCGCGTGGAGGTGGCCGGACGAGATGACCTGGATCGTGAGCGACACGGCGGTCGAGGTGGTCGAGCTGCTGTACGCGGCCACCCGCACGACGTCGCCCCCCAACGACCTGGACGTCGAGGTGTCGCGACTCGGCCCCGCCAGCACGGCGGGATTCGAGGCTCGCGTCAGCCAGGGCAGCGCTGCTCTGACCGTTCGGCTGGGAGACGATCCGGTCTGGCGCCCGGAGAGCTACCGGCCTCTGGCGGCTCTGTCGATCTCGGCGTGGGGAGAGGCGCCGCATGCTCCTTCTGACGAGGGGTCTGCCGGCGAGGTCCTCGAGGCGCTGACCGCGCCGAGCACGTCGATGATCGAGGAGCAGAGCCAGAAGGTCTCGAGGTGGCTCCAACAGGATCTCTCTTCGCCGGCGGCCCACGAATCGGCGGCGCTCGTGCTGTCCGCCCTCGCCCTGCGCGAGGCTCCTGGGGGACTGCATGACGTCCGGGCAGTGCTCAATCGGATGACGGCGCATCTCGCCGTCGCGACGGCCCTCCGGGGATCGGAGGCGGAGGCGGGGCTCTCCGGCGAGCTGGCGGCGGCCGCGCTTCTGGGCCTGGCGGGCCGCCAGGCCGAAGCCGTGGAACGCCTCGAGGACCTGGAGCGCCGTCGCCGTGCGATATCGCCCGCCGAACGCGCCTGGCTTCGAGCGCTACGGATTCGCGCCACCTCGGACTGGCGGCTCTTGAGGGACGACAGAGCCCGCCCCACCCTTCTCGAACGCCTGGAGCACGTCCGCGCTCTGAGCACGAACCTTGGTGAGCTCCGTGCCATCGACTACCTCGAGCGCTCCAGCCCGGAGCCGGTTGCCGATTGGGCCCGTATCCTGCTGGCCCGAGGCTTCTCGGTGCAGACCGGCAACATGCTCGCGCCGGGCGCGTTCGCCGGCGAGGTCGCCGAGGCGGCCCGGGTGCTCGTCCCGGGTTCGAGCCGGGCCTCGGCCGAGGCTGTTTCGCGGGCCCTCCGGGTACCTCGGAGGCGATGTCTCAGGCGGCGTCCGGGCGAGCGGCCCGAAGTACGAGTCATCGATCCGGGACTCTGGGCCGGCTTCTTCGAGCGCCACATCCTGGTGGCGGCGGCCGCCGGCGAGTACCACCTCAGGGAGATGCTGGGCCTGCCGGAGGAAGCAGCGGAGCACCGGAAGGCCGCCGCGTCCATCGTCGAGGGCCTCCCCCTCTCCGGATGGCTGGGGGGCTCGCTTCAGCCTCCGCAGCCGGGAGGCACGCATCCGTGGAAGGACTGGGACCGGCAGCCCACCTGCCAGCAAGGGGCGCATTTGACGCGGATGTTGCCCGAGCTGGTGGTTCCGAACCTGTGGGACGCCTTCTCCCAGCTGTGCGAGGCACAGCCGGGCGCGGCCCAGATCCGGTCGCCCGTCCCCTGGTTCGGGAACCTGCAGATCCCGGGAACCGCCTATGACCTGCCCGGGCGGGGTCAGGTGACTCTGGATCGGCTGACGTCGCCTGCCGTCTTCGCCGATCTGCATCGCCTGGCCCCGTGGAGCGCGACGGCGGCCCAGCTCGACTTCATCGTCGGCGCGCACCGGGCCCCGGAGAAGTTCGAGGAGGTCTTTGGGCCGCTGTTCGAGCTGAACCTCGGCGCGATGCGGTACAGGGCAAGCCTCCAGGACGACGACTCCGCTGCGTACCTGCCGCTGGCCAGAAAGCTGTGTGAGGTGGAGCCAGGCGACTGCCTGCTGCTGGGGTACCGTCTGGTGGAGGCCGGAAGCGACGCCGAGGCAGTCAAGGCCTACGAGAGGGCTCTCGCCGAGGCCGACGACCGGGTCCTGGTCTCGAACAACATGGAGTGGCTGATCAACCACCTGGCCGAGAACGGACGAGTCGACCGGGCCCTGGAGATCGCCCAGCAAGTCGGCGACGTCTACTCGGCTCGCGGTCTGGGCGCGCAGGGCAAGCTGCTGGAGCGACTCGGACGGGATGACGAGGCGCTCGAGATCTTCCGGAAGATGGCCGCCCGGTACGAGCGGCGCCAGGACGGGCCGGACGAGTTCCTCACGGCCTACCGCCACCGGGTGGCGGACGGGCGGTACGAGCCGGAGGCCGCTGCCGCCGAGGCCCGTGTGTTCCCGCAGGGTTTGACGCGTGTCCGCTCGAGCGACTTCCACGGCCCTCCACCCGACGGGGTGCGGGTCACCCGAGACTCCAAGCGGCTTCGGCAGATCGGGTTGGCGCCCGGCGCCATCATCGTCGCCCTCGACGGGTATCGTGTCCACACGCTCCCGCAGTACACGTGCGTGCGCCGCTTCACCTACGACCAGCGAATGGCGTTGATCGTCTACTTCCAGGGACGGTACCTCGAGCTGAAGCCCAGGCTGCCGCAGAGAAGCTTTGACGCGACGCTCGAGAGCTATCCCTCGGACGACGGGATCGGATAGCAGGGCCGGCCGGGGCCGCGCGGCAGGTCGCCGGTCTCAGGGACCGGCCGCCGCGTCGGCGTCGATGACCCCGCAGGGCTGTGCCCCGGTCGCCGTGCCAGGCTCGCGGGGGCCCTCTCCTCCTGGTTCCAGCATCGCGCACCGGCCGTCGACGATCGCAGGTGTGCTGCCGTCTCGCGTCGCACAGATCCGCCCCGAGCTGTCTCCGCAGAAGGCGCGGGCGCCCGAACCCGCCTCGGGGACGGCAACGTACACGTAGGAGGAGACGCTCGATGACCCGACCCCTTCGGGCGGCTTCTCGCGGGATGCCGGCGGGCCGGCGCGAAAGGTCCTGCTGAAGCCTCCGGCCGGCGCAAGCGAGGCCAGCTCGGCGCTGAGGAGCGGCGGAGCCGCTGGGTGGCCCTCGAGGCAATCGGGCGGCTTCACCAGGCAGCTCAGTCGCCCGGCGTAGTAGCCGCGGTTGTAGCTTTGATAGGCCACCTGAGCGGCGATCAGCGCCCGGGCGTCATGGATGACCCTCCTCTCGCCCACGTCGAACGCTTCCCCCGGGGGGGGAGGCTCGCTCGATGTCGCACAGCTCCACAGGGTGAAGCTCAGCGCGGCGGCGCAGGCGGCAAGGCTTGGCGACGATCCCATGGACAGGAGGGCCTCGTAGGCTGCGATCGTAACATGGCCGCATCGAGCCGGTGGCCGGCGGCCAAGCCCCCGATGCTACACTCCCATCCCATGTCCCAGGTCCCGGCGCTGCTCGAGATGCGGGGGATGTGCAAGCGCTTCCCCGGGGTCGACGCGCTCCACGGCATCGACCTGACGCTGCACGCCGGCGAATGCCTGGCGGTGTGCGGCGAGAACGGGGCCGGCAAGAGCACGCTGATCAAGCTTCTCGGCGGCGCCCTGGCGGCGGATGCGGGGGAGATCCGGCTGGACGGCGTGCCGGTGCGGATCGCCTCGCCGCACGACGCCCAGCGGCTCGGGATCTCGATCATCTACCAGGAGCTCAACCTGGTCCCGCAGCTTTCGGCACGGGAGAACATCGTCCTCGGCCGGGAGGTGACGCGCTTCGGCTTCCCGGACCGCCGCCGCGAGGCCCGTGACGCCGCGCGGCTGTTCGAGCGCCTCGGCGTCGAGGTCGACCCGGAGCGCCGTTGCGCGGAGCTGAGCCTCGCCCAGCAGCAGGTGGTGGAGATCGCCAAGGCGCTATCCGCCAGCGCCCGGGTGATCGTGATGGACGAGCCGTCGGCCACGCTGACCGGTCCGGAGACCGAGCGGCTGCTCCAGGTGGTCCAGGAGCTGAAGGCCTCGGGGATCGGCGTGCTGTACGTGTCGCACCGGCTGGAGGAGATCTTCGCGGTGGCCGAGCGGGTGCTGGTGCTGCGCGACGGTTGGCCCGTGGTCACCGAGGAGACCGGGCGGCTCTCACGCGAGGGACTCATCGAGTCGATGGTCGGCCGCCCGATCTCCAGCGAGTTCCCCACCCGGTCGGCAACCCGTGGTCCCGAGCGGCTGCGTCTCTCCGGGCTCCGGCGCGGTGGCGCGGTGCGCGACGTGAGCCTGGTGGCTTACGCGGGCGAGGTGCTGGGCCTGGCCGGGCTGGTGGGATCGGGGCGGACCGAGACGGCGCGGCTGGTGTTCGGGGCCGACCGTCCGGACGCCGGCGAGATCCGGGTCGACGGGGAGCCGGTGCGTCTGGCCAGCCCACGCGATGCGATCCGCCACGGGATCGGTCTGCTGACCGAAGACCGCAAGGGGCAGGGCCTGGTGCTGGCCCACTCGGCGATCGAGAACTTCGCCCTGCCGAGCCTGCGCGCGTTCTCCCGCGGAGGCTTCCTCGATCGGGCCCGGGAGGGCGCGGCCTTCCAGCGCCACGTCGAGGCGCTGAGCATCCGGCTGTCGGCGCCCGAGGCGCCCGTCGCCACCCTCTCGGGAGGGAACCAGCAGAAGGTGGTGCTGGCCAAGTGGCTGGAGCGCGACTGCCGGATCGTGATCTTCGACGAGCCGACCCGGGGCATCGACGTGGCCGCCAAGTACGAGATCTACCTGCTGATCAGCCGCCTGGCCGCCGAAGGGAAGGCGGTCCTGATGATCAGCAGCGAGCTCCCCGAGTTGCTGGGGATGAGCGACCGGATCCTGGTGATGCACGAAGGCCGGATCGTCGGCGAGATCGACGACGTCGCCGCGGCCACCCAGGCCCAGATCCTGTCGCTGATCGTCGACGAGACCGCCCAGGCGGCGGGCTCGGCAGGGTAAGCTAGTCGGCCATCGTGGGGAAGCGGCTCGGCGACTACGGCATGCTGGTGGCGTTGCTGGTGCTGTGCGCCCTCTTCAGCCTGCTGACGCTGAATCGCCAAGCGCCCGGCGGAGCCGCCGCGGCCGAGCAGATCGCCGGCCGGATCGGCCGCGACCTGGGTCCCGACGACCGGGTGCTGGTGGTCGCCAGCCAGGCGCCCGATTCCCGCGCCGGGGCTCGGGAGATCGTGTCTCGCCTCGAGGCGCGCGGCTTCTCACGGGTCCGCGAGATTGCGGGCACGCCTCGTGACCTGCGCCTGGACCTGGCGGCGGCGGCCCGGGCCGGCGAGCTTCCGAGGGCGATCGCCTTGACCGGCGAGGTGGTCGAGTGGCGGGTTCTGGAGGGGCTGAAAGAGGAGCTCCCCGAGCTGGGAGAGGTGAGGCTGGTCCGGGCCCGTTCCCACTACTGGCCCAGCTTCCTCAAAGCCGGCAACCTGCTGGCGGTGGTGGACCGGATCGTGGTGATCGCGGTGATCGCGATCGGCATGACGATGGTGATCGTGACCGCCGGCATCGACCTTTCGGTGGGCAGCCTGATCGCGCTCTCGGCGGTGATCGGGGCGCTGGTGATGAAGGGGCTCGGCGGTCTGGGGGCGCCGGCCTGGGCAGTGGCGGTGGGCTTCCTGGTTGCCACCGCCGCCTGCGGCGCGCTGGGGGCGCTGGGTGGCTGGCTGGTGGCGTACTTCCGGGTGGCCCCCTTCATCACCACGCTGGCCCTGATGATGGTGGCCCGCGGCCTGGCCTTCCTCCTCACCGGCGGCTACTCGGTCTACCAGGTGCCGAAGGCGCTGCCCTGGCTGGGCCAGGGACGGACGCTCGGCGTCCCCCACACCGTGGTGCTGCTGGTCGTCCTCTACCTGGCGGCCCACGTGTTCATGTCGCACACGCGCCTGGGGCGCTACATCTACGCGGTCGGCGGCAACGAGGAGGCGGCCCGCCTGTCCGGCGTGCCGGTCCGCGGCGTGCTGGTCTTCGTCTACGCGATCAGCGGCCTGACCGCAGGCCTGGGGGGCTGCATCCAGGCCTCGCAGATCAACACCGGCACCCCCAACTGCGGCGTGATGTACGAGATGTACGTGATCGCGGCGGTGGTGGTGGGCGGCACCAGCCTCTCAGGGGGATCGGGTCGGATCCTCGGAACGCTGATCGGGGCCTTCATCATCTCGGTGATCCAGAACGGGATGAACCTGCTCGGGATCGAGAGCTACACGCAGAACGTGGTGCTCGGCCTGGTGATCCTCGGCGCGGTGTTGCTGGACAAGCTGCGCGGCGAGGCGCCCGCCTGAGCGAGGAGGGTGGGGTGAGACGCGGGAATCTCGAGCACGGTGTGGTGGCGATCGGGCTGGTGGCGGTCCTGTCGAGCCTGGGCTGCGGCGGTCCGGGAGAGCAGGCCCAGCCGAGTCGAAGGATCGGGATGACCTGCATGGACCTGACCAACCCCTTCTTCAAGCTGATCTGCAACGTGATGCGCGAAGAGGCGGCGCCCCACGGCTACGAGGTGGTGTGCCTGGACGGGAACAACGACGCCGCCAAGCAGAACAACCAGCTCGCCGACTTCGTCGCCCAGGGCTACGATGCGATCTTCCTCAACCCGGCCGACTCGCGAGCGGCCGGCGAGGGGGTCAAGCGCGCCCACGCGGCGGGGATCCCGGTCTTCACCTTCGACGTCCAGGTCACCGACAAGGAGGCGCAGGAGCTGGTCACCGCGCACATCGGCAGCGACAACTACCAGGGGGGGCGGCTGGCCGGCGAGGGCATGATGGAGACGACCGGCGACCGGGGCAAGATCGCCATCGTCTCGTACCCGGAGGTGACGTCCTGCCTGCTGCGCGTCGACGGCTTCCGGGACTACCTGGCCGAGAACGACAGCCAGCTCGAGATCGTCGCCGAGCTGGGGGGCAAGGGCAACCGCAACGACGGCTACGCCACCGCCACCGACATCCTCCAGGCCCACCCCGACATCGTCGGGGTCTTCGCGGTCAACGACCCCTCGGCGCTGGGGACGTACGCGGCGGTGGTCAAGGCCGGCCGCCAGGACGACGTCACCGTGATCGGCTTCGACGCCTCGCCCGCCGGCAAGCAGGCGGTGTTCGAGAAGAAGCTGTACGACAGCCCGCAGCAGTTCCCGCGCCGGGTGGCGAAGGGGACGGTCGAGCTGTTCCTCAAGTACCTCGACGGCGAGGAGGTCGCCAAGAAGGCCTTCATCCCCTGCGCCCACTACCGGTACCCGGACTCGGTCGAGGACGAGTCGCGGATCGAGGAGCAGTGGTAGCGGCAGTACGGGCGTTTCGGGCCCCCGTGCTACCCTCGCACTCGGCGTACGGAGAAGGGGGTAGGCAGTGAACATCGGCGTGGTCGGGACCGGCTATGCAGGGCTGGTGGTCGGGGCGTGCCTGGCGGACAACGGGAACTCCGTCGTCTGCGTCGACAGCAGCCCGGAGAAGGTCGGTTGCCTGCGCAAGGGCGAGATCCCGATCTACGAGCCCGGGCTCGACGAGATCGTGCCCCGCAACGTGGCCGAGGAACGGCTGCGATTCACGAGCGACCTGGCGGAGGCGGTCCGCTTCTCCCAGGTCCTGTTCATAGCGGTGGGGACGCCACAGGACGAGGATGGCTCCGCCGATCTGACCCACGTGCTCGACGTCGCCCGGGGCATCGCCGAGGCGATGGACGGCTACAAGGTCATCGTCAACAAGTCCACGGTGCCGGTGGGCACGGCGGCGCGGGTCCGCGAGCTGGTCGGCTCGATGACCCAGCACCCCTTCTCGGTGGTCTCGAACCCGGAGTTCCTGAAGGAGGGCTCGGCGGTAGACGACTTTCTGAAGCCGGACCGGGTGGTGATCGGCACCGACGATCCGAGGGCCGAGCTGGTCATGCAGCAGATCTACGAGCCCTTCGTCCGGACCGGCAAGCCGATCCTGGTCATGGATCCGGCCTCGGCGGAGCTGACCAAGTACGCGGCGAACGCCATGCTGGCGACGCGGATCTCGTTCATGAACCAGATCGCCAACTACTGTGACCGCATCGGCGCCGACGTGAAGCAGGTGCGCATGGGGATCGGCAGCGACGGCCGGATCGGGGCGTCGTTCCTGTTCCCGGGCGTCGGCTACGGCGGCTCGTGCTTTCCGAAGGACGTGAAGGCGCTGATCCGGATGGGGCACGAGGCCGGCATGTCGTTCGACGTGGTGGAGGCCGTGGATCGCACGAACGCGAGGCAGAAGGCGATCCTGGTCCCGCGCATCGCCGAGCACCTGGGCGGGCTGCGCGGGAAGGTGGTGGCGGTCTGGGGCCTGGCGTTCAAGCCGCGGACCGACGACATGCGCGAGGCGCCCTCGATCACGATCATCGACCGCCTGCTGGCGGAGGGGGCGTCGGTGAGGGCCTACGACCCGAAGGCGGAAGAGAGCGCCCGGCGTTGCCTGGGGACGCGGATCACCTACTGCGAGCGCGCGTACGAGGCGGTGGCCGGCGCCGACGCCCTGGTGGTCGTCACCGAGTGGGCCGAGTTTCGGGAGCCTGACTTCGCCAGGATCAAGGGGCTCATGCGCCGCGCCGCGGTGTTCGACGGACGCAACATCTACGACCCGAGCCTGCTGCGCGAGCTCGGCTTCTACTACGAGGGCGTCGGCCGCCGATGACGGTCCGGGCGTGGGCCGCGTTCATGGAGAACGCGGCCGCGGCTTGGTCCCGGACCACGGCAGTGGCTGGGCCGCCGATCGGGAGGGGGCATGGACTTCCAGGAGCTGATCCGGAGGCGCTCCAGCGTACGCGCCTACCGGTCCGACCCGGTCTCTGACGCGCTGCTCCAGCAGGTGCTCGAGGCCGCGTGGCTGGCGCCCACCGCCAACAACCAGCAGCCGTTCGGGCTGGTGGTGGTGCGCACCGAAGGCAAGCGGGCCGACCTCGGCAGGATCTACCACCGCTCCTTCTTCACCCAGGCCCCGCTGGTGATCGGCGTGTGTGGGGTGGCGAGCCAGGGCTGGGTGCGCAAGGACGGTCGCCGCTACCTCGACGTGGACGTGGCCATCGTCATGGACCATCTGATCCTGGCGGCCGCCGACGCTGGGCTCGGCACCTGCTGGGTCGCCGCCTTCGACGCCCGGGCCGCCCGTGAAGTCCTGAAGCTCCCCGAGACCGTGGAGCCCATCGTCTTCACCCCGCTGGGCTGGCCAGCCGAGGCCCCGCGGGAGAAGCAGCGCAAGCCGCTGGCCGAGCTGGTCCGCTACGAAACCTGGTAGCGGAGGGCGGGGGAGCGCCGGCCGCAGGTCGGTCGGCGCGCTAGCGCGGCGCGCCCCAGGTCCGCCGAAAAGAAGCGGGAGCCGGCGCCATGGCGCGCCGGCTCCCGGAAACGTCGGAGACGAGAGAGTTGACCAGAACGTCAGACGGGTCACCAACTGGATGATTCTTGGCAAGGCGCACCCCGTTGATGGTGCCGAGGCCGCTCTGCCGGACGAGGTCCCCCAGGAAGGTCCTGGGTCTGCTGCTGCCCCTCATGCTCAGCCTCACGGCCACACGTTTGTTGCCGCACGAGGCCGGGAGGATACGGTCGCCCGCGTCACCCTGAGTGTCGCTTCGAGGCTGTACCCCGGAAGGATCCCGGCCGAGTCCCGGATTCTTCGGGCGCGGCCCTGACGGGCGCCCTCAGAAGGTCAGACGGGTCACCAACTGGATGGTCCTTGGCGCACGCACCCCGTTGATGCTGCCGAAGCCGCTCTGCCGGACCAGGTTCCCGCTCTGGTCGTAGGGAAGGTTCGTCACGGTGGAGTCGCTCAGGCTGGTGAAGCCCACGGTGTTGTTCACGCCCGAGAACTGGGTGTGGTTCAAGGCGTTGAAGGCATCGAGGCGAAGCTCCATCCGGACTCGGTCCTTGACCAGGAAGGTCTTCGAGACGGACAGGTCGAGGTTGTCGATCCCGGGGCCGTGGACGAAGTACCGGGCCGACTCGTCGCCCACGCTCCCCACCTGCGGCGGCGCGAAGCAGCCGGTGTCGAGCTGGGCGTACGGATCGCTGCTGCTGCCGGGGCCGGGGTCGCAGACGACCACCACCCGTCCGTTGTAGCTGGGCGAGCCGGTGAGGGTCTGGTTGTTGACGCCGGGGACCGAGAAGTTGATCGCGTACGGCGTGCCGCTCAGCCGCCGATAGATGCCCGAGATCTGCCAGTCGTTCAGGATCACGCCGGCGGCGCCGTCCGTGACCTTGGGGGTCTGGTAGACGAAGTTGATCACGAAGTTGTGGGGCCGGTCGGTGTTGACGTAGGAGTAGTTGACCCGACGGTTCTCGGCCTCGGTTGTGTTGGGCCAGATGGTGCTGTAGTCGCCGTCGGCGATGCCGAGCGCCTTGCTCCAGACGTAGAACGCCGTGACCATGATCCCGTTGTCGAAGCGGCGCTGGAGCGAGGTCTGCAGCGAGTGGTAGTTGGAGAAGCCCTTGTAGTCGTACAGGCGGATCTCGCCGTACCCCTGGTAGGGCCGCATGAAGTCGGTGGACAGCGGGGCACCGGTGGTCGGGTCCCGGTTCTCGGGCAGGAAGGCTGCGCCCGGCGGCACCCAGTTGATCTGCTCCTGGCTGACCAGGTGGTCCGACTTCGAGCCGACGTAGGAGAGGTCGAACACGAACGACTTCCACAGCTTCTTCTGGAAGCCGACGTTCCAGGCGATCACCCGCGGCGGCGTGAAGTCGTAGGCGGTGGGGCTCAGGGAGAGCGTGGTGTCGGGGGCGGCTCCGGCCGCGCTGAGCTGGCTCAACAGGCCGTAGTTGAGGGTCGACACCAACGTGGCCGGGGCGTTGCCGCTCTGGTCGAACACCACGTTGCCCATCGGCCGATCGTAGAAGACCCCGAAGCCGCCCCGCAGGAGGGCGGTGGCGTTCTCGGAGAGGTCGAGCACGAAGCCGAAGCGCGGAGACACCTTGAAGGCGTTGCCGCTCTGCATGGTGTCGCTGATCCCCTGGCCGGCGTTGTAGGTGCCGTCGAACCGGTTGGAGCCCGGCGTGAGCCGGCCGATGAAGCGCTCGTCGACCGTCTGGCCGGTGGCGGGGTCGATCCCCACCCGCTGGCCGTCGACGATCGCCGGGTAGAAGAGGGTCGCCGCGCTCGCGAAGTCGAAGCCCTCGGGGATGAAGGTCGAGACCTGCAGCGTCTGGTCGTACTGCGGCGTCATGTAGTAGAAGCGGACGCCGTAGTCGAGGGTCAGCTTCGAGCCCACCTTCCAGTTGTCCTGGAGATACCACTCGTAGTTCTTGTAGACCCACTCGGGATAGGTGTAGCGGTTGGCCTGGCTGTAGGTCTGGAAGGACCCGATGGCGGCGTTGGCGTAGCCGAAACCGGTGTCGTACGGGTTGTTGGTGTTGTCCACGAAGCTGATCTGGCTGTTGAAGTCGATGAACGCGGTCTGCGGCTTCCAGGAGCTCTGGTAGAAGACGCCGAGCTTGGCGGTGTGCGAGCCCCAGACCTTGGTCAGCGCGGCGGTGACGTCGTAGGTGGTGTTCTGGTTCTGGAAGGGCCCGTTGTGGGTCTGGTAGCGGCCGGCCTGCCCGCCGACACGCCCGCCGTTGAAGATCATGTCCGGGATGTAGTCGCCCTGCACCGCGTCCGGGTAGAGCAGGGGCATGTCGTCCAGGCCGGAGGCCGCGCGCCGCAGCTTGGGGTTGGTGAGGTCGAAGGTCAGCGAGTTGTGGGCGCTGCCCACCGTGATCTCGAGCGAGGTGGTGTTGTTGAGCACGCCGGTGGTCGAGACCATCCAGTTCCGGCCCGGGTTGTCGTAGGTGCAGCCGGTGTCGTTGAGGTTGTTGCTGCCGGCGCCGGCCCAGGCGGTGCCGTACGGCCGCGTCTGGAAGTCCCTGTTCTGCATGTAGCGGCTGGTGATGCGCCAGTTGTCGGTGGGCAGCAGGTCCAGGCGGAACATCTCCTCCCGTCGCGGCGCGTCGGTGGGGTCCTGGCTCCTGTAGTTGTTGATGCTGCCGGGCTCTGAGTAGTTGGGATCCGGGTAGACGTTGAGGGCGTTGATGCCGGGCTGGTACTGGCGATCGGGCGGGATCCAGCCGAGGACGCCCTGGTACGAGAAGCAGCCGCTGGTGTCGTCGGGACCGCAGGGCAGGCCGGTGGTCCAGTCCTTGATGTAGGGCCAGGGGTTGCCGTTGTTGTCGAGACTCTGGGAGAAGTTGCCCTGACGTTCGAGGGGGGTCGGCACCCGCGAGAGCTGCGCGGTCACCGGGTCCTTTCGCTTCTGCCACTCCTGGCTCCAGAAGAAGAACAGCTTCTTCCTGTCCTGGTTGAAGACGCCGGGGATGTAGACGGGGCCGGCGAGGGTGTAGCCGTAGTCGTTGCGGGAGGAGTCGGCGGCCTCGACCTCGGCCCGGTTGTTGGTCCAGCCGTTGGCGTTCCAGCCGGAGCGGCGGCCGTACCAGTAGCCGGAGCCGTGGAACTCCTGAGTGCCGGACTTGGTGACCATCTGGACCTGTCCGCCGGCGGCGCGGCCGAACTCGGCCTGGTAGGAGTTGGTCAGGATCTTGAACTCCTCGATGGCGTCGATGTTGGTCGACGCCATGTAGCTGCCGTTGTTGCCGGTGTCGATGTTGGTGACGCCGTCGATGGTGACGTTGTTCTGGGTGTTGCGGAGGCCGTTGGTGGTGAACTGCTCGGCGTTGGTCGGGTTCTCGGTCCCGTTGTTCGGGACCACGCCCGGGACCAGCGTCACGAAGCCGAAGAGCGAACGGCCGTTGTTGGCGATGTTCTTGATCGCCTCGGACTCGAGCGTGAACGAGCGCTCGCCGCTCTCGGCCTGCAGCTCGCTGACACGGGCCACCACCGTGATGCTGTCCGTGATCTCGCCGACCTCCAGGGCCAGGATGCCGGCGGCGAGCTTGTCGTTCGGGGCCACCACCAGGTTGGTCCGCTCCAGGGTCTTGAAGCCCTCCATGCTGGCCTTCAGGGTGTAGGCGTCCGGGCGCACGGCGGCGAAGACGAACCGTCCCTGTCCGTCGGTCGGCATCGACAGGGCGTTGCCGGTGGTGTTGCTGGTCAGCGTCACGCGGGCCCCGGGCAGGACGCCTCCTTCGGCGTCGTGCACCGTCCCCGAAACGGACGCGTTGGTCGTCTGCGCCCAAAGAGACGTCGCGCTCGCCAGGCACACGGCGCCCACGAGGGCCGCTGCCAAGCCGAGCCTCCGGCAAGATCCGGCGGAATCCATGGTCACTCTCTCCTCACAAACGTCTGCGTCTCCAGATGGGCCAAGCTCCGTCCTGGCGCTCCGCTCGGAGCGCCGCTCCCGCGCCACGCCCGCCACGAGATGCCCCGGTCGCTCCACGGGAACGATCAGGACGCTCCCGGGCGAGAGCGCAGTCCCTGGGCCAGCGTCCGATGAACGGACGTCTTGCCGCTGACGTTGTGGCCGGCTCCTGGCATCCAAAGTCACGGCTGTACCCTTATTCCCAGTAGCGACCGTGAGGATACCGCCAGGGAGCCGAGGAGTCCCAGGGGCGGTGCCAGGGCGGGCTAAGTGTCTACAAGGCAGTGCCTTGCCGATCCCCAGGGTCATCCTGAGCGGAGCTCCGATTGCCGGGCGGAGCGAAGGATCTGGGACACAGCCGATCCGGGCTCCAGGTGCCGGCCAGGAACCGTCAGTTGCCGCGGCGCTAGCCGAGCCCCTCCTGCGGCGGTCGCTCGTCCACGGTGTAGGCCGGAAGGTGCCGCATGACCGCCCGATGGACGGAGCCGGAGCGCTCTCTGGCGGCCCGGCCCCGCCCTCATGGGTGACTCGGCACGGGGAACGGGTAGGAGGCCTGGGTGGATGACAGAGAGGCACCTCCTGCCATGGCCAGCCGCTTCCCGAAGCCAGTCCAGGCATCAAGCCTGCTCCGAGAGTCGGTGGCGCCGCGGGGGATGAGGCCGCGCTGGCGCGCCGTCGCAGGAGAGTCGAGCACTTGGAGGGCGCTCGCCTGGGGTTTCCGTTCCTTCCGGGGGAGAAGCACCGCCACAGGGCTTGAGTGGGGGTATCACCACATGCATAATTCACCTGACAGGTATGAGGTGTGACCCGGCCGCCGCGCGGGCTCGCCAAGGTCCTGACGCGGGTCCGTGCGCTGGACTCGCGCGAGAAGGTCCGCTTCACGTTCAAGGCTCTTCGCGAGCTGGCGGCTCTGGGCCTGGATGGCCAGGACGCGCGCGAGACGCTCGAGGGACTGAGGGTTGCCGACTTCGCGAGACGCCTCGCGTCCGGCTCGACGGGCGAGTGGATGTACGTCTTCAAGCCTCGGGTGGGCGAGACCACGATCCATCTCAAGCTGATTCTGCGCGAGGACTGCGTCGTGGTGTCCTTCCACGAGGATGAGAACGGCAATGAGGAAGACGACAGCTAGGCCGGGGCGACCAGGTCTCGGCAAGCCCGGGCGGGCCCTTCCCGATGATGGTTGCCCCGCATGTGGTGCGGCCATGGCCGAGAAGCGGGGGACTCTGCGGTTTGCCGTCAACGGAGAGGAGATCGCTGTCGCTTCGGCTGCACACCTGCGGTGCCCGAGGTGTCACGAGGTGGTGCTGCGATATCGGGACGCGCGACGGCTGAGCGAAGACGCCGTCGCGCTGTATCGCCGCAAGCACGGCCTCGTGTCGGCACAGGAGATCCGCGCCCTTCGAGAGCGCTTCGGGCTGACCCAGGCCGAGCTCGCTCGGCTCCTTCGCCTGGGTGCGAACACGCTCTCGCGCTGGGAGGCCGGCCGGAACGCTCAGAGCGAGGCGATGGACACGCTGTTGCGGCTTGTCAGGGATCTCCCTGGGACGATCGACTACCTTCGCCGCCACGCCGCATAGCAGTGTGGCATTGCGATGGTAGGAGCTGCGCGTCGGCGTTCGGGGAACTCGCCCCGGTTGATCCTCGGCCCCCGTGCCTACACTCACCGTGGCCGGGCAGAAGGCCACGTGCGCCAGCGCCGCGGCGCCGTTCGACGGTGGCGTCGCCCAGTGCCAGGCGTGAAGGTCCACGTCCGATCGCGACCCCCTGAAGCCGCG